>JASJDJ010000123.1 GCA_030065635.1 Xenococcaceae cyanobacterium MO_188.B32
GTAAAGAATACGGTCAAGCTACGTCGCACGGTCGGGTCATGTGTAGTTTGGAGGGGGGTGGTTGGAAAAGTGCCCAGACTGGTAACTCGCTGGCTACCTACCCTACTTCATGTACGGTTCTGAAGACGAGTCGCCTTGGTGACGAGGTGGCTTAGTTTAACTAGTTTGACAAGGGATATTTACCTATTTGGCGATCGCAACAAATAATTAAATTGGCCAACTTTAGCAGCAGTCGAACATAACTTTAAAACTCAATCAGTTGGTGAAAGTTATTTCCTTAACTGAAGATAGAATTGCTTACCAACTAATTTTTTGTCATGAACTCACTACATTTTTTCAACTTTTGGTAAAGGCAAGCTAAAGCTTTAGTTAACTATGAGCAAATGTAAGTTTGGAGTTAGTAGTTTGTAGTTCTTAGTTATAATTTTGTCAACGTTCAGAGAGAGCAGGAAATAGCGGTACAACCCCGCACGCGGTCAACGCGCAAGGGAACGCACACCAAGGGAGGCAACAGCCGACAATAAAATAAGAAAATAGGTTGGGTAATACATCAATCCTAGCCCAACCTCAAGTAATTTAATCTTGGTTATGGATAGGCTATTTAAACTACAGCCATATTTCGGTCTTGCCAACGTCCCATCACGTTACCAATTACCGCTAGTTCTTCCATCAAGCGATCGAAACGTTCGGGAGTGAGGGATTGAGGGCCATCAGAAAGGGCTTTGGCTGGATTGGGGTGAACTTCGATCATTAACGAATCCGTACCCGCAGCGATCGCTGCTTTAGCCATGTCAGGTACATATTCAGCTTTGCCTGTACCGTGGCTGGGGTCGATCATTATGGGTAAATGAGTCAAAGAGCGGAGGACGGGAATAACCGCCAAGTCTAGAGTATTACGGGCGTATTTGCGCTCGAAGGTACGAATTCCTCTCTCACAGAGAATGACATTAGAATTACCTGCTGCTAAAATATACTCTGCTGCCATGAGCCAATCATCGATGGTCGCAGCCATTCCCCGTTTTAGCAATACTGGCTTATCTTGCGCTCCTACTTTTTTCAAGAGGGCAAAATTTTGCATATTTCTCGCCCCAACTTGTAGCACATCGGCAACTTCAGCTATTTTTTCTACATCAGCTGTATCCATTACCTCAGTAATAATACCCAAGCCACTAGCGTCCCTAGCTGCTGCCAGTAAACCTAAAGCACTTTCACCATGACCTTGGAAAGAATAAGGAGAGGTACGGGGTTTATAAGCACCACCTCTTAAAAATTTAGCTCCCGCAGCTTTAACCCGCTTGGCTGTGGTTATAATCATCTCTTCATTTTCTACCGAACAAGGGCCCGCCACTACGACTAGAGGATGGTTTTTACCAAAAGTAACCGCACCATTCGGGGTAGATACTACTACTTCGCTTTGCTCTCCATGACGAAACTCTAAGCTAGTACGCTTAAAGGGTTTTTCTACTCTCAGTACTACTTCAATCCAAGGACTAATTTCTTGAATTTGCAGGGGATCGAGAGAGGCGGTATCGCCCACTAATCCAATTACCACTTTATGTTTGCCAATAATTTTTTCTGGTATCAGTCCCCATTGCTGCATTTCTTCGCTGATACGCTTAATTTCTACATCGGGAGAACCGACCTTCATGACTATAATCATAATTTAATTCTTTTGGGGATGTTTTTAAATAAGTGTACGGGTTTGGTATTTACCTACGGTTTCAATAGTTGGCTTATGCAAAGAATCTCCTTCACCACAACTGTTTTATCTTCGGGACTTTCGATGTAAGTCTTGTCTTTTCAGGGCAAGGATAGGAGAATTCCCTCGGAATTAAAAATGCAAAATTAAAAATTCAAAATGATTTTTTTAATTTTTAATTAAAGCTCCGTCCTTCAGGGCGGAGATTGTGACTATGAATTAATTTTCCTTGGCTTTTTTACGGGAAGCTTTCCAAGCACTAGTGGTTCTTTGCCAATTAACTTTAACTTGTTCTAAACCTAACCAGCTACCTACTTGAGTTTCGTCCCAAGAAGCAGAAAAGAGTCCATAACTCAAACCGATAAACCCCAGCCCAAATAAACTCAATGAGACAAATAGGGCTATATAAGGAGGCAATACTAGCCATTGATGACTAGATATCCAATAAAAGATAAAAAAGGACGAGACCCCCAAAGTTGTAGGAATGCCACAAAAGAAAGCCATTCGACGAGCCATTCTCTTGCTTACTACATCAGGAATAGCGGATAAGCTGGCATCAGAGGCATCTACTGAACGAGCATTTGATGCCTTACGGTTTGATTTTTTCTCGGACTTTGGAGATGTCTTGGTTGATTTTGATTGGCTTTCAACCTTAGTAGGAGCTTTTTTTGGAGTTTTTTTCTTATTTTGACGGGGTTCAAAAGGTAAACGGCCCCGTTTCTCTTCAGAAGACATAAAATTTGGTAATGATTAACGACGAATACCAAGACGACCAATTAACTGCTTATAGCGTTCTGAGTCTTGTTTATTAATGTACGATAATAAACGTCTACGACGACCAATCATTTTAAGTAGTCCTCGTCTAGAAGAATGGTCTTTATCGTTATTTTTAAGATGCTGAGTTAGTTGATTAATTCGAGCGGTAAGCATCGCTACTTGAAGATCGGCAGAACCAGTGTCGGTTTCGTGGACTTGATATTCGGTGATTAGTTCTTGCTTGCGCTTTTGAGTCAAAGCCATATTTTTATCTAGATAAATATAATACTGCAAACTCTTATAGTAACATCGATTTTCCTAATTTCTAGAGTAAAAAATTAGAATTTGGGGGTATTGGTCGATCGCGCAAATCTTTCTCCAGAATTATTAGCATTTACCCTTAGAGTTAGATTACAAATAAATTAGACTGGGAAACAATTGTTGTTACTGAAATTACTTTTTGCCCTTAAACAGTGAAACTACCTTTCGGTATTGGTTCAAAATCTAATTCTGGCTCTTCCTTAGAGACGAATGCTTCTGGTTTGGGTACTTTTGGTGGAGTTTATACTCCTTCCATTCTGACCATCCTGGGTGTAATCATGTATTTGCGCTTTGGTTGGGTGGTGGGTAATGCTGGTCTGATTAACACGCTAATTATTGTCACACTATCTACTGCTATTACTTTTCTCACGTCTCTATCGGTATGTGCGATCGCTACAGATAGAGTAGTGCGGGTTGGCGGTGCTTACTACATGATCAGTCGTTCTCTGGGGCTAGAAACAGGAGGGGCTGTTGGTATTTCTTTGTATTTTGCTCAGGCTTTATCCGTAGCTCTTTACACTATCGGTTTTGCCGAGAGTGTGGTGCAAACTTTTCCCAATCTGAGCCAATTATATGTAGCTTTAATTATTACAGTTTTGGTAGGAATACTGGCTCTTACTTCTGCGGATATTGCTATCAAAGCTCAGTATTTTATTATGGCAGCGATCGCTTTGTCTTTGCTGTCATTTGTTTTTGGGCATCCTCTGCCTAATGCCACACCTCAAGTATTTATTCCCCCACCAGAAAATGCAGCCCCCTTTTGGACTGTATTTGCGGTATTTTTCCCGGCAGTAACGGGAATTATGGCAGGGGTAAATATGTCTGGCGACTTAAAAGATCCTATCCGTTCTATTCCGACGGGGACTCTCGCTGCGGTAGGAACGGGATATTTAATCTACATGATTCTGCCGATTTTTTTGGCAATTAGAGCAGATACCGCCAGTTTAATTAATAATCCTTTGGTCATGCAGAAAATAGCTATTTGGGGTCCTGCTATTTTACTGGGAGTTTGGGGGGCAACTCTGAGTAGTGCTATTGGTAGTATTTTAGGTGCGCCTCGCGTGCTTCAGGCGTTAGCTAGAGATGGAGTTTTACCCCGTTGGTTGAGCTTTTTAGGTAATGGTCATGGTAGAGAAGATGAACCCCGTAACGGCACTATTTTAACTCTGGCGATCGCTGTAGCAGCCGTTTGTGTCAATAAGTTAGATTTAATTGCCCCAGTGCTGAGTATGTTTTTTCTGACTACCTACTTAGTACTCAATGTGGCAGCAGCGATCGAAGGTTTTTTAGAAAGTCCTTCTTTTCGTCCCACTTTTAAGGTGCATTGGTCTTTATCTCTCCTAGGGGCGATAGGCTGTTTGGGGGTAATGTTTTTAATTAATGCGATCGCTACGGTGGTTGCAGCTATTATTGTTTTAATTATCTATTTTTGGTTACAACAACGAGAAATTCGTGCCACCTGGGGAGATGTCCGTCGTGGGCTGTGGATGGCTTTAATTAGTAAAGGAATTTTTCAGGTAGACCATCAAGACGATCCAAAAAATTGGCGACCCCATCTACTAGTACTTTCTGGCGCACCACAAAAACGCTGGTCTTTAATTGAATTAGCCGATGGTTTTAGCCACAATCGTGGTTTAATGACTGTTTCTAGTATTCTTCCTAGCGGTTCTCGGAATTTAGGTCAACAGGTCAAATTAGAAAAAACCATCCGCGACTATTTAGACAAAAGAGGAATACAATCTTTAGTTCGAGTTGTTACAGCGAATAATCCATTTGATGGTGCATTGCGCTTGATCGAAGCCTATGGTTTAGGTCCTTTGGTTCCCAATACAATTGTTCTAGGTGATAGCGAAGAACCATCTCGTCGCGAACAATACTGTCAACTAATTGCTAGTGTTCATAATAGTAAGCGTAATATCGTAATTTTTCGGGAAAATACCCAGAATAGTTTTGGTTATCGCCGTCGGATCGATGTTTGGTGGGGCGGTATGCAGAATAATGGTAGTTTAATGCTATTACTTGCTTATTTGTTGCGTACCGATATTAATTGGCGTAATGCCAAAATTCATCTCAAATTAGTAGTACCCGATCTCGCTGCTGCTGCTGCTGCCCAAAATAATTTAAATGATTTTGTTAAGAGGCTACGTATTGATGTAGTATCTCAAGTAATAGAAGCGGAGGGACGCTCTTTTCCCGATATTCTGCACCAATCTTCTCAAAATGCTGACTTAATTTTCTTGGGGATGGCAAAACCAGGAGATAATTACACTCATTACTACGAAACATTGCAAGCCAGAGTTGCTAATTTACCTTCTACTATCTTTGTGCTTGCTGCTCCTGGTTTTGCTTTTGGAGAAGTTTTATCTGAGAGTTAAAATAGGATAAAAGAAATAATAATGGAACAAAAAACCATTCATCATCTTCGAGATAAATCTAATCCTTTTGCTAGTAATAGAGTAGATAATCCTTTCCAAACTCATGCAGATTTAAATTCTATTTATCAAAGTCAGTTCAATTTCCTAAAAACTCTTCTTGCCGAAATAAAAAATGATTTCAATCATCAGAGTAAAGGGGCGGTAATTATTGGCGATTCTGGTACGGGTAAAACTCATTTGATTATGCGGTTAGCTAAGGAATTGCTTAAAGTTAATCGCCTGGTTTTTATTCGACAACCTAATAATCCCGATGCGATTATTTATCATATCTATAGTCGAATTTTAGAGTCTTTAGTTGAAAAAGTTCCCGATAACGAGCGTACTCAATTAGAAAATTTATTGGCTAACAGCTTTTTTCAAATCATTAAGGAAACAGCACAAAAAAGAAATATTCAAAAAGAACAATATATTTTAGAGGGTATTCAGGATAATCATCTCAATATTTATAATATTTTGGGTTCTGAAGGAACTCAAAAAAAAAGAGAATATTGGCAATACATTGAAAAAATTACGATTGAATGGTGGCTCGATCGCTATGGTGCTGCTGGTTATTCTAAACAAATAATTAAAGGCATTATTAAATATTGTAGTTATTCCGATCTTAACTATAAGAAATTGGTAACTAGATGGTTAGCAGCAGATGAACTGCATCCTGAAGAATCGAATAAAATTGGATTGGATAATTGGCATGAAGAAATTAGTAAAGAAGCTTTTTCTTTAGAAGCTATTGCCGTGCTTAGTAAACTTTCTCTATTAGATGAACCCATAATTATTGTCTTCGATCAGTTAGAAGGGTTGGGTTTACCTTATAATAAGCAACTCTTACTTGGTTTTGGTGAAGCAATTAAAGAGCTTTTTACTCATGTTCCTAATAGTCTTATTCTACTTAATTTATTTCCCGACCGCTGGCAACAGTTTCAGCAAGTTTTTGATAATTCAATTATCCAGCGAATATCTCAACATCAAGTCTATTTAGAAAAACCAAATAAACTCGAACTCAGACAAATTTTAGAGTTAAAAACTAAAACTGTTGGTGTTGATGTTGAAACATTGTTTACTCGCGATGAATTAGAACAAATTTTGTCTGGCAATTCAATTCGTACAGTTTTAAATAAAGCAGCAGATTATTATCGTTACAAGGTAAATGGTATACCTTTGCCTAAATCAATTTCAGATATTATTTCCCCCAAAGAAGAAGAAATAGAACAAAGATTAGATAAGTTAGAGATAAAACTAAGTCAATTTCAACGATTTTTGACTGGTATTACTGACTTATTTAATAATCTAAATTTAGAAGTTACCGAGACCGCCACGCCTTCAAAAAATTGGGTAATTATTTATCTTGAAAAGCAAAGAAAATTAATCGAAAATAATTATCATAAATTACAAATTATTAGTGATAGCGATGATGTTGGTAAAATCAAGGTTATTGCAGAAGCTTTTGCTCGTTTTAAAGATATTAAGATAGAGCATCTTCGTTTAGGAAAAAAAAGAATTCCCGAACAGATTGTTATTAACCACAAGGAGCAAAAATTCTCGATTGGGTTTTTACAGATAGATAGCCGTTCTTTTACTTCCCGTATCAAAAATTATAATGAACTAGTTATCAATTGCCCAGATATTAATTTTTGGCTGTGGCGAGATATTAGAAGACCTTTGATAACTGGAAGAGTTGGTAGAGAAGAAAGAGATAAATTAAATAATCTTCCCAATGGTAAATTTCAAATAATGAATAAAGAAAATAGAGTTAATTTTGAACTCATTTATCAATTAGTAATCGATCTTCACAATAAAGACTTGGATGTATCTTTAGTCCAAGCCCTAAAAATTGCTACAGAACAATTACAATCTTACTGGTTAATTAAAATCTTAACAGGAAATACCTAAAAAAATTTAATTAACTTTATGTCGATCGATTGTTTTAATTTTTCTAGGGCGATCGCTTTCTTCATTCATTTTTACTCAAAAATTTCTGCTAAATCTAAATTAAAATCAGGTAATATGTTCTCCCGATACTGTATTAGGAGATTGTAAAACTTCTACTTCTCGCTCGGAACGATAAATTTCGACTACTTTTTGTTGCGGATCGATTAACCATCATAGTTTGGCACCATTATTTCTATACTCTTCCATTTTCGCTCGAGTCGCTTTCTAGGTATCAGAAAGAGAGGGTAACTCTACTACAAAATCAGGACAACGTGAGTTCGGAATTCGGAGTTATAATTTTTTCTACGGAAAAATGAGGGTTTCAAGTATATCTAACCACCATTTAAACTCGAAAAATTTCAATTTTTTTGCTTCGTCGAACTCACGTCAGGACAGAGGGGAACAAAATGTTCTTGTTGTTGACGAGTTAAACTATTCCATCGAGATAACTCTACCCAGGAAGCATCAGGCGATCGATCTGCACCATTAGGAAGTTTAAAGCCTCCAGAAGAGTCAAACACTTTGCCTTTAGATTATTATCGTAATCAATTGCCAAGTAAAAATGTAGATAATTAATTAATTCTTTCTTAAACTTTACCTACTTCAAAAAAAGAGAATTTGCAGATTTAATAAAGATAAGTACCCTCTACAATCAAAACAATCTACAAAAGAAAATAGTCAAATTTATTTTCGCCAGCATATTTACACTAATAAACTCGATAGTTTCGAGAAGGAGTTAGATCTATGGCAACTATCAAAGTAGCTATTAATGGCTTTGGGCGCATTGGCAGACTAGTATTTCGCGCTGGTTTAGCTAATCCTGACATTGAATTTACTTGTATTAACGATTTAGTACCACCCAAAAACATCGCCTATCTACTTAAATACGACTCTACCCATGGTCGTTTTCCTGGCACAGTAGAAGCTAAAGAAGATGGTATTGTAGTTAATGGTCAATTTATTCCTTGCATTTCGGTCAAAAATCCCGAACAATTGCCTTGGAAAGAATATGGGGTGGAATATGTAGTTGAGGCTACAGGCTTATTTACTACCCATGAAGGTGCCAGCAAACATCTGCAAGCAGGAGCAAAAAGAGTAGTACTATCTGCACCTACTAAAGACCCAGATAAGATTAAAACTCTCCTAGTTGGCGTTAATCACGAAACCTTCGATCCCAAACAAGACCGGATTGTTTCTAATGCCAGTTGTACTACTAATTGTCTCGCTCCCATTGCTAAAGTGATCGATGATAACTTTGGATTGGCAGAAGGCTTAATGACTACAGTTCATGCTATGACAGCCACTCAACCTACAGTAGATGGCCCTAGTAAAAAAGATTTACGCGGGGGACGCAGTGCAGCCCAAAATATTATTCCTGCTTCTACAGGGGCAGCTAAAGCAGTCACTTTAGTTTTGCCTCAACTCAAAGGAAAGCTAACAGGTATGGCATTTCGCGTACCCACTCCCGATGTTTCTGTCGTCGATTTAACTTTCCGTACCGACAAAGCTACTAGTTACCAACAAATTTGTGCAGCAATGAAACAAGCTGCGGAAGGAGAAATGAAGGGAGTTTTGGGTTATACCGAAGATGCCGTAGTATCTACTGATTTTACAGGAGATTCTCATTCGAGTATCTTTGATGCGGGAGCGGGGATCGAATTAAATAGTAACTTTTTTAAGGTTGTCTCTTGGTATGACAACGAATGGGGTTATTCTAACCGCATGATCGATCTAATCTTGTCGATGGCCGAGAAAGAAGCAGCAATGAGTATTCTGGTCTAAACTTGTGGGGGGTTGGTGAGGTTGAAGTTAAAATCCACTTCACTCAAACAAGCTCTTAGCTGATAGCTGACAGCTAGTTAAAAGGCATTGCCAACCTCCCACATCAGTTATCAGCCAACTTTTGTTCTCTATCTGGAAATATTCAATGAATCCCAGTGTTTTACCTGGTATAAGTCATCCTCTAGGTGCTACAGTTTATCCCGATGGTGTCAACTTCTGTATTTACTCTAAAAGAGCCCAATTAATTGAGTTATTATTGTTTGACTCACCAGAAGCAGCTACACCCGAAAGAATTATTCAGTTCGATCCAAAACTAAATAAAACTTCATATTATTGGCATGTATTTGTGCCTAAGATTGGTGCCGGTCAGATTTATGCTTATCGGGCATATGGAGTATATGCACCAGAGAGGGGATATTATTTCGATCATTCTAAGGTTTTGCTCGATCCCTTTGCTAAAGCGGTTGTTAATAATGACAATTATAGTCGTGAGGCTGCCAGTGTTCATGGTGTAGATAACTGTGCTTATGCTTTTAAGGGGGTAGTTGCCGACCCCAGTGCATACGACTGGGAAGACGATCGCCTGTTAGAAACACCCTATGCTAGCAGTGTAATTTACGAACTTCATGTCGGGGGTTTTACTCGCAGTGCTAACTCTGGTATTGTTCCCGAAAGAAGAGGTACTTATGCTGGATTAGTGGAAAAGATTCCTTATTTGCAAAAATTGGGAATTACGGCAGTAGAATTAATGCCCATCCATCAGTTTGATGAGCAAGATGTTATCTCTCCTTCTCTAACTAATTATTGGGGTTATAGCACTGTCGCTTTTTTTGCCCCCCATCGCCAATATAGTTCCCGTCGCGATCCCCTGGGACCGATGAATGAATTTCGCGATATGGTCAAAGCTTTTCATCGAGCAGGAATAGAAGTAATTTTAGATGTAGTATTCAATCATACCGCCGAAGGCAATCAGAAAGGACCTACCCTATCCTTTCGAGGCTTGGATAATAAAACCTACTACATCTTAGAAAAAGAGAATCCCGCTTTGTATACCAACTATAGTGGTTGTGGCAATACGATTAAAGCCATTCATCCTGTAGTTGGGGGGATGATTATGGATTGTTTGCGCTACTGGGTGAATCAAATGCACGTAGATGGCTTTCGCTTCGATCTTGCCTCTGTCATGTCGCGAGATTATTGGGGCTTACCCTTAGAACATCCACCAATTGTTTGGGCGATCGATTCCGATCCCATGTTATCGGGAACAAAACTAATTGCCGAAGCTTGGGATGCAGGAGGATTATACGAAGTCGGTTCTTTTGTGGGCGATCGCTTTTCGGAATGGAATGGGCAATTTCGGGATGATGTACGCTGTTTCGTCAAAAGCGATGCAGGCATGACCGAAAAAGTGGCGAATAGGATTATGGGCAGTCCCGATATTTATCCTCAACCAGAAAGAGAACCAAATCGCAGTATTAATTTTATTACCTGTCACGATGGTTTTACTCTCAATGACTTAGTTTCTTACAATCACAAGCATAATGAAGCCAATGGAGAAAATAGCCGTGATGGCTGTAATCATAATTTTAGTTGGAACTGTGGCGTAGAAGGAGAAACAACTGACCCTGAAATCCAGCAATTGCGGACGCAACAAATTAAAAATATGTTGACGATTTTATTTGTTTCTCAAGGGACTCCCATGATTTTGATGGGGGATGAAGTCCGACGAACACAAAAAGGAAATAATAATACTTACTGTCAAAATAATAAACTTAACTGGTTTGATTGGGATTTAGTCGAGGAAAATTTAGATGTATTACGCTTTGTTAAGGGTTTAATTCATTTTATTCAAGCTAGAGAAATTTTTCGGCTCGAAAAGTTTCTTTCTACTACTGATAAAAGAAAACCTCATATTCGCTGGGATGAAGTTAGTTTGCCAGAAGAAAAAGAAAAAGAGGAAAGCCAAGAAAATGAAGAAAATGAGTCTTATTGTTTAGCTTTTGCCCTCAATTATCCCTATAAAAAAGAATATTTGTATATTATGCTGAATAATTTTTGGGAAAAAGTAGAATTGGCCTTACCAACTCTGTCTAGTTCTCAACAAAATTGGTATCGTATAGTCGATACCAGCTTACCTACACCAGAAGATTTTTGTCCCCCAGAAACTGCCAAGATTATCGAAAAAACAAAATATATCTTAAAGCCACGCTCATCAGTAATTCTGATGGCACAATAGAGTTCTTGTGTGAATCTAAATTGAACGGTTGAGGAAGATAAGGGAGGTAAGGGAGATAGGGAAGACAAGGTAGAAAGATTAATTTTTTATAGTTCCCCTGCCCCTCTTTTCCCTTGCTCCTCTACCCTCCTGCTTACCTAACTATTGTCCACTACCAATAACCATAACCATAACAACGAAAAGGAGAACCTATGCTGAGTCAAACAGAAGTACTAATCGAAGAGATCGCAGCCAGAGAAATTTTAGATTCTCGCGGTCGTCCAACGGTAGAAGCAGAAGTAAGATTAGAAAGTGGTGCGGTAGGATTGGCTCAAGTCCCTAGTGGTGCATCTACAGGTACATTTGAAGCCCATGAATTAAGAGACGAAGACCATCATCGCTACGGTGGTAAAGGAGTACTCACGGCAGTGAGAAATGTCCGTGAAAAAATCGCCCCGACAATAGTAGATATGGATGCTTTAGACCAAGTAGCGATCGATTATAAAATGATCGATCGCGATGGTTCTTCTAATAAGAAGAATTTAGGCGCAAACGCAATCTTAGCGGTTTCTTTAGCCACAGCTAAAGCAGTAGCCGAAGAACTGCAACTTCCTCTCTATCGTTATCTGGGTAGTCCCCTATCTAATGTATTACCCGTACCCATGATGAATGTAATCAACGGAGGGGCACACGCGGATAATAATGTAGATTTTCAAGAATTTATGATTATGCCAGTAGGGGCAGATTCTTTTAGAGAAGCACTCCGTTGGGGTGCAGAAGTTTTTGCCTCTTTGAGTAAAGTGTTAAAAGAGAAAAACTTGCTTTCTGGGGTAGGAGATGAAGGTGGTTATGCTCCTAACTTGGGTTCTAACCAAGAGGCGTTAGATTTACTCATTACCGCGATCGAACAAGCAGGATACAAACCAGGAGAACAAGTAGCCTTAGCTATGGATGTGGCTGCTAGTGAATTTTACCGAGATGGCCAGTATATTTACGATGGTTCGCCCCATACTTCTGAAGATTTTATTAATTATTTAGAACAACTAGTAGATCAATATCCGATTATTTCCATTGAAGATGGACTCCATGAAGAAGATTGGAGTAGTTGGAAAATGCTAACTGATAGGCTAGGTTCGCGCGTTCAGTTAGTGGGAGATGACTTGTTTGTGACCAATCCTACCAGACTACAAAAAGGTATCGAATCGGGAGTAGGAAATGCCATTTTAATAAAACTCAATCAGATTGGGACTCTCACTGAAACCTTAGAAACTATTGACTTAGCTACTCGCAGTGGTTATCGTTCTGTTATCTCTCATCGTTCGGGAGAAACAGAAGATACCACCATTGCCGATCTAGCCGTGGCAACTCGCGCGGGACAAATTAAAACTGGTTCTCTTTGTCGTAGTGAAAGAGTAGCCAAATATAACCGCTTACTAAGAATAGAAGAAGAATTAGGCGATCGCGCTATTTACGCAAGCAAAATTGGTCTTGGGCCTCGAGGTTAAGATAGTAAACACTAAAAACTAATTCTTAATTGCATAACGTCAACACCAGAATCAATAAATAGATTATGAATGTTTTTTCTAAACAGACTGGTCAATCTCCTAACAGTTCCATCTCAAGTCAAGATTCTACTAATATTCGTGTCCAAGGAAATATTCAAATAGAAGATGACCGCACGGGTATGAGTATAGAAACTCTTAAACGTGCTTTTGCCGATCATTTGTTTTATCTTCTGGGCAAAGACGAATCTACTGCCACACTCCGCGATTACTATAATGCTCTGGCTTATATTGTTAGAGACCGACTCCTCCATCGTTTTGTCAAAACTGGGCGAACCTATTACGAGGAAAATGTTAAGGTTGTCTGCTATCTCTCAGCAGAATTCTTGATGGGTCGTCATCTAGGTAATAATCTCGTCAATCTGGGTATTTACGATAAAATACGCCAAGTAGTGGCTGAATCTGGTCTCAATCTTGAGGACTTAATCGAACAAGAACCAGATCCAGGCTTGGGTAATGGTGGTTTGGGCAGGTTGGCTGCTTGCTTTCTCGATTCTCTCGCTAGCTTAGAAATGCCTGCTATTGGCTACGGTATTCGTTATGAATTTGGTATCTTTCACCAAGCCTTAAGAGACGGCTGGCAAGCAGAAATTCCCGATAACTGGTTATTGTTTGGTAATCCTTGGGAAATTGCCCGTCCTGAAGATTCTGTAGAAGTTAAATTAGGTGGGCATACCGAAACTTATCACGATGATAAGGGTAACTATCGAGTTTGCTGGATTAGCGATCGCACGGTTAAAGCGATTCCTTTTGATACACCAGTACCAGGATACCAAACTAATACGGTCAATGCTCTCCGTCTCTGGAAAGCAGAAGCTAGTGAAGAATTTAACTTTGAAGCTTTTAATGCTGGTAACTACGACCGGGCAGTAGCAGAAAAGATGAGTTCGGAAACCATCTCTAAAGTCCTCTATCCCAATGACAATACACCCCAAGGGAGAGAACTAAGATTAGCTCAACAATACTTCTTTGTTTCTGCTTCTCTTCAAGATTTAATCCGTATCCATCTCCATCTCCATCCTACTTTAGATAACTTCCACGAAAGAGCAGCCATTCAACTCAACGATACTCATCCAGCTGTAGCAGTAGCAGAGTTGATGCGCTTATTTTTAGACGAACATGGTATAGAGTGGGATCAAGCTTGGGATATTACTCAAAAAACCCTAGCTTACACTAACCATACTTTAATGCCAGAAGCGTTGGAACGTTGGTCTGTCAAACTGTTCAAAAAACTTTTGCCTAGACATCTAGAGATTATTTACGAAATCAATCACCGTTTTCTCGAAGATGTTAAAGTTTGGTTCCCTGAAGACGAAGAATTGTTGAACAAACTATCAATTATTGAAGAGGGCGGAGAAAAACAGGTACGGATGGCAAATCTTGCTTGTGTTGGTAGCCATGCTATTAATGGAGTAGCTGCATTACACACGGAATTGCTCAAAAAAGATACTCTTAAAACCTTTGCTAAACTTTGGCCCGAAAAATTCTTCAACAAAACTAATGGGGTAACACCTCGTCGTTGGATACTACTGAGTAATCCTCTTCTTTCTGAATTAGTTACAGAAAAAATTGGTGATGGCTGGTTAAAAGATTTAGACCAGATGAGAGGAATTGAAAGATATGTGGGCGATCCCGAGTTTTGTCGTCGTTGGCGAGAAATAAAACAACAAAACAAAGCTAATTTGGCCGCTTACATCAAAAAAACTCGCAATATTGATGTTAATATCAACTCTATTTTTGATGTGCAAGTTAAACGTATTCACGAATATAAGCGTCAGCATTTAGCCGTCTTACATATTATCCATCTTTACAATCGCATTAAAAAGAACCCTAGCGTTGACATTGTTCCTCGTACTTTTATTTTTGGCGGAAAAGCTGCTCCTGGTTACTTTATGGCTAAATTGATTATTAAGTTAGTTAATGCAGTAGCCGAAGTAGTCAATAAAGACCCCGATGTGAGAGGTCGTCTCAAAGTAGTCTTTATTCCTAACTTTAATGTTTCTCTGGGACAAAAAGTCTATCCTGCTGCGGATTTATCCGAACAAGTTTCTACAGCGGGTAAAGAAGCTTCTGGTACGGGTAACATGAAATTTGCCATGAATGGAGCCTTAACTATTGGTACTCTGGATGGAGCTAATATTGAGATTCGGGAAGAAGCAGGAGCAGAAAACTTCTTCCTCTTTGGGTTAACCGCCGAAGAAGTCTATCGGATGAAATCCAAAGGTTACGAACCAATGGAATACTATGAGCAGAATCAAGACCTCAAAGCCGTGATCGATCGCATTGCCAAAGGTTATTTCAGCCACGGCGATACCAGACTATTTCAACCTATCATTGATGGTTTACTCTATGACGATCCTTATATGCTTTTGGCAGATTTCCAAGCTTATATTGACTGTCAGGAAGAAGTTTCTAAAGCCTATAAAGACCAGGCAAAATGGACTCGTATGTCTATTCTTAATTCTGCACGGATGGGTAAATTCTCTAGCGATCGCACTATTAATGAATACTGTCGAGAAATATGGGACTTAAAACCAGTTCAAATTGAGTTAGAAGCTTACAATCAAACAAGTGCGTCAATTAAGGCTAATAGTTAAAAAGCTTGCAGCTATTTTTTAAAGTCAAGTAAATAGTAATTACTCAACTTGTACCTAGGGGTGTTTTTGGCAACATCCCTATTTTTTTGTCTTGCTTTTCATTTTTCACTACCTAGGAATCACCATCAAATTTTTTTTAACTTGCCTCAGCGACTAACCCGATCGGTGTAGCTTGATTTTTTTGAGGTGTCCCATTGATATCCCAACTTAGTCATTGTTGGTTCCATAATTTCTTTAATTTCGTTTAAAAGCTGATTATCAAAAGTATCTTTCCATCGGTCAATTCGAGAACGATTAGCAGTACTAACTGCAAAATCAATCATGGGCTGAGGATTTTCTAACTCAATAAAGTTAGCAATTTCCAACATTCCTTCTTGTGGAGATTGAACTAAATCTTCATAGTTAATTTCTAAATAATTGTTAGGAGGAAGTTTTCTTCCTTCGCTAATAGCAATTTCCAGTGACGGAACTGTTTAGCAGTTTAAAGATGAGCATAAATATTCCTGTCAGGTAAGGAATAGTACCCAACCAACCCAAGGTAAAAACCATTACTAAAAAGCCATTGTCGAAGGCAGCTAATTGGCTAGTTTTACTTTCTAATCTAGTTCCCAATCCCTTACCAATAATCTCAGCTCCAGCAGCACCAATTAGTTCGTTGTAACCTTCGAGCCTTGCTTGGTAACTATTATCGCTATTGCTGATATCAGAAAAACTTTCTAACCGAGAACCAATGACAGTAGAGAATGGCTCGATGCTAGTTAAGGGAACGACAACTATTGCTAACGCTATCAGGCTAGCAATTATCCGCATCTGAAACTTATTTTTCAAAGAAGGCAATAAAATCAGTAGCCCTATTACCCAACACATCCAGGCAGTACGCGCTCTAGTTAAGAGAAAAGCTAAATAACCAACTCCAGCAGCAATAAATCGCAGATTCCCTCGAATAATAAATAACAGCAGTAAACCTACCATCATCACAACGGCAAATTTCTGGGGAATAATCATCGTACTCCACACCCTAATTCCCAAAGGTTCAGGACGACCGTAAGTAAGATTACCCACGCTTTTCAGCCAAAATCGATCCCATGGAGGTGCGACTAAATATTGCCAGACACCATACAATCCCATAACAGTAACGCCCCAAAGAAAGACTCGCTGAACGTTTTTACTGTACTGAGGATAATTTCGCCAATTGATGACTATATGCATACCAAAAGAAATCGGAGTTGCCCAAGTTAAAAAGTTTAGGCTGGAACTGATGATACTCTTTTCATCAATTAATGCCAGGAGAAAGGCGTAAAAAACGCTACCCAAACTAAGAATAAACGGAAAAGTATCTTGGCGATCTAAGAATTTAGGCAAATATCGGATTAAAGTAATAAAAGAAACAGAAGTCACTAACATTGGCGTTAGCGACCACGGACCTGGGGTAGGATGACCGCTTTGATAGTCAATCAGGCGACGGATAAACGGGCCGACAAACCACATCCACCATGTAAAACCCGTGTAAAGCAGGGGATGACGCAGATAGAGAAATATAGCTATAGCTAAAGAACCCAAAGGAAAAATGAGAATGAGAATGCGACCTGCATCCACTAAGAAGCACAGGGTTAAAAATAAAAAAAATCCTAATATGATTGCCCAGGCTGAGGTTGGCTGTAGATTTTGACTAATACTTTTGGTAAGAGAACTGGGCATATGTCCTCGCAGTGTGGTGTGATTAGATTCACTTTACCCTGAAAGAAATAAGAAATAGGAAATCCATACAGTATATTTTTTTAGGTAATTTTTTTCTATTTATTTAGAGAGCAAAAAAGGGTCAAAGTCAGGCTTTTCAAAACTTGAACATTACGTAGAGAAAGTGAGAGGGGCAATGTAGTAAGGGTAAATAAATTATTCACAATTGCCAAGTAGTATGAAATAATTAATAGTCAAGGACTTTAGCAAAAGACATTGATTCGATAGCAGAGGCAAGTCAAGGTTATTAATCGGAAGCTTATTGAGAGAATAGTGTATCATGTGATGTCTCAATAAAGGCAAAAGTGCAAATCGCTAGACTCTTGAAATCTCGATCCCTAAAAAGAACCGAGTTGAAACGTAAGAAACTTTTGCGTTCACCCTGGTAAATAAATTTTAGCGATGGACGTGTCAAAGAGGAAAACTTAATAGATGAAAATACTTGCTTTTGTTATAACCATAATTGCGGTTATTGTACTAGTATTTACCTATAATGTCGCTGCAAATACTAATATAGCTATCAATACTTCAAAACCAAATATTATTTTGGTCATGTCGGACGATCAGGGCTGGGGTCAAGTAGGTTACTATAATCATCCTATTTTGAAGACTCCTAATCTAGATGAAATGGCAAAAAATGGGCTTCGATTCGATCGCTTTTATGCAGGTGCGCCTAACTGCTCGCCTACTCGTGCAACAGTACTAACAGGACGTTCTAACGATCGAACAGGAGTTATTAACCATAGTCATGCCCTACGACTACAAGAACGCACTCTAGCCGAGGCTCTTCGTCAGCAAGGTTATGCGACTGCTCATTTTGGCAAATGGCATCTAGATGGTATTCAAGGCCCTGGTGTTCCTATTTTGGCTACAGATCCTTACAATCCTGGACGCTTTGGTTTCGAGCAATGGTTGTCCACAACCAACTTCTTTGAGCTCAATCCAATTTTGAGTCGAAATGGTAAATTTGAGGAGTTTAAGGGGGACTCTTCTAAAGTAATTGTGGCAGAAGCACTGAAATTTATGCGTCTCCAACAAAAAAAACATAAGCCATTCTTTACTACGATTTGGTATGGTTCTCCCCATCGTCCGTTTTTTGCCAATCAAGAAGACAAAGAATCTCTTGTGAACGTAGAAGAAGAAGAAAGAAGACAGCAATTCTCATTTTGAAACTTATCTGGGCTGAAGCTTGTATGTCAAAATATAGTGTTACAAAAGGGAGAGTAAACAGCGTACGCGCTCAGGGTCAGAAAAGAGAACAAGAGCG
>JASJDJ010000016.1 GCA_030065635.1 Xenococcaceae cyanobacterium MO_188.B32
GATAATATTTAGGGCTTGCTGAATAAATCTCAAACATTGATCTTGACTGGATTTGCTGGTTCAAAAAGTTGATTTCAATGCCAGAAAAATAGGTAAAATAAGTCAAAATCCTTGCAGCAAAAATTGGCGCTCGTGTATCGGAAACAAGAGCCAACCCTGAAGCCACCAGAAAACTTCGAGCTTCCCTTTGAGGGAAAGCTGTCGGAAAACAACCGTTGGGTAATGATGGCTCAACTAATACCGGGCGTCAGAGTTTGAAGAAGAATATGCCTGTCTGTTTTCCGAAGAGATGGGTGCGCCAGCCAAAACATTCCGAATGGCATTAGCCTCATTAATAATTAAAGAAAAGTTAGGTACAAGCGCTCGAGAAACAGTAGAACAAATTCGAGAGAATCCTTATCTACAGTATTTTATAGGATTATCAAGCTATAGTAATGAAGCACCATTTGATGCGTCGATGTTATCCCACTTCAGGCAAAGAATCAACATAGATTTAGTTAATAAGATTAATCGCTCAATGGTGAAGAAAAATGAAGTGGTTAAGTAAAAAAGACTATAAAAACCTACTAGTAGTCTCAGAAGTATACCGTCAACAATTGTGGATGTATGAAAACAAAACTAATCGTATTGATGACCGAATTGTTAGTATTAATCAACCTCATGTCCGTCCCATAATCAGAGGCAAAGCTGGCTCTTCAGTAGAATTTGGAGCCAAAATTTCGGCTAGCTGTGTTGATAACTATGTATTTTTAGACCGTTTAAGTTGGGACAATTTTAATGAGTCTAAAGATTTTAGACAACAAGTAGAAGCCTTTAAACTGCTATGATTTTTTTAGTAATGAATCTTTCTACTCTTTTGAAGGAGGCTTTGTATCTTTTTTTTGTGCTTACTTTTGAGCAAAAGACTATTTTCTCGGTTTATGATTATTAAACATTATGTTTTAGCCAGTTAAAGATAATAATAAACTATAGTTGTTACATTGATTGAATAATCGCTCAATAGAACTAATGTTTTACTCTGACTTTTTCAGCAAGCCCTAATTAAACCAGATTCTCCCGCAAAGCGATCGTCTGTAGAGACATCTGCACCCCCTGCAAAATCATTAGTCACTTCATGGTCGTCGATGGTAGCCAGAATTGAAGTAGAAGCCCGCAAATCTGCCCAAGCATTCAATCCTAAACGATTACTGTAAACTTCACTATGTTTGGCACGATATTCTTCGATCGTTTCTACTTGTGATTTTCTGGTTCCATCGGGATTTTTAACGGCATCAGAAGCAATATCCGCGTAGATAGTATCTCCGTGTTCGACAAAGAAAGCTAAATCTCTTTCATCTGCGTTATTAATAATTGGATAGGGTGCCAGTTCTCCACGCCAGTCACCAGATACACCAAAACGTAAACCCTGAAACTCTCCTATTTCAGCAGAGGTGGTAAATTCTCCGCTTAAACTGTCTCCCGCAGCGTCGGTTACTCGGTAGTAATAATCTGTTCCTGCTGTTAAATTATTAATCTCTACTTTAACAGGAAGATTAATATTGGTTACTTCGGCATCGATAGTACCAATAATATTACTAAAGTCGGCATAGGTAGAGTATTCAAAAGTAACTGTGCCAGGAACAGTACTCCGTGCCCACAGAACTGTAGAATCTTGAGTGGTATCTCCGCTAGCTATGCCGTTGATGAGAGTATTGGGTTGGGGATTGCGTGGATCGAAATCATTAGGCTCGTAAGCGGGTAATTCGGGGAAAATATCGGCAAAATCGGCTAAACTGACATATTTAAAGTTGGTATTAAAGTTTTGAATCTCCCCATCTTCGGGATCGGGGAAAACTATCTGAGGTTCATTAGAACCATCTTGAATAACTAATAAACCAGCAGGAAACTTATCTCCTAAAGGAACATTAATTACATCTGCCCCATCAGATTCTTCCACATTATCGAGCGCAAATTTCACTAAATAACTATTACTACCAGCGCGGTCGTAAATAGTAAAGGTATTATCTCCTTGAGAAGATGCCAGTAAATAACCATTACCATCTTCACCGTAGTAAATAGTTAATCCTTCTACATCTGCTTTGAGTTTACTATCGCTAATATCATCCACTACATCGACTAAGGAAATGGGTTCGTCACCACCATTAACCTCAGCCGAATACTTCCAGATACCAAATTCCTCTTGTCCGACATAAAGATAGCCCGTTTCGCGGTCGACTACCATTCCTTCTACTTGAAAGTCTTCCGCCTCTTCTCCTTCTGGTACGGGAACCTCAATTGTACGAACTACTTTAGCATTAACTATGGGTTTATCAACAGCACCAGTAGTAGGCGTAATTTCTAATTGGGCGATTTTGTTACCATCTGCTTGAGAAACAAAAACATAAGTTTTGCCATCTACTAAACTGTTGTAGGTAGCTAATCCATAGGCAGTTGCTTCTCCATCATCAACGCCAAATATGGATTCGGGAAATTCAAATCCTTCGTCTAATTTAGTTAATTGTTTGCTTTCTGGATCGATGATAAAAACGGCTATGGTATCGTTGGCACGGTCTGAGGCGATCGCTAGATCGACAGTAGTACCAGGATTGACAAAGCCTGTAAATGGCACGTTATAAGCAATATCGACATTATTGTAGCGAATATCTTCAGGGGTAATGCTTTGAATTTCTTCTCCTGCTAGATCGTAAACCCTCAAACCGCCATTTTTAAAAGTAGTAATTACAAAACTCTCTTCAGGATCCTCTGGATGAAGGTAGATAGCTGGATCGTCCGCATCGGGGGCGTTATTGGGATCGGGATTGGCTGGATCGCCAAAGCGAATTTCGTCGGGAGTTTCTAGGGTAGCAGAGACAGAAGGAATAGTTTCTAGATCTAAGCCAAAAGCGAGAAACTGAGTGATTTGATTGTCATTAAAATTATTATCACTAGCGACAATTAAAGACTGTCTGCCATCGGCTAGAGTGGGACCAAAAGAAACTGCTTCGCTATTATCTAATTGAATACCCAGATCGTTAAAATCGAGTAACAGACGTTTTTCGGCAATAGCATCTACATCAATTGTTTCCCCCTCTGTAGTGGTTAACTTATCTACACCACTAAGATCCGTTGCACCTTGAGTACGAACTTCGTATAGTCGGAGATTATTCCCAACGCCAACGGCAAAAGAACGCTCTAAAGCCAAGAATGTACCAGTATTATCGATCGCCAGAAGTTCTACCAAACCATTATCGGCAAAACCATCGGCAGGATCGGGAGAAACGGGAATAGGATCGGTAAAATAAAGGAATTCTCCTACTGATTCTCCCGTGGCTAAATCATACTGTAAAATCCTGACAGGACTTTCATCTTCGAGGGAAGCTTCTGACCCATCCTGAATTAAAGCACTTTCTACTGCCGTGTAGAGAAAACGATTATCGGGAGTAATCGTGAGGCTTTCAAAAGCTTTATTATTACGAATACCACTACTACCATCTACGGTGGGCAAGAATTTTTCTGGGACAGGTAGTTCATTAAAAATTTGTCCGTCCAGACTAAATTGTGCCACAAAAGGATCGATTAAATTGTTAGCATCTCCTTCGGAAGAGATAAATAGTGTTCCATTATTTGCCAAAGCTATTCCTTCTGGATCGACAGAAGCAGGAGCAAAGGGTCTTTCCGCAAGGTTTAGTAGTGTAGTAACATCCTGAAATTCTACATCACCCTCATCCAAACTACCATCACTGAGATCGATCGCCAGATCGTAAAAACGAGCATCGTTAATATTACCGCGATCGTCTGATAGGGCATAATAAATATTGCTGACAGCATCGTAAGTAAGACCAGAAATTCCCCCTACTTCCGTATCCCCAAAAGTCAATCCTGTAGAGAAAGATACTTCTCCCAGGAAATCGATGCTATTTACCGTAGCGCGATCTCGCGTAGCGAGGCAGCGAAGCTGATCGTTATTTACTTTTTCTGGTTCGACTTTAACATCTGTGTATACTAAACGATGATCGGAACTGGGAAAGCCCGTAGGTTCTAAATTAGGATCGAAATCTCCTACCAACTCAAATAAAGGATCGTCACTAGTAGGCCAAAATACTCTAGCATCGGTAATTTCTAAATTCTTGGAAGGCAAAACATAATCTACTCGCAAATTACCAACGCTAGCATCGTTAAAATCTGCGGTATCAAAAGCAGGATTGCCTTGATGGGTATCGTTAATTTCATTTTGACGGGTAGCTGCGTCTATTCCTCCTTCACTACGGGGAGTAACAGAAGTATTAATTAAAGGATTATCTAAAAGCTGCAAGATAGCATTATCCGTACTATCCCCATCAAATGGATCGGCATTTTGATCCCCCATAATCACAAAGCGTTCGCCATCTGCTAATCCACCAAAATTACCATTATCGTCGTAGATATAACTACCCTCTCCAGGAGTAATATAATCTGCCCAAAACCTAATCTCATCATGGTTACGGCGACCATTTCTGTCTTCTTCACCGTCGAATACAGGGGGAGTAGGATGACTGGCTAAAACGTGAATAATTTCCCCGTTAATTTCGATAGGGATATCCCAATGGCTTTTAGAAGAAAGACGAAATACCGCTAACTCATCTGCTGAATACCAGTCTCGGGGTTCGGGGGTATTGGGGTCATCAGGCAGTAATGCATCGGGCATATCTTGCCATAAAAACTTTTGAAAAGTCCGAATATTTTCCGTATCGATCGCATATTTAGATAGCAATACCATGCCAAACTGCCCTGGAAAGAAGCCAAAACCAAAAGCATCGCCAGCACTATCAGTAGTACCATCATTATCTAGATCGAACCCGGAAGGAATTCCTGTATTGGATGGTGCCAGATAAACATATGGATATTCAACGGGATCGACTCCATTTTGACTAACACCCAGATAGTTTTCTTGAAACAGAGAAATTGCCTCTCCTTCAGAATCGAAATCAAATTCATTAAGTAAGACCACATCTGGATTACTTCTTTGAATAATTTCCGCTACTGCTTTAGCTTGAGAGTTATCTGGAGTAGATAAGTCTTCAATTAATTCTCCTTCCGTGTTGCGATTTAAGGAGGTGTTAAAAGTAGCGAAGCGAATGTCTTCAATATTAGCCATGGTTTAGTCTGTTAAAAATTGCCAAATAGATAAATTGCGACTTTTAATGTTCGAGATTTTTTAGACGCATTGAGCTAGAATATCTAGGCAAGGTTAAGCCACAGAAACTAAATGGTTAAAAAATGGCTATTTTATCTCGATCGAGAACTAAAAATTAACTAGGAAATGAAGACTAAATAATGTGCAAAACGTCTATACATTTCTAAGTTCCTGCAAGGGTTGACAATTTGTTGGCGGTGTGACGTTCTCCCACACTGACCGCAAGCGGTACAGTCTGGGCTTCCTTATCTCACGATAAGGCATTCCTGCGTAGCACTTACCTAGATGAACAGTACAAGTACCGCACATCCCCGACAGTACGCTGTCAGCAGGCAGTTTCCAACGGCTCGATTGGATAAGCTGAGGAAACCTCAGCATCCCTCTCGCCCATTCCCCAGCGTCCCTGGGTACAAGATGAATGAAAATGCTTCCTCTATACGGCAAACATTTTACGCAGATACCGAGTCTCCAATCGAGACTATTTCTTATCTGCAACCCCATATGTTTGATTGTCAAGGTGCTTGCTAGCTTTAGGTTTTTGTTTATCCGATCTTCGGTAGCTAGCGACCCATTGATACGCTCTTGCCCATTATACAATGCCCAGAGCCCTTGCTATATGAAGATTTTGTCTCAAAATTGTCAACCGCGTGAACCGATAAGTTGTCGCGTCGGCTCTCATCCCACGCTCACCCTACGGGTAGAGTCGTGGGGCTTCCCGCCGACAAAGCTAAAATCGTGAAATCTTCTTTTGGTAAGGGTTTTAGAGATCGGTCGACGGTAACAGTAGGCTCTGCCGTACAAAGACGGAGTAATCTGTGACTTTATTCTTAAAGTGTTACCCCGCTTCCTTGACGAGCGAACGATTCCCATATTCATAATTTCTTGCTCTTTTAGTTCCAGAGTAGGTAATTGTAGTTGGTAAATTGCACCGCGATCGACGAGTCTCATGATTAAATACATTAATTAACTAGAAAATCTGTCATTTAAATAACAAAATGTCAGTAAAATTATAATTTCATGACATTATTTTTAGGTTATATCTAGGTAAAAATAATAAAAAAAACAGGGA
Source organism: Xenococcaceae cyanobacterium MO_188.B32 (assembly GCA_030065635.1). Taxonomy (GTDB): domain Bacteria; phylum Cyanobacteriota; class Cyanobacteriia; order Cyanobacteriales; family Xenococcaceae; genus JASJDJ01. Next base: position 6,222 of record JASJDJ010000016.1, read on the forward strand.
CTAAACAGTTGATGGAAAAACCAGTGTTAGAAAAAGCCAAAAATTTAGGATTTCCCTATCAACTGCAGGAGGAAAACTGCTGGCAGATTTTGCCGAAGCGACGGGGAGCAACCTGGAAACTGATCTCAGCAATGGATTCGCAGTGGTGGATTCTGAGTTTGAGAAATATTCCCCAACTTTATTTAAATTCAGAAGAGGCGATCGCTTTTTTAGCTACGCGAGCGAGAAGACTGTGATTATATTAACAATACTTTATATTAAACCTTTTGCCAAAGTAAATCTTGCGGATATTAAACAAATCAACAAGACACCTAGACTAACCAAAACTAATAGCTAATAGCTAATAGCTAACACAACCGAGATTTTTGATTTATGCAAGAAGTCTATTAGAAGTTTTTAAAACATTAAAATTAATTGGGCTACATAGAAGTAAATGAGAACGCCGAACACATCAGCAATAGTCGTAATAAAAGGAGCAGACATTAGAGCCGGATCCAAACCCAACCAAGAGAAGAAAAAAGGTAAGGCTGTACCAAAAACACTCGCCAAGACGGAGATTAGTAGGAGACTAATTCCTACTACTAGCGCAATTAGTAAATTACCCTGAAGTAGATAAGCCCAAGCCACTGCACCCAAACCTAAAATTAAGCCGAGCAAAGCTCCAGCTATTGCCTCCCGCTTAACAAGCCATAAAACTCCATGTTGGCGGATATTTTGGGTGTTTAAACCCCGAATTACTACGGTAGAAGACTGACATCCGACATCACCACCAGTATCGATTAATAGAGGAATAAAAGCTACTAAGACGATCGCTTGTCGCAAAAGCTGCTCTTGGTTTTTAACAATCCAGCTGGCTAAAGTCGTAGTTAAAAACGCAGTAATCAACCAGAAAGCGCGTCTGTGAACTATGCTGAGGATGTTACTTTGAAAGTAATGATTATCTCCTGGTTGAATACCACTAAGAGTATGAATATCTTTGGTAGTCTTGGCTTCGAGAATATCGATCGCATCATCAACAGTGATAATACCCACTAGCCGATTTTCCGTATCCACTACGGGTAAGGCTAAGAAGTCGTAACGCTGAAGTAGGCGAGCTACTTCTTCTTGATGGGTATCCGTATGGACGCAAATTACGTGAGGATTTGCCAGTTCGCCAATGATTTGCTCTGGTCGAGCAGTGACGAAATCTTTGAGGGAGAGATACCCAGTTAAACAATGCTTATTATCGGTTACATACAAGGAATAAATAGTTTCTTTGGTTAATGCTAAACGACGTATGTGTTCAAAGGCTCGAGCTACAGTCCATCCCTCTTTAAGAGAAAGATACTCTGGAGTCATAATGCGTCCAGCAGTCTGAGGTTTATAACCTAACAGTAAAGCTGTTGCTTGTCGCTCAGAAGGACTGAGTTGTGCTAGCAGTTGGCGGACAACTTTGGCCGGTAGCTCGTCAAATAACTTGACCCTGTCATCCGGCGACATCCGATCGATAATATTACGGACATCCTCACGACTGAAGTCTTTAAGTAAAACTTGCTGTACGGAAGGAGCTAAATATTCGTAGACGGCGATCGCTTCATCTTTGGCAAGTAGACGAAAGGCAAGTGCTTGTATTGCTTCAGGTAATCCTTCGATCGCTTCGGCAATATCGGCTGGCTGCACTGGCACCAAAATTGCTTTGGCTCCTGACCAGTTTTCCCTCTCCAGCAAAATTTTTAGCTCAGAGCGAACTAACTGTCGTAGCTCCTGACGGGGGTTGAGTTTAGATTTAGAAAGAGGGCGAGCTTCGGTCAAATCGGTAAATTGTTATTTGAGATATTTATTTTTGATTCAGAAGTTCTGGTTTTGACTGCTTCAACTGTTTCCCAAGACTTTTGATTCGATCTTATGCATCTTCGGGATTAATTTTGCCAATCTGTCTAACACTTAAATATTATAAAGATGTCTGACCGAGAAATACTACGAATTGCTAAGTAAAAACACGTACTAACCTTCAAGCGTTCTTAAAATAAGAATGGAGGGTCTTCAAGTTGCTCAATGGCTAACAGAAATGAACAATCGTCAACTGCCCAGTGGAGAAAGCAGAAAATCCCATCGCCTCTCCTTAAAGCAGCCAAAACCTCTGGTGCAGATGCTCCACAATCGCGTACAGGGAAGAGTCCGTTATAAAATTAGGGGACTAAAGCGGTCAGAAAATTTGCCACAATACTTAGAATTCAGGTTATCGAGTCAACCAGGAATTAATTATGTCCGTGCTAGCTCTTGGACAGGTAATATCCTGATTTTATTTACGAAAGAGCTTAGTCTTAAAGCGATCGCCTCTCTCATCCTAACTATTGTCAACGAGTACAGACAACAACCCAAACAAGCACTCGAGCTAATGCAGAACTGGTCGAAAACTGCCTCAAAACCATCTAATCTTATGCCGTTAGAATCCTGGCATCTTCAAGAAACAGCAGCAATTTTAACTGAGTTAGAGACTTCTAGGGAATCGGGATTGTCCTTAGAGAGAGTACAAGACAATCTCCAAAAATATGGTGCAAATGTTCTCGCTGAATCTAAACCCCGTTCTGGACTGAGTATTTTTATCGACTACTTTAAATCCGTGCCTGTCGCCCTACTAACCCTAGCAGCAGGACTATCTTTAGTTACGGGGGGCATAATTGATGCGGTTGTGATTATGGGAGTGGTAACGATCAATGCCATCCTGGGTTATGCTACCGAAAGTCAATCCGAGCGGATTATTCATTCCCTCAAAAGTCTAGTAAATCCCTCTGCTTGGACAATCAGAGCCAGCCAAGTAACCAAAATTAACTCCCAAGAAATCGTCATCGGCGACATTTTAGTCCTCAAACCCGGGAGTTACGTTGCTGCTGATGCCAGATTAATTGAAGCAGAACGCCTCAGTGTTGATGAGTCTGCTCTCACCGGAGAAAGCGTGCCTGTCCTCAAAACTGCTCAGACTTTAACCGGTCAAGATGTTCCCTTAGCCGAACGAGCCAACATGGTATATCGGGGCACTTTAGTCACTGGCGGACAAGGACTAGCCGTGGTAGTTGCTACAGGACAATTAACCGAAATGGGACGTATTCAAACCTTGGTAGGAGAAACTACCGTACCGCAAACGCCGATGGAACGACAACTTGACCGAGCAGGAAGTCAACTCGTCCTCTTATCCAGTGGGGTATGCGGTCTAGTTTTTGCCTTGGGATTGATGCGGGGTTATGGTGTAGTCCAGATGCTCAAAACTTCTATCTCCTTGGCTGTTGCTGCCGTACCCGAAGGATTGCCTACGGTTGCCACTACTACTCTTGCTTTAGGAATTGGCAAAATGAGAAGGCATAACGTGCTGATTCGCCGTCTCGATGCCATAGAAGCTTTGGGTTCGGTACAGACTATCTGTTTGGATAAAACAGGGACTCTAACCGCCAATCAAATGTCTGTAGTCGAACTGTGTACCGATTACCAAAGAATAGAAGTAACTGACGGACAATTTCTGCGGGAAGGAGAACCCCTCAATCCTTATGGCTGCGACGAACTGTTAAAGCTCATTCATGTCTCTATTCTGTGTAATGAAAGTAAAGTTAATAACCATCATGATGGCAGATATGTAGTTAATGGCTCTGCTACCGAAAATGCGCTGATCCAAATGGCGATCGCTGCTGGCATCGATGTCTTAGAATTGAAACGCAAATATCCTCGCTTAGAAATCGACCATCGCTCAGAAGAACGGAATTTTATGCGGACGGTTCATATCGTCCACGAATCGCAAAAACTAGTAGCAGTTAAGGGAAATCCTACAGAAGTACTAGAACTTTGTTGTTGCCAACTCAAATGTGGTCGGCAAATTCCTCTCACTGAAGCAGATAGACAGGCGATCGAAATGGAAAACGAGCGCATGGCAGGTAAGGCTCTCCGAGTGTTAGGAGCTGCCTATGGTCATATCGATGATGGGGAATGCTCAGAAAGCCTTATTTGGTTGGGACTGGTAGGTATGGCTGACCCAGTCAGACACGGGGTCAAAGATTTGATGGGTTCTTTCCATCAGGCAGGAATCAAGACGGTAATGATTACAGGAGATCAGAGTCCCACTGCCTATGCCATCGGCAAGGAATTAAATTTGAGTCAAGGAAAACCCTTAGAAATTCTCGATTCAAATCACCTTGCCCACCTCGATCCCGAAGTAATGAAAGGATTGTGCGATCGAGTTCAGGTTTTTGCTCGTATCAGTCCCGTTCATAAACTGCAAATCGTTCAGGCACTCCAGCAAGCAGGAAAAATTGTCGCCATGACGGGAGACGGGATTAATGATGCTCCAGCCCTCAAAGCAGCAGAAGTAGGCATCGCTATGGGTCATACTGGAACCGATGCAGCTAGAGAAGTAGCAGATGTAGTTTTAGAAGATGACCGTCTGGAAACCATGATTATTGCCGTGAGCCAGGGGCGGACGATCTATAACAACATTCGCAAATCCGTTCATTTTCTCTTATCTACCAACCTGAGCGAGATTATGGTCATGCTGTTGGCTAATGGAGTCGGACTGGGACAACCGCTTAATGCGATGCAATTGCTTTGGTTGAATATGGTGACTGATATCTTTCCTGGTTTGGCATTAGCCCTCGAACCCCCAGAACCAGAAGTACTGCAAGTACCACCTCGCTCTCCCGAAGATCCTATTCTCAACTCCCAGGACTTCCAACGGATTATTTCTGAGTCGAGTGTTTTATCTGTAAGTAGTATGGCAGCCTATGGCTATGGCATTGCCCGCTATGGCATTAGTCCTCATGCCAGTTCTATTGCCTTTATGAGCTTAGTCACAAGTCAGTTACTCCACGCTTTAAGCTGTCGTTCGACCAAACCTTTAAGTACCATCCACTTACCAGCCAACCATTATTTAACCGTCGCGCTGGGGGGTTCTCTTACTCTACAACTAATCTGCTTAGTTATTCCTGGTCTGAGGAATTTACTGCAAGTTACGCCTCTCAATCTGCTTGACGGTGTGGTAATCGGCAACAGTGCTTTACTGCCACTCCTATTTAATGAAGCAACTAAATCTAATCGGTTAGGAGAAGAACCATGAAACGAGATTTTATGTTTACCTCCGAATCTGTCACTGAAGGACATCCCGACAAACTATGCGATCGCATCAGCGACGCGATCGTCGATCATTTTTTGCGCCACGACCCCTTTACGCGAGTAGTTACTGAATGTGCGGTGGCTACGGCTATTGTTTTTATTGCAGCACGGTTTGAGTCGGACGCACTCATAGACTTCACCAAAATTGCCCGACAGGTAATTAAACAAGTAGGTTACGAGCAACCCTCTTTCAGTGCTAAAACTTGTAGCATTGTCACTAGTCTGAAAGAATTACCTCAAGGTGAATATCGTCACTTTGACGAACAAAAACTCTCCGATACAGAAATAGAAAAGATCGCCGTCAAAAACCAAGCAACAGTATTTGGCTTTGCTTGTAATCAAACACCAGCTTTTATGCCTCTACCCATTTGGTTAGCCCATCAACTAGCCAGAAGACTAACAGAAGTCAGAGTGCAAAATATTCTGCCCTATCTCACTCCCGATGGCAAAACTCAAGTCGGAGTAGAATATTGCGATCGCCAACCCTGCCGTATCCACAGCATTACGATTATTGCCAGTCAGTACCCCCTCGACCCTGTAGCTAGTCCAGACCTCAAACAACTGCAAGAAGATATTCGCGCCACGGTTATTGACCCCGTCTTTGAGACGGAGATTATTAAACCCGATCTAGATACGCGGATTTTTATTAATCCAGATGGCCCCTTTATTATTGGTGGTCCTGCTGCTCATTCTGGCGTTACAGGCAGAAAAAACGCCATCGATACCTACGGCGAATATTCACGGCACAGTGGTGCAGCCCTCAGTGGTAAAGACCCGACTAGAATAGACAGGGTAGGAGCTTATGCTGCACGTTATGCTGCTAAAAATGTAGTAGCAGCAGACTTAGCAGAGGAATGCGAAGTACAGCTTAGTTATTCGATTGGACTGGCGCGACCGGTGAGTATTCAAGTAGAAACTTTTGGCACGGGTAAAATTGCCGACGAAGAGATTAAAGTTTTGTTGGAAAAGCATTTTGATTTCCGACTAGCAGGAATCATCAAACAATTCAATCTGAGATTTTTGCCAGCACTGATCAAAGGAGGATTTTATAAACAGCTAGCAACTTACGGTCATGTAGGAAGAACAGATCTTGGCTTAGTTCCTTGGGAAGAAACTGACAAAATTACTCTCTTAAAGGCTATAAAATAATGAGCCGATCCAAAAGCTTAATATTTAGGCGAATATTACTCGTGGCAGGTTTATGCTCCCATTTTAAACTCTCGGCAAAATTATGTTTCCTTTTATAAAAGAATAAAAAAAGCGGTAAATACAGCTACGTTTAAAACTTACCGCTTCTATGGTGTGAGGAAAAACAAAAATGTTGATTAGACCTCTTGCAAAAATAAATAAGAAATCAACATGGTGGTTGGACATGGCGAATGCAATTCGCCGTCCCCTTGTGCGCTGCTTCTACCAGTAGCACTGACAATACCGGTAGTCACAGTATTATCTAAGCCCAAAGGATTACCAATAGCGATCGCCCATTCTCCAGGCTGTAGCTGTTCGGAATCAGCAAAAGTAACGGTTGGTAAATCTTCGCTGTCGATTTTAATTACAGCGACATCGGTTAAGGGGTCTGTTCCCATTACTTCCCCCTCATTCGACGTGAGGTGAGAATAGCCTCATCGAATAATTGAACCCGATCACCGAACGAGGATATCGAGTAATAGCCATTGAACCTTCTTCTACCATGCGAGGCCAGGCGATCGATCGTCCTGATGTGCGTTGGTTGAGTGCCAAGGCCTTTTCCCGGAAAGAATATACCACCTTTCATAGATGGATCTAGTTACGCAGCATTAGTTTTACCTTTTAAAAGGTGGTATATTCTTTCTTGGAAATCACCCAAAGCTGAAAAAATTCCTCTGCCAGATAATTCGGTAGATAGTGCAATAATTGTTTTAAACCCCGTCGAGATAGAAAACAGTAGTTTTAGGTTTAGAAACATTTTGAGTTCTTAACCTATCCTTACTACTCGCTACTCGCTACTTGCTACTTAAGATAGTTACCTCGAAAACTATAGATTTCAAATTAGACGCGGTTTAACAATGGCTAGGAAATTACGGACATTTACCCTATGAAAAGCAACAAGAATTGTTATGGGAATTAGGAAAAATTTCCTATAACTATTCTTCGGGAATTTCAGGCGATTTCTATTGTTCCGTGGAAACAAAAGAGCTAAAATAGCCGACAAAAAAAGCAGACGATAATTTGAAAACTGCTATGCACAGATGGATTTCTTCCCTTACCCTCAGTCTCGGCTTGACTTTACTACCCATTAGTTACTCAGTCGTACAAGCTCGACCTTTACAAAAATTAGAATTAACCAATTGGCATAATCTTGGTATCGACGAACAGTTATGGGGTAACTCCCAAAAACCAGGAGATAAACAAGCACTAATTCGCTCGCTCGATAATAGTCTTTACTATCTCAGTACCCCTTCTGCTGCTAAAGCCTATCGTAACTATCCCGTACCTGGAGTCACTTTAGATAGAGTTAGACGTTCTTTATTTCGTTTTCGTCAATTACTCCTGAGTGCCAATTCCTCAGAAGAATTACAACAAAAGAGCGCTCGAGAATTCGTGCTTTACTCTTCTATCGGCAACGACGATCGGGGTACAGTTTCTTTTACTGGCTATTTTGAACCCGTATATCGGGCTAGCAGAGTCCCTACTGCGGAGTATCGCTATCCTCTCTACCGCAAACCTGCTAATTTCGATAATTGGTCTAAACCCCATCCTACCCGCGCTCAACTAGAAGGAAAAGACGGATTATTGGGCAATAAAAGTATTTTAGCTGGCAATGAATTAGTCTGGATGAGCGATCGCTTGGAAGCTTTTTTGGTTCAAGTTCAGGGTTCGGCTAGATTACAATTAACCGACGGGACGACTATGAGTGTAGGTTACGGAGGTACTACTAATTATCCCTACACTAGTCTGGGTAAGGAATTAGTAAAAGAAGGCATATTTACCCTAGAAGAATTAACCTTACCCAAACTCCTTGCCTATTTCCAAGCTAACCCCGAAGCTTTAGATAAATACATTCCCCGCAATAAACGCTTTGTTTTTTTCCGCAACACTGAAGGCAAAGCCCCGACTGGAAATTTGGGTGTAGAGGTTACAGGCGATCGCTCTATTGCTACTGATAAATCCTTGATGCCTCCAGGGGGACTGGCTTTAATTGTTGCCCCCATTCCCGTAGTGACAGAGACAGGAGAGATAAAAATAGATTTAGTCGATCGCTTTGTTTTAGACCAAGATACAGGTAGTGCGATTAAAGGTACGGGGAGAGTAGATGTCTTTTTGGGTAGTGGCACTGAAGCGGGAGAGCGCGCTGGCTTACTCCATGGAGATGGACGTTTATATTATCTTTTACTTAAAGAGTAGTATTTATTTTGATAAGGCATCTCTATAAGCAATTACTGCTTCGGTTTGATTATCGTAATTAACAAACTGACTGAGTAAAGTTAAATCTAAATCTGGTAAAAATTCACTGCGATCGATTTTGTGATACTTTTCTTCTTGGAGACGATACAAGATAAACTGATTATCTTGCCAAAACCAAACTTCGGTTACACCCAAACCTTGATAAACAGATAACTTATCTATCCCACCACTCGTTATGACAATTTCGATCGCTATATCGGGTACTTCTCTTAATTCTCCTAAGCAATAACATTCATCTGGCTCTAACCCTCTTTGTTTTGCCTCTTTACGAAAGGTGGTATTGCCGTAACCATTGAGGGTGATTCTTTTTTCTACAGCGTACATTTCTAAGAGACGAGCAATCATTTTTTTGAGTCGTTCGTGTTCTGAAGATGTCCCCATAATTTCTAATGTTCCCTCCAGAAAAGTCATCCGTAAACCAGGAAATCGATCCATAAACATTGAGACTAGAGTATCGTATTGTTCCCAACTAACACCGTAGAGGGTAATTTTTTCTTCTGGTTTGGGTAATTCGGTTTGTTCTAGAAGTTGCATAAATAAATGTCCTTTATGTCAATTACTCATTGCTCTTAGCTAAGTCTATTTTATTCAATAGTTTTAAGCTCTTAGCTATCAGCTTTTAGTTGTTTCAGTAAATTAATTAAACCTAAAAAACAGACTAGACATTAAAAAACTATGGGATACCATATATCACTAGCAATGAATTTCTCATTGACTGTCCGTTAGCTATTCTCCAGAAATGAAAGTACTTTTTTCTGCTAAATTTTCTCTCTTCTTAACAATTCTTGCCCTGCCTCAGTTTTTCACCTCTACTGCGGACTCTATCTTATGTTCTCCTAGTTTGGCTGCGGAAGTAAGAGAACTGGGCGAACAGGGACAACGAGGTCAACCGGGAACCAATGGTCAAAAAGGAAAAAATAGTGATAATCTGACGGTTTTTGCCGATGGTACCCCAATGACTCTCGATCTTTCTGGAGACAATGGTCTACCTGGAGGTGATGGCAGTATTGGGAATCCAGCAATTTGTAGCGATCGCGAAGCAGATGCCGATTATAATATCCGTCAGGCTAATGGAGGTAATGGGGGCGATGGTGGCGATGGTGGCGATGGTGGAAACGGGGGTTCTCTAACTGTCTATACCACCGATAAAAGTCACCTAGCACAAATCTACGTTATCGCCACTGGAGGAGAAGGAGGAGAACCAGGACAAGGAGGAGAAGGAGGGGAAGGCTGTAAATGTGCTTCTTCTTACTGGAATCAACAGAGTTGTACGGGTAAACCAGGTCGTGATAACTATAACTGTACGACAGAAGAATTTCAGTGTCAAGATGGCTACAATGGCAGAAAAGGAAGAAGTGGCAGAAAAGGAAAACAAGGACGGTTAGGAACTTTAACCTTAATTAACTTAGATAAATCTCTGACACCAGATCGACCAATAGCTACGGTGGCACTCTCCCAACTCAAAGATAGAGGGTTTACTTTATCTAAAAATGAATGGGAAACCAAAACAGGAGCAGCTTCTTTATTTGCACCAGGTTCGCTAATTGCCGATCGATATCAAGAATTAGTTAATCGTTTAGAAAGTACTGTTCTTTTAGTTTGGGATGCACCGCAATCATTTAGTAACTTTGCCCAAGAGCAAATTACCCTGAAGTTAACTGAAGATGAAGAAGTTGATTTTTCTATTCCTGACGATCTGTGGTTAGAAACCACCACTCTCAAACGAGATGATGTTACAGAATTTTTTGTCTTTAATGCTTTAAAAGAAAAGGAGGCTACCCAACTCAAAAGCCAGGGTTTATCGGGTAATGGTTCTAATTTGACCCTAACACTTCAAGATATGGCTGGTAAATCCGATTTGGTCTTAACCGATTTTTCGATTAGATACCGTACTAGCAAGTCAGATGAAGCACAATTTCGTCGTGTATTCGACTACAAAACCAAATATGAAGGGGACATCCCTCCAGAAGCGATCGAATATCAGAATAATCAATTTACTATTAACATAGGTCAATTACCTATCCCCCCCGAAGTTCTAGAAAGAGGAACCGCCGTAGAAATAAAAATTGTTGCTAATCGTTCTTTTGCTGGAAACTCCAAACAGCAAGACATTATCGTCCGTGATATTCTCAAGCGATAATTTGAATTAATGATGATTGGTGAAACTAACGACTAACAACTAACAACTAACTACTAATCATGGAAACACCAATCGAACGTATTCGTCTATCCCAAACAGCTAAGGAACAACTAATTAAATTAAAACGTATTACTAAAATCGAGCAATGGAATATCTTATGTAGATGGGCATTTTGTTATTCTCTAGCTCAAGCGGATACACCTTCTCCTGAATCAATTCCTGCTGACAGTAATGTCGAAATGACTTGGAATGTTTTTGGTGGAGAAATAGCAGATATTTTACTAATTGCTCTAAAACAAAAATGTCTTCAAGAACAATTAGATACCAACAAAGAAACCCTCAGACAACAATTTCGCTTGCATCTTCATCGTGGTATTGGCTATTTAGCTGGAGACGATAATTTAAAAAATATAGAAAATTTAGCTAGTACCGCGTTGTGGAAGTAATAAGTAATAAGTAATAAATATGGATTTATAAATTTTTCGATTATTTTAACTGGTAAGTTTATTTATACCTACGTCTGCTAGTCTAATAGTTAGATGAAAAGATACTTTTACTCTGTATTTTTATTTCTCGAGCTCAATAAATAAAGGCTAGCAAAATAAGTGATTAAACCAGCTACTAAACCAACAACAAAGCAGCCAAAGATTAAAGTAATAGCGACAGTAGAACCTAGTTCTTTAAACTGAGAAATAGATTGAAAATCTAACTGACTAATCGACTTACTTTCTACTCCCAGTAAAAATTTACCCACTTTATAGTTAAAAATGTAAATAGGTAAATAAGTTAAAGGATTACTAATCCAAGTACCTGCTACCGCTGCAACTTTACTTCCACGAAATAAAGTTGCTAATAATACGCCAACAAAGCTTTGTAAGCCAAAAAAAGGAAAGCACCCTGCGAAAACTCCTACGGCTAAACCCCTGGATAGTACTATGGGTTTTCCTCGTAAGCTGGGAATACGTAAGCGTAAAAAACGACTGCACTTTTTAAACCAAGATCGATCGCGCTTATATTTTTTTTGACTATTTATTTTTGGGGCTACAAGGCGGTTCGATCTGCACGAATTACCCTTGTAATAATCTTTACTCATGCAGGATATTCGCGGATTTCAAGATTTCACTGCTGCTTTATTTATATGCTACACAAGAAATAAAATTAAAGAAATATAGAAATTAAATTTATATCTACAGATATATACACTTAATGATTTTAACTCAAGGAGATACTATTGTCGCGATCGCCAGTGCTGTAGTCCCGCAACAAGGCAGTATTGGTATTGTTCGTTTATCCGGTCAAAAAGCAGTAGCCATAGCTAAAAGTTTATTTCATACTCCAGGCAAACAATCTTGGGATTCTCATCGAATTCTCTACGGTTATATCAATCATCCAGAAACAAAACAATTAGTAGATGAAGCTTTATTATTAATCATGCTGGCACCTCGCTCTTATACCCGTGAGGATGTGGTAGAGTTTCACTGTCACGGAGGAATGATACCCGTACAGCAAGTATTACAACTCTGTTTAGACCGAGGAGCAAGATTAGCTCGATCGGGAGAATTTACCCTGAGAGCATTTCTCAATGGTAGAGTAGATTTAACTCAAGCAGAAAGTGTAGCCGAGCTAGTTAGCGCACAATCATCGCAAGCATCTCAAGTTGCCCTAGCAGGATTACAAGGAAAACTCGCTCATCCTATTCGTCAATTAAGACAAACTTGTTTGGATATCTTAGCTGAAGTAGAAGCAAGAATTGATTTTGAAGATGATTTACCTCCTTTAGATGAAGATGAAATTAGCAAGCAACTGAGAACCACTCTTAAACAAGTAACAGAAATCTTAGCTACTGCCGATCGCGGAGAATTATTACGGACTGGGATAAAAGTAGCTATCGTCGGTCGTCCTAATGTAGGAAAATCTAGTTTGTTGAATGCTTGGAGTAGGAGCGATCGCGCTATTGTTACCGACTTACCTGGCACAACTAGGGATGTAGTAGAATCTAGTCTGGTAGTAGGGGGTATTCCCGTGCAAGTGCTAGATACGGCAGGAATTAGGGCTACCACCGACACTGTCGAAAAAATTGGTGTAGAGCGATCGCGCTATGCAGCCAATTCAGCAGATTTAGTCTTACTTACCATCGACGCTCAAGCAAAATGGACACAAGAAGACGAAGAAATTTACCAGCAAGTCAAACATCGTCCTCTAATTTTGGTTATCAATAAAATCGATCTAGCCCCCGCTAAAGCGATCGAATATCCCCCAGAAATCCAACATATAGTCCAGACAGTGGCAGCTAAAAATGAAGGTATTGAAGCTCTAGAACAAGCGGTCTTAAGTTCAATTCTGACAGGAAAAACTACGGCTGCTAATTTAGATATTGCGATTAATCAAAGGCAGGCTGCTGCTTTAACTAGAGCTAAAAATTCTCTACAACAAGTTCGAGAAACTATTGACGATCGACTTCCTCTAGATTTCTGGACGATCGATCTACGCAGTGCCATTCAAGCTTTAGGAGAGATAACAGGAGAAGAAGTAACCGAATCAGTTTTAGAAAGAATATTTAGTCGTTTTTGTATTGGGAAATAATCAAAAAAATAAAAACTCTTAACTCAAACAAAGAGGAGACCGTAAATTCACAACGTAATTTAATCAAAATTAAACTACTCTGCCAATTTGCAATCTCCTCTTATTCTTATTTTAGATTTGAGTTATCTAAACAGCAGTGGTTTTCCGATAAGGTACAGAGCTTAAGCTAATATTAGTAGCCGAAATTTTAGGTGGTGTGTTACCTCTTCTAGGCAGACTACGAGCCATATCCAAATATAGAGATGGATCGCCAGCTTTCGGTTGTTTCTCTTGAGGAGTAAAACGACGAACTTCGGTTTGCCAAATAATTTGGGGGAAGCCCAAAATTGCTCGATGATAAGCATCGTAACGAGGAGATTTGATATTAAAAGGTAATTCTCCTCGATCTCGGCTAGGTAATACTCGGCGACGCTGATAGGGTACAGTATCGTAACCAAAGTTTTCCATGTATTCTTCACTATCTAAGAGTCGATCGACAAACCCTTCAATTCCTTTGGTGGCGATTACAATCGACCAAGTGATTTTTTCCCGTTCGCTATGAACGTCTCTTCCTAGTATTCTTTGTACGCACTGTTCAACGACGCGATAGTTGCTATTTTTCTCATAAAAACTATTTTTAAAAGTTTGAGAAAGCAATAATCCACGAATAAAGTCGCGCACGGTGATTTGACCGTTTCTTAACTGGGATTCGAGGAATGTTTCGCGGTCGGATTTAAAAGCATGAAAGAAGATCTGGCGGTATGCAGCCTCGATCAACTCATTCATGTCGGTATAGGACAACAGGTTTTCTGCTGAATAGATTTTAGGTTGGCGATCGCTCCCAACTTCATAGCCACTAACACGAGCATTCTGTGTTTTGGGCGCGTAATTCAGTAGAGGAATAGACAAGTCAAGACCTCCGTATATCTTGCAAAATATTAAAAAGCTTAATCCCGATCATACGGTAGTTAGAGACACTCAATTAAGTAAGGTTACAAAATATTACAGAATACGATGGTAATTATTATAACTATCCCCTATCTCCTCCATCTCCCCCCTCTTCTCCATCAAAATGAAGGAAAAAAACTACCAGCCGGTAACTGCATACACGGTATTGGTCGGATTATATCCTGATGGTTCTGGCTCTGTTGCTTCTACTAAAACTCTAGATTCCGCACAGAAAGTTGCTGTATTGAAACCACCAAATCTCTGTACTGTACTGCTCCGTAAGCGTAAATTAGGATTGACAAACCAAAAACGCTCTACAATACTCATTGTTTCGTATTCGGTAATTAAAACTAGACCATCTTCACGATCCATCTCATATAAACCAGCTACAGGAACTATCTCCGCATAGCCTCTTTCTCTTAGTAGTTTTCCTTTGCGGTGATTTTCTGGCTCGGGAATGAGGGCAAAGACTGTTGTCCCTTCATGATTTTCATTTTCTCTATCCCAAGCCATAGACCCATCCCAGCTAACAAAGGCTCCACCCATGGCTAAATTCGGCTTGACATCATGCATCTGACAAATTTCAATAATTTTGGGGTCACTTGCTGCTAGGGTTTCGACGTTAATATCTGAACCGCCACTTTCTGCTCGCCGAAAAGGTAAATGATGAGTCGTTCGTTGCGATCTCCATCTACCCGCACTCCGTTCAAAAAATTCCATTGCGTCTCTAATTTTATCCATGTGATGTTAACTCGATTATTTATTCATAAATATCAATATATCGAGTATTGAGTTGATTTTCTTATCTGAGGCTTTTTCCTCCGAAGGGAAGAGGTAAAAGACAATAGTATTGTACAACCCTATTCCCTATTACCTACTCCTTCTGAATACCGATCTAACTACCAAAAACTTACTATGATTACTACTTTTTCTATTTTTTATTGCATCCAATTACACCAAAAGTTATGCTCAACGATAAGAATTCTTGTTACGTTTTATTGCATAGATTATTTATTGCTTGACAAGGTAGACATTTTATTGTCCAGATGTTAGATTTATTGCAAAATAAAATTACTCAAGTCCAAATAGGGCACTTTGTAGTTTATAGGGCGATCGATCTCGCCAAGGAGGATACAAATGAATATATCTGCTCAATTAACACTAGAACAGCAATTTAAGTTACAAGTTCTGAAAGAACAAGTCCAAGACCTAAGTCATGAACAAGCCCAAGAATATTTAATTGAGATGTTCCGTCAAATGATGGTTAAAGACAATTTGGTCAAACATCTGCTCAAAAATGCTTAAGGCGCAACTCTGACTGTGGTGTGGAGTTAATAAAGTGGAGTTAATAAAAATGAATAGGGACAAGTTACAACAAAAAAAGCTTAGCCAAAGACTAAGCCGAAAGTGAACTTGGGAATGACGCTAATCAAACTTGTTCATTTTAACTGTAACAGCTTCACACCGACAAAGTGAATTATTTATCGCTACTGTTGGAGTAAGTAAAAAATATTTATTAAGAATTAAGAAAATCCGAAGAAACAAAATTAGCTATCTCAAAACATAGAGAATTATCCTAGATCGAGTCGCTGCGCGAAAATCCCTCTTTTGCCGAGGTTAAACGACTATCTCCCTATCTTAATTCCTAAATTATTGACTTTTCCGTGGGTGATTGGTTGTGAAAGTTACCCTATACAATTGAGGGGAATAATGAGTACATTTACTGGAAAGCACATATCTATGGATAGCGATAAGTTCGAGAATAACGTTTTACTCTCAGCTAGAGAATTGGAAATCGTAGAGTTAGTTGTTACTGGTCTCAGTAATCTTAAAATTGCTCAAGTACTAGATATTAGTAAAAGAACTGTAGATAACCATATCAGTAATATCTTGAAAAAAACTCATACCGATAACCGCGTAGAGTTACTCAGATGGGCTTTACAGTCGGGTAAAGTTTGTATAGATAACGTCAACTGCTGTTCTCTACCACAATACAGCAAATCAGAAGAGGTAAGTGAACTGGTATCTTAAAGCGATTTGATTTAACTATGGGTTTTTATGTTGATGGCAGGTCTAAGCAAAGAGAACAGGGGGAGGAAAAGTATATGCTTAAGTCTTAGTTATTAATTCGATCGATATGAAATTGAAATGAAAAAAGCTCGATCGCATAACAGAACGATCGAGCTTGATACACTAGACTAATATTTTTATCTAAGCCAACAACTCGAGAGGCAATCGCTTAAAGGTTAAACGCTCATCTTCTACATCGACAAAGATAGTATCTCCAGCTTGAAATTCTCCCCGCAGAATCGATTTAGCGATCGCAGTTTCTAAATATCTTTGGATTGCCCGTTTTAATGGTCTGGCACCATATACGGGGTCATAACCTATATCTGCTAGGAAATCTAAAGCGACTTCAGACATTTTGAGAGCAAGTTTTTGTTCTGCTAATCGATTCTCTAAGTTTTTAACTTGCAGCTTGACAATTTGCCGTAGTTGAGATTTAACTAAAGCATGGAAGATAATGATTTCGTCGATACGGTTGAGAAATTCAGGACGGAAACTATTCCCCATGGCTTCCATAACTCGCGAGCGCATTTCTTCGTATCGGGAGTCATCTCCAGCAATATCCAGAATATACTGGGAACCAATATTACTGGTCATAATAATAATCGTATTGCGGAAATCTACAGTGCGACCCTGAGAATCGGTTAATCTACCGTCATCGAGAATTTGCAGCATGATGTTAAACACATCATTGTGTGCCTTTTCAATTTCGTCAAAGAGAATAACCGAGTAAGGACGGCGACGAACAGCTTCGGTAAGTTGTCCTCCTTCTTCATAACCTACATACCCAGGAGGCGCGCCGACTAAACGGGAAACGCTGTGTTTCTCCATATATTCGGACATATCGATCCGCACCAGAGCATCTTCGGTGTCAAATAGATTAGTAGCTAGGGCTTTAGCTAATTCTGTTTTACCTACCCCAGTAGGACCGAGGAAAATAAAACTAGCGGTAGGACGTTGGGGATCGGCAAGTCCTGCGCGAGAACGTTGAATAGCGTCGGCTACAGCGGTAACGGCTTCTTCTTGTCCGATTACTCTTTCGTGTAATTCGTCTTCGAGGTGAAGCAGTTTTTCTTTTTCCGATTCTACTAACTTACTGAGGGGGATTCCCGTCCACTTAGAGATAATTTCGGCAATATCTGACTCGACTACTTCTTCTCTGAGTAAAGAGCGTCCTGCAACTTGTTTTTCTTCTAGTTTAGTTTCGATTTCTTTGACTTGACGCTGTAAGTCGGTAAGTTTGCCATAACGCAATTCCGCAGCACGATTGAGGTCGTAATCTCTTTCTGCTTGTTGAATTTCCAGGTTGACTTTATCTATTTCTTCTTTGAGAGTTTGAATTTTATCGATAACCTCTTTTTCTGATTGCCATTGGGCGTTTAATTCCGATTGTTCTTCTTTGAGATTAGCTAATTCTTGTTCTAATTTGTTGAGTCTTTCTTTCGATATAGCGTCTTCTTCTTTTTGTAAGGAAAGACGTTCCATTTCTAACTGGAGAATTTTACGATCGATCTCGTCTAATTCTTCTGGTTTAGAAGTAATCTCCATTTTTAGTTTGGCTGCTGCCTCATCCACTAGATCGATCGCCTTATCCGGCAGAAAGCGATCGCTGATATATCTATTAGAGAGAGTTGCTGCTGCTACTAGCGCAGTGTCGGCAATTTTTACCCCGTGGTGAACTTCATAACGTTCTTTCAGTCCCCGCAAAATAGAAATAGTGTCAATTTCGTTGGGTTCGTCCACTAATACAGATTGAAAACGTCTTTCTAAGGCTGCATCTTTTTCAATGTACTTACGATATTCATCTAAGGTAGTTGCCCCAATACAGCGCAATTCTCCTCTAGCTAACATGGGTTTGAGTAAGTTACCCGCATCCATTGCCCCTTGAGTTGCTCCCGCGCCGACAACGGTATGAATTTCATCGATAAACATGATGATATTCCCTTCGGACTCGGTAACTTCTTTAAGGACGGCTTTGAGTCTTTCTTCAAACTCACCCCGATATTTTGCTCCCGCAATTAATGCCCCCATATCTAAAGCGACTAATTGACGATCGCGCAGAGATTCGGGTACATCGCGGTTGACAATTCGTTGGGCTAAACCTTCGACGATAGCAGTTTTACCTACTCCTGGTTCCCCAATGAGCACGGGATTATTTTTGGTACGGCGAGAGAGGATTTGAATGGTACGACGGATTTCTTCATCCCTGCCAATGACTGGATCGAGTTTACCTTCTCTGGCTAATTGGGTTAATTCTCGACCATATTTTTCTAGAGATTGATATTTTCCTTCTGGATCTCGATCGGTTACTTTTTGACTACCCCGCACTTGTTTGATGATCTCCTTCAGTTTAGATTCAGTTAAGCCAAATTCTTGAAATAGTTTACGTCCCCAGCGGTCGTCTTGAGCATAGGCTAAAAATATATGCTCGATCGAGATATATTCGTCACCAAAGTCTTTACGGTATTTTTCGGCGCGATCGAATAAACTATCTAAACTGCGTCCTAAATAAATAGAATCCCCTAAGTTAGATATTTTTGGCTGACGCTTGATAAATTCATCGGTTTTATCGCGTAGGCGCTGGACACTGATATCTGCCTTGTTACAGATGCTACTAGCTAATCCTTCTTCTTCAATTAAAGCCTTGAAGAGGTGTTCGCTTTCTATTTGTTGATGTTGATTTTGTTTGGCAATATCAGGAGTACGAACAACTGCACTCCAGGCTTTTTCAGTGAATTTCTTGGGATCTGTTGGTTGCATAGGCTAAGTTTAATTTTAAAATAATATTATTTTGTAGCAAATATGTAGTAAAATACTCTCAAAACCTAGTTGATTATTGAAAGTATCAATGTAATTGTAGTGATTTTGAACTAATCCTCTGGGGAGGATACCCCTACCACTACAGTCTGGTTTCCCCAATTTTATTGAAAACAAGCACCCTTGTTGGCTGTTTGGCTTGTTTAAACTGAGAAAATTACAAAACTTTGAAAATAAATAATTAAGTTGCTGATATAGTTATTTAAAATAAACTTTTAATATTTTTAATAGTTGTATTTATTTACTACTTTAGTAATTTAACTTTTTCTTTTGGGAATAGTAAATAAAAGTACTTATTTCCATTATTAATGGATACAAAATGATTATTGTTAATCTTGAGGAATTGCTTAAAGAAAAAGAAATATCAGCAATACTTAATATATTACTAGAATCTAATTTTATAGGTATTTATAATCACGAGCGCATACTCAAGTTAGGCACCGATAGTTCATCATCGGAGCGAGATTATCCAATTCAAACAAATGATAATATTATTGGCTGGGTAAAGGGTAAACCCGAAAAAAAAGCTAATGCTATAGCTCGGTTTTTGAGCAATATAGCTCGACAAAAATGGGAAAACAAACTTCTGACGAATGATAGTTTAGATCAATATGAAAAATTAATTTTTATTGATGAATTTTTGCGTCAAATATCTGTTTGCTCTAGCTTGAGTTCTCTTCTAGAGTTAGTAACTGAAGAAATTAAAAAACAGACAAATACAACCACGGTTCTTATATTTGTATTCGATTCTGAAAGTAATGAATTAAATTTATGCATAGAGCGAGAAGGTAGAGTAACATTTGACTCAATATTAAAACCCAATCAAACCATCAACAAATATGTAGTTGCTTCTAAAAAAGCCGAGATAATAAATAATCTAAAATTAGATCGAAGATATGTAGAAGAAGAAACTATCGGTTTATCTTTAATCGCTGCTCCCTTAATTGTTTACGATCGAGTTATCGGCGCGATCGATCTTATCAATGAAAAAACTGATGCTTATACAACTGAAGACTTAAAATTATTAAACTTATTAACTTTTCCAATTGCTGCTGCTATACAAACTGCTTTATTATCTCAAGATAATCAAGACTATTTTTATATTTTAGAAGATTCTCTAGTAAAGTGGACATTTGCCCTAGAACAAGCCAACAAACAACTCCAAAAGCTGGCACTAGTAGATGAACTTACTCAAATAACTAATCGTCGTGGTTTTGAACAATATTTTAATCGAGAATATAGACGGATGAAACGAGAAAAAAAGTCTTTATCTTTAATAATTGCCGACGTAGATTATTTTAAAAATTATAACGACCGCTATGGACATAAAGCTGGAGATCTTTGTTTAAAACAAATTGCACAAACTCTAAATTCTTCCCTTAAACGGGCAGGGGATTTGGTTTGTCGCTACGGGGGTGAAGAATTTGCGATTATTCTTCCCGATACTGATAGTTATGGTGCAGTTCATCTAGCTGAAACTATCCGCGAGCAAATACAACAACTCAATATTATTCATGAATCATCTTCTGTAAGTGGTGTAATTACTCTCAGTCTGGGAATAGCTACAACTATGGCTACTAGAGCCAGTCAACCAGATATGATGATTAAAGCAGCAGACCGTGCATTGTATCAAGCTAAACAACAAGGTCGCGATCGATATCGCTTTTTATTTGTTTGAATTGTGGTTTTTAGTTATGACGACGAAACCAACGCGTAAACAATTTCTCTAATTCTACCCAAACAAAGATTAAACTACTGAAACCAAGACAAATTAAGATTTGTGACCCAGTCAAAGGTTGAGTATTAAAAAAGTTACGCAGGGGTTCGATAGTAACTAGCATTAATTGTAAAGTAGTTGTTACTACTACTGCTACTAGTAAATAAGGATTAGAAAAAGGATTGAGTTCTACTGTCAGACGATGGTGCGAGCGTACGGCTAGGGCGTGTCCCATTTGGGCGATACAAAGGGTGGTAAATACCATAGTTTTCCAAGATTCTGGATTGTCAGAGGCTAGGGCTTCATGATACGCCCATACCATTAGGGAAATAGTGATAATGGCAAAAATAATCCCGATGCGAATGATATAAGTACCCAGTCCTCTGGCAAATATACTTTCTTTAGGATCGAGAGGTGGACGACACATAATATCTGGTTCGGCTGGTTCGATAGCCAGGGCAAGGGCTGGCAAACCATCGGTGACCAAATTCATCCAGAGAATTTGTAAGGGACTGAGAGGAACATCTTGTAAGCCAATGATTGGGGCGGTAGCAATAACGATAACTTCACCGACATTACTACCCAAAATATATTTAATAAAGCGACGAATATTGCTGTAAACAACTCTTCCTTCTTCCGTTGCAGCTACTATAGTTGCAAAGTTATCATCCAGCAAAATCATATCACTGGCTTCTTTGCTCACATCGGTACCCGTAATGCCCATAGCAATGCCAATATTTGCTTGTTTGAGGGCAGGAGCATCGTTGACTCCATCCCCTGTCATAGCTACAAATCTACCTTGTTTTTGCAAGGCTTGGACGATCCTCAGTTTGTGTTCTGGGGAAACACGGGCGTAAACATTGACTCGTTCTACTTCTTGTTCTAATTTCTCGGAAGATAAACTTTCGATTTCATGACCATTGAGGAAGCGATCGCTCTGGGCAATAATCGCTAGTTTTTGGGCGATCGCTTTAGCTGTTAGAGGATGATCTCCCGTAATCATGATGGGTCTAATTCCCGCTTGCCTACATCGCTGTACTGCTTCTCGGGCTTCTGTTCTGGGGGCATCTAACATTCCCACCAAACCCAACCAAATAAGCTGTTGTTCCGTGGTAGTTTCTGCTTCGGTAGTCGGAATTTCGGTTAAAGGTTTATAGGCAAAACCTAAAACTCGTAAGGCTTGTTCTGCCATGTTGGCGTTAGCTTGCAAAATTTGTTCCTTGGCTGCTGCGCTTAGGGATAAAATTTCTGCTCCCAATTGATAAGATGCACACTTTTCTAAAATCAATTCTGGTGAACCTTTAGTAAACATCAGATAGGGAGATGAGGAAATTGCCAGTAGTAAATCACCACCTACAGAACAAATTGTACTCATTCGTTTTCGTTCCGAAGAAAAAGGAAATTCACTGACTCGGCGGGTTTTACTGTTAAAAGTTTGTTGATTTAGATTGGCTTTTCCCGCTAGAGAAAGTAATGCTCCTTCTGTAGGATCGCCGATAATACTCCATTCTCCCCGTTCGTTTTGCGACAAAGTAGCATCATTACAGAGAATACAAGCTATCAAGAGAGTATACAGTTCTTGATGTTGTTGGGGTTCGATAATTTGCTGTTGTCGATCGAGAAAATGCCCTTTAGGTTCGTAACCTTTCCCTCTTACCTGCCAAAAATCACCCACGGTCTCTACTTGTTGCACGACCATTTTATTTTGGGTGAGCGTCCCTGTTTTATCAGAACAGATGGCATTGACCGAACCCAGGGTTTCTACAGCAGGTAGTTTACGAATGAGAGCGTGGCGTTTGACCATCCGTTGTGTTCCCAGTGCTAAAGTTACCGTAATTACGGCAGGTAAACCTTCTGGAACTACTGCTACTGCCATAGACATGGAGACTTCTACTAATTCTTGGAGACGACTAAAATTGCCTACCTGGATCGTCCCGAAGATAATCACTGCTACGACTAAAGTCATCGAGCCAGTTACTAAAGCACGTCCTAACTGATCCATTCTCTGTTGGAGGGGAGTCGGTTCGTTTTCTACCGACTGTAACATCTGAGCAATTTTACCCAGTTCTGTCTCCATCCCCGTTTTCGTGACTACTACCCTAGCCCTTCCTTGTAATACTTCTGTACCAGTAAAAACCATATTCGTGCGATCGCCAATGGGTGTATCTGCACTTAAACCAGATTGATGGGGTTGTTTGTAAACAGGGTGAGCTTCTCCCGTAAGAGCAGATTCTCGAATTTGAAGATTAAAAGCTTCAATAATTTGTCCGTCAGCACAAAGTCGATCTCCTGCTTCGAGAAAGATAATATCTCCAGGGACGAGAGTAGAAGCTGCTACTTCGGCTCTGTTGCCATTGCGTAATACTTCTACTTTGGGGGAAGAAAGATTTTTAAGGGCAGCGAGAGCCTTTTCGGCGCGAGTCTCTTGTAAATAACCTAAAAGTCCGTTCAGTATGACAATCGCTAAAATAGCGACGGTATCTTTAAAAGGTATTTCTCCTTCAGCGACTCCTGCCTGTTGTAAATTTACAAAATCCAAGATACCGGAAATGATGGCTACAGCAATCAGCATCAGCAGCATGATATCTTTAAACTGATCTAGCAATATTGACCAAGAATTACGACTAGCAGTTTCTTTTATTTCATTTGTTCCATAATAGTCTAGTCGTCTTTCAACTTCTTGGTTCGTCAAACCTTTATCTGTATTGCAACCTAGTTCTCGTACAGTATGGGCTACTGGTTTAGTGTGCCAGATTTGTTGGCTATCGGGCAAAGAATTAGAAGGGTTAGCTTGATTCACAAAAGATGTATTTGACTTAGTAAATGTCCGAATATTATCTCAATTTTAGTTTTAGATTTCCTAAAAGCGGGTTTAGATTAAAGAGTTGAAAACTAAAAATATAACAAGCGAATATTTCGATTGCTATAAAAATAATAATCCCCTGCCTTAAGGCAAGGGATTATTTTTAATTACCTAATCTACTCGTTGACCATTCGATTAACCGAATTTACCGGCAGTAGAGGCAATTAGGAAGGCTGCGTAGGTAAAGATATAGCCAACGGTGAAGTGAGCTAGACCAACTACACGAGCTTGAACGATAGATAGAGCAACGGGCTTGTCTTTCCAGCGAACTAGGTTAGCTAGAGGAGTACGCTCGTGTGCCCAAACAATAGTTTCGATCAACTCTTGCCAGTAACCACGCCAAGAGATGAGGAACATGAAACCAGTCGCCCAAACCAGGTGTCCGAAGAGGAACATCCAAGCCCAGACAGAGAGGTTATTTACACCGTAGGGGTTGTAACCGTTGATTAACTGAGCGGAATTAGCCCAGAGATAATCGCGGAACCAACCCATCAGGTAGGTAGAGTTTTCGTTGAACTGAGCAACGTTACCCTGCCAGATACCCAAGTGTTTCCAATGCCAGTAGAAAGTTAACCAACCCAGAGTATTTAGCGTCCAGAATAGGGCTAGGTAGAAGGAATCCCAAGCAGAGATATCGCAAGTACCGCCACGACCGGGACCATCACAAGGGAAGGCAAAACCGAAGTCTTTCTTGTCGGGCATTAACTTAGAACCACGAGCATCTAAAGCACCTTTGACCAGAATCAAAGTAGTGGTATGTAAACCAAGAGCGATCGCGTGGTGAACTAAGAAGTCACCAGGACCAATAGTTAGGAATAAAGAGTTAGTTCCACTATTGATCGCATCCAACCAACCAGGTAAATAAGCTGCACCAGTTTGAGCCAAACTATCAGGATTGGATAGTAAAGTGTCAAATCCATATAGTGCTTTTCCAGAAGCTGCTTGAATCCATTGAGCAAATACTGGCTCAATTAAGATTTGTTTTTCTGGTGTGCCAAAGGCTACAACTACATCATTGTGAACATATAGACCCAAGGTATGGAAACCTAAGAAGAGAGTTACCCAACTTAGATGGGAGATCAAAGCTTCTTTATGCTCTAGCATACGAGCTAACACATTGTCTTTGTTTAGTTCTGGATCGTAATCCCGCACAAAGAAAATGGCTCCATGAGCAAAGGCTCCCGTCATCAAGAAGCCAGCGATGTACTGGTGATGAGTGTATAAAGCTGCTTGGGTCGTATAATCTTTGGCAATAAAGGCGTAGGACGGCATAGCATACATATGCTGGGCTACCAAAGAGGTAACAACACCCAAACAAGCCAGTGCCAAACCTAACTGGAAGTGTAGAGAGTTGTTGAGAGTATCAACAATGTTTTTGTGACCAGCACCAAGAGCTCCACCGAAGGGAGTACCTTCTGGAGGATTATGAGCTTCATTAACTTCTTTAAGACTGTGACCGATACCGAAGTTAGTTCGGTACATATGACCAGCAATAATGAAGATAACAGCGATCGCCAAATGGTGATGGGCAATGTCAGTTAGCCACAGGGATTCTGTTTGAGGATGGAAGCCACCCAAGAAGGTTAGGATTGCTGTACCAGCACCCTCAGATGTGTTAAACACATGATTGGCTGTATCTGGATTCTGGGCATATACTCCCCAGTTCAGGCTAAAGAATGGTGCTAAGCCTGCTGGATGGGGAGGGGTAGACAAGAAGTTATCCCAACCTACGTGTTGTCCGCGAGACTCAGGAATTGCTACGTGCACCAAGTGACCGGTCCAAGCCAAAGAGCTAACCCCAAACAAACCAGCTAGATGGTGGTTGAGGCGAGATTCAGCATTTTTGAACCAGCTTAAACTAGGACGGAACTTGGGCTGTAGGTGTAACCAGCCTGCGAACAAGAATAGGGAAGCTAGAATCAATAAGAACATAGCACCACCGTGCAGTTCGTTATTGGTTCTCATCCCGATAGTGTAGAACCAGTGATACACCCCAGAATAGGCAATATTTACTGGGTTAGAAGCACCGGCTTGGGTGAAAGCATCAATTGCTCCTTTACCGAAGTGAGGGTCCCAAATCGCATGGGCGATAGGACGGGTATTTAAAGGATCTTTAACCCACTGCTCGAAGTTGCCTTGCCAAGCTACATGGAAAAGAGTACCGGAAGTCCACAAGAAAATGATTGCTAGATGGCCGAAGTGAGAAGCAAAAATCTTTTGATAAAGATTTTCTTCTGTCATACCATCGTGGATTTCAAAATCGTGAGCCGTGGCAATTCCGTACCAAATCCGACGTGTTGTTGGGTCTTGTGCAAGATCCTGGCTAAATTTTGGAAATTTAGTTGCCATAGGTCTTTGAGGAATTCTCCTTTGGTGAAAAATGAGACTAATGCAATTAATTTTTGCTGCTCACCTTTTACTTTTTTACTGCTTAAAACTAAATTAGTCGATCGCAGTTGTGGTTTTTAAAACGGTTTTCTATGGGGTCAAGCTGACCTAATGTTTCCGCTTTATTCTGTTGTTAGATGTTACTTTTTTGGGGTAACACTACCTTACCAATCTCTGTGGGATAGCTTAATTGTTATATTACAACCATCCCAACAGGATTGGCGAAGTTGGCAGTTAATATTGTTATCCCAACGAAAGAGTCCTCGCTAAGAAGAATGCCCAGGTTGTGACAATTCCTCCCAGGAGATAGTGAGCTACTCCAACTGCACGACCTTGAGTAATACTCAAAGCGCGAGGCTGAATAGCGGGAGCTACATTCAGTTTATTGTGAGCCCAAACAATTGACTCGATCAATTCTTGCCAGTAGCCACGACCACTAAAGAGGAACATTAAACTAAAGGCGAAGATAAAGTGACCGGCTAGGAACATAATTCCATAAGCCGACAGAGCGGAACCATAAGAATTGATTACGTTTGCAGCTTGAGACCACAAGAAATCCCGTAACCAACCGTTAATGCAAATTGCACTTTGGGCAAAGTTGCCAGCAGTAATGTGAGATACGCTACCGTCTGGTGCTACTGTTCCCCATACATCTGACTGCATCTTCCAACTAAAGTGGAAAATTACTACAGAGATAGAGTTGTACATCCAGAACAAACCTAGGAAGACATGATCCCAACCAGATACTTGGCAAGTACCACCGCGCCCCGGACCGTCGCAAGGGAAACGGAAACCTAGTTCTGATTTATCGGGAATTAGGCGAGAGTTACGAGCGTAGAGAACGCCTTTAAGTAGAATTAGTACTGTTACGTGGATGGTAAAGGCGTGGATATGATGCACCATAAAGTCGGCTGTTCCCAGCGCAATAGGCATCATGGCTACTTTACCACCGACAGCTACAACGTCACCGCCAAAAGCAGGACTCACTGACGCGAGCGCACTAGGGGCAGTATAACCAGGGGCATTTGTGTGAATATTTTGGATCCACTGGGCAAAGACAGGCTGTAGCTGTATTGCCGTATCTGAAAACATATCCTGGGGACGACCCAAAGCTCTCATGGTGTCGTTATGGATATATAACCCAAAGCTATGGAAGCCTAGGAAGATACATACCCAATTGAGGTGGGAAATAATGGCATCGCGGACGCGAAGTACACGATCGAGCACGTTGTTCACGTTTTTCGCTGGATCGTAATCCCGCACCATAAATATCGCACCATGAGCTCCAGCACCCACAACCAAGAAACCGCCAATCCACATGTGGTGGGTAAACAGAGATAACTGCGTACCGTAGTCGATCGCTTGATAAGGATAGGGAGGCATGGCGTACATATGATGCGCCACAATAATGGTTAAGGAACCTAGAAGGGCTAAATTAATTGCTAATTGAGCGTGCCAGGAAGTTGTCAGGATTTCGTAAAGTCCTTTGTGTCCTTCACCGCCAAATAGTAGAGGATCTCCTTTATGACCTTCTAAGATTTCTTTCATGCTATGACCGATACCATAGTTGGTTCGGTACATGTGACCGGCAATGATGAACAGAACAGCGATCGCCAAATGATGGTGTGCTGTATCTGACAACCATAAACCGCCTGTGACTGGATTTAAGCCTCCTTTGAAGGTCAAGAAATCCGAATATACACCCCAGTTTAGAGTAAAGAAAGGTCTTATACCCTCAGCAAAACTAGGATATAGTTCTGCCATCTTGCTGCTGTCGAGAATAAACTCGTGAGGCAGGGGAATGTCACTCGGAGCAACCCCAGCATCCAACAACTTGTTAACTGGTAGAGATACGTGAATTTGGTGACCGGCCCAACTGAGAGAGCCTAAACCTAACAAACCAGCTAAATGATGGTTCATCATTGATTCCACATTCTGGAACCACTCAAGCTTCGGAGCTTTTTTGTGGTAGTGGAACCAACCGGCAAACAGCATCAAGGCAGCCATTACTAAACCGCCAATTGCCGTGCAATATAGCTGATAACTGTTAGTGAAGCCCGAAGCTCTCCACAGATAGA
Organism: Xenococcaceae cyanobacterium MO_188.B32; assembly: GCA_030065635.1. Taxonomy (GTDB): domain Bacteria; phylum Cyanobacteriota; class Cyanobacteriia; order Cyanobacteriales; family Xenococcaceae; genus JASJDJ01. The sequence goes on from JASJDJ010000016.1 coordinate 34,379, forward strand.
AGAATCCAGAAGTAATCTGAATTCCGTGGAAGCCACCGCCCACATCGGCATTTAAAATGTCTTGACCGACGATTGGCCAAACAACCTGTGCGCTGGGTTTAATACTTGTAGGGTCACTTAGCCAAGCTTCGTAGTTGGAAAAACGGGCACCATGGAAGTACATTCCGCTTAACCATACGAAAACAACTGCTAAATGACCAAAATGAGCACTGAAAATTTTGCGCGATATATCTTCTAAATCGCTAGTATGACTATCGAAATCATGAGCATCAGCATGAAGATTCCAAATCCAAGTAGTGGTTTTGGGTCCTTTAGCTAAAGTGCGGTCGAAATGACCAGGCTTACCCCATTTTTCAAATGAAGTAGGTACTGGATCGTTATCAACTACTACCTTAGCTTTTGCCTCTGCTTTTTGAGGACTGATTGTCATGAGGGTTCTCCTCTCCCGACAATAAATAATTTTAGACTTTTCCTATTTTGATAAATAGGTTTTCAATTTTAAAAAAGGTCAGTGAAGGTCACTGCTTTTTTATAATTTAGCTCGATCTAACCAATTTTTTCTGGTTTTAGCGACAAGCATTAAATAAGATGATAAAACTTTGACCTCTAATGTAATGGGTTAGCTTAACAAAATTTTAAATCAGTAGAATTCTTGATTTATCGAGGTTTACACCTAAACCAGACAATTCAAAAGTCAAGGGAATTCCATTTTTCTTTACAAATCTAAACAGTAAAATTTTCTAAAACTTCTAATATATCTTGATGTAGTCTAATTATTAGAAATTATCTGACTGATTTTGTATATTTCAAAACATTGTTGGGCTTCAAATTATAGATTAATTTCAATGAAAACCATTTTCTTTTACTTATTAGTAATTTGCTTTAGTTGTAGTTTGTTTGGTTGTGGAGAAGTTTCATTAGGCGATCGCTTAGAAATATCTCCTCGCTCGATTTCTCAAGTGGAAATAGAGACAACAAAAACAGATCGATTATCAGAAGTATCACCACCTTTAGTGATTCAACAATTGGGTGAAAGTCTAGAAAAATATCAGCCAGAAGTTTCTATACTTAATCCTAAAAACGAAAAAATATACACTAAAAATACAATTGAAGTTCGACTAAAAGTAAAAGATTTACCACTCTTCAAAAACGAAAAATTAGGTTTAGGGCCTCATTTGCACCTAATTTTAGATAATGAACCCGATCGGGCTATATATAATACCGAGCAACCCTTTGTCCTTGAAAATTTAACCCCTGGTACTCATACTCTCAGAGTATTTGCTGCTAAACCTTGGGATGAAAGCTTTAAAAATAATGGTGCTTATGCTCAAACAACATTTCACATTTTGACCAAAACTGATGAAAATAACCCAGATTCTACTTTACCCCTACTAACCTATAGTCGTCCCCATGGAACTTATAGTGCAGAGCCAATTATGCTGGATTTTTATCTAACTAATGCCCCTAGTCATTTAGAAGCTAAAAAAAATCCTGACGATGAAATTAAAGACTGGCACATCAAAGTAACAATTAATGGAGAGAGTTTTGTTGTAGATGATTGGAAACCCATTTATCTTGAAGGTTTTAAGCGTGGTAATAACTGGGTTCAATTAGAACTTATCGATCGAGAAGACAATTTAATTAAAAATGCCTTTAACAAAACTATTAGACTAATTACCTACAATCCAGAAAAAAAAGATACTTTGGCTAAGTTAGTAACAGAAGAACTTTCTCTAGCTGAGGTTCGCGGTATCGTTGACTCAAATTATCAGCCCGAAACCATTTCTGTTCCTGAAAAAATAGAAAAACCTATAGTTGAACCAAAGAAATTAGAAATAGAAGAGATCGAACCAAAAATAGAACCAGAAGTTAAACCAAAATCTTCCGAGAGCGAGGAAAAAGTAAGTAATGTTAAACCTAAAGTTAATTACACTCCTCCCTCCGTCATAGAAGAGTTAAACCCAGTAACCGAAGAGGTAGTCGAAACCAGAGAACCAACTTTGGAAGTAGTGCCTATTCCTGAAAAAGTTAAAGAAGCAGAAAAGACTGAAGAAACTTCAGAAGTATCCAACAAAATCTCTGATGTAGACCACGAAAAGCAAGTAGAACAGTAATATTTAAATAACTCGAGTAAATTTTAAAGTTGGTGAAACCCTATCAAAAAATTCCCATCGAAGAATGTGGCGAACCGTTAGTTCCCATTCCTCAAGAACACTTTGTTGTAGAATTACCCCATCCCTATGAAAAACTAGGGGCAACTTACGGCAAGCGATCGCCATACTATCTACGTCAAGGAGTAATAGATGCCCTATTTCGAGCGCAGTTTTTTTTAAATAAACGTAATCCCGGCTGGCGTTTGAAAATTTTTGATGCTTATCGACCAGTAGGAGTCCAACAATTTATGGTCGATTATACTTTTAATTCGATTGTGAAACAAAAAGGTTTACAAGCCCAAAAAATTTTGCCTCAACAAAAACAGGATATTTGGGAAGAAGTGTATCAATTTTGGGCTGCTCCCAGTCTCGATCCCAAAATGCCTCCTCCTCATAGTACGGGTTCAGCCGTCGATCTAACTCTTGTTAACGAGAAAGGAGAAACTTTGGATATGGGAGGCGAGATCGATGAATTATCTCCGCGCTCTATTCCTAATTATTATGCAGCGAGTCCAATTCTCCAAGAACAACAATTGCATCGTCGCCGAGAATTACTCAATCAAGTGATGAGCCATGGAGGTTTTCATCGTCATCCTGGAGAATGGTGGCATTTTTCTCTAGGGGATCAAATGTGGGCTTGGTTAAATCAACAGAATAATTTAGATAATCAGGTCATTGCTCGTTATGGACGGGTATAACCAAGTTATTAGTAATTACTACTTTCTCTAACTCCGAATTCCGTTCGCGAACGCGAAGCGATTACCGAAGGTCAGCGACTACCGAAGGTCAGCGGGATACCGAAAGTCTTTCTGAATTCCGAACTCATCTTAAGTTACAATTCAAGAGATTTTTTTTCCTCTCTCCGTTGTAACTATAACATCCATGACCGACAATACTGGCAGCAGCTATTCTTCTAAAACTGAATCTTATACCGAGCAAGAGTTATCCCTACAGCAATGGAATAAATTACGCTACTCTCATGCCAAGATAGAGGAATTATTAAATACAGGATTTTTATTATCTCCTTTTGGTCGTGGATTGTGTTGGGGGGGGATATTTGCTCTTACGTCAGTAGTTTCAGCAACTTTAGGAGCCAGCCTTACCTATTTTAAACCGATATCTGAGACTATTGCGAATCTCCTCATTGAACCTAATCCCCTTAATTCATTTGTATCAGCGAACTCTACCCAATCAATTGCTGTCCCTCGTCTTACTAGACCAGTTAATTTATTAATTTTTGGTAGCGAGCCGATAGATGATTTAAAGTCAGGAATTAATTCTACTTCTAAGAAGAGTACCGCTGTTTTATTACTCAGATTTCAACCTCAAAATAATTTTGTCACTATTACCTCTATTCCTCAAGATAGTCAGGTAAAAATTCCCGAGATGGGTTCTGGTACTATTCAAGAAGCTCATAACTATGGCGGGATAGAAATGGTATCCCAAGTGGTCAGCAAAACTTTAGACGATGTAGAGATCGATCGCTATATTAAAGCGACTCCTACAACTTTGTTAAAGTTAATCGATTTATTGGGTGGAATTGAAGTATTTGTCCCCTCAGACTCTTTAGATAACCACAAAAAACCCTCGATTTCTACTTCAGGTTGGCAAACTCTTGATGGTAAACAAATAATAGAATTAATTCTGCAAGATAGTCAGGGCAACAAAACTGACCAAATTCAACAGCAGCAAATGTTAATAGAAGCTATTCGTCAACGTTTGCATCATCCTAGTTTTGCTGTCAACATAACTCAAACAGTTCAAACACTACAAAACTACCTAGATACTAATCTGACTTTGTCGGAGATGGAATCTTTGCTTAGTTTTCTGCATCAAATAGAACGAGATGAGGTAGCTGTCAATCTGATTCCCAACTCTAATCGCCTGTCAAAATCTACTCAAAATAATTTTATTATTCCTAGTGAAGAAAGCGATCGTCAAACTAGCCATAAAAATTTTTCATATAGTGGTTATTCTTGGCGCAATATTCCCATTGCCATCCAAAACACTACCAATAATCCTGAATTATCGTTACGGGTGCTAGAGTATTTAATTGGTCGCGGTTTCTATAATGTTTACCTCAATAAACACGAACCTCTACAATTAAGCCAAACTGAAATTATTGTCCAGTCAAAAGACATAATTGCAGCCAACTATCTACAAAAAATTTTAAGTATAGATGAATTAAAAGTTGCTACAGTTGACAATGCTGATTCTGAGTTAACTATTCGGCTCGGCGAAGATGCCAAATTTATTTTTTTAGATGAGGATTTTATTAAATAATAAATAATAAATCCTAAACTTCTAACTAAATAAAATGATTTCCCAACTTGTACGGCGTTTATTTATGCCGATCGCGATTCTTTCTTTAGCAGTAGTTGGAGTATTATTATGCGCTACTCCTGTCATCGCCCAAGAAAGTTCAGTTAACTATACTTACAGTGAAATCCACGACCGAGATTTTTCCCATAAAGATTTGGCCGGTGCGGTTTTTGCAGCAGCCGATGCTAGAGGAGCAAACTTTGCGGGATCGGATTTAAGCCATTCGATTCTAACTAAAGCTATTTTTTTAGACACAAATTTAGCTGGAGCAAATTTAACAGGTTCTTTGATGGATCGCGTTAATTTAAATAATGCTAATTTGACTAATGCCATTCTGCAAGAAATTGTGGCGACAAGTACCACTTTTGCTGGTGCAACGATTACGGGAGCTGATTTTTCTAATGCTATTCTCGATCGATATCAAGCATATCTCTTATGTAAAAGAGCCGATGGCATCAATCCTACTACTGGTGTTTCTACTAGAGACAGTTTAGGTTGTAAATATAAATAATTTAAAAAACTCTAGAGCTAATAATTTAGTTGAGTAAGATTAAATATATATCCAGTAAAGCCTTCTTATTCTTTCCCTATCTCCCTATCTCCCTATCTCCCTATCTCCCTATCTCCCTCATCTCCCTCATCTTCCCCTACAAAAACAGGAGTAAAACAATGGTACTAACACCCTCAACTATGTTATCTCTGGGGACTAAAGCACCAGATTTTCAACTACAGGATGTAGTCAATAGCAAAACTATTTCTCTAGCAACTTTTAAGCAGTACAAAGCTTTATTAGTGATGTTTATTTGTTGTCACTGTCCGTTTGTCAAACACGTACGGCAAGAGTTAGCTAATATCGGTCAAGATTATAGCGATCGTTCTTTGGGAATAGTAGCAATTAGTGCCAACGATGCAGTTCAATATCCTGATGATGACGCTAACCATCTCAAAATTATGGCACGAGAATTAGGGTTTAACTTTCCTGTTTGCTATGACGAAACTCAGTCAGTAGCAAAAGCCTATACCGCAGCTTGTACTCCAGACTTTTTCTTATTTAATCGAGACCGAGAATTAGTATATCGCGGTCAACTAGATGCAAGTCGTCCCAGCAATGATATCCCAGTGACAGGAAAAGATTTACGTTCGGCGATCGATGCAACTTTAGCAGATCGAGAAATTGATTTTGAACAAAAACCGAGTATTGGTTGCAATATTAAATGGAAACCAGGCAAAGAACCAGATTATTTTGGAGTTTAACCTACATTCAGCAGGTTAACTTGGATATCGAATATTTTTTACGACATTATGGGAAATCAGGCGATCAGCGAAGCTGGCACGCCAAGCGTGATCGCAAGTTCAGCTATTATCAAAAAGTCTGACCAATTGAGAATGACCTCTTCTAATGTGTTGTCACTAGCTAGAAGTCAAATCTAGATTAAGTTTGGCATGATTCACCCAATAATTTATCCCCTAGTAAAAATGCGATCGCCTTGGTCAGTAGAGCGATCATTCATATTCCAATGTGACGTTAATAGAACCTTTATTATCCCCATAAAGCTCATCAACATCATTCATGAGAAAATAAACAGTTTCTCCTGGTGCTAGATCAAAAGAGTTTGTCTTACCGGAAGCTTTACATCTGTTGTCCTCTCCAACAACTATTAATGCTCCCACAGGAACTCTACAACGTGTTTCATTGGACTCAAAATCTAGAGCACCGTCTGCTGACAAATAACCCTTTAGCATGTTCAGGAATATCTTTATTTTCGGGAATGGCTAACCATTTATCTTTGGAATCCACTTCAAATTTTACTTGTATGTATTTATTTTCAAAATTTGTAAAAGGAGTACCTTTGGTATCATCAGAACGCTAAAATCTAGAGAGGGTAAAGGAGAAAGTAGATTTAGTCACATTCCCAAAATATGAGCACGGGAAGTACATATGATTATAATAGGTGACAAAAATAGCCAAATACTTAAATCACATTGAGGAAGCGGTTTAATGTCGTAGAGTGACCGCCGATATTATAGGTTGGTTATCGCAAAGTAAAACCCAACATTATTAAATAGAGCTTTGTTATCAATCACTCTATCTCTTAAGCATTTTCTCTACTAATAACCAACCGCCAGAATAATTACAACGCCCAACTACAGATACTAAAGATTTATCTTGATAATCTAGCCAAATTTTATCTACTTCTGGCTGTAATGTAACAAGTTGCCAAGTTTGCCCTTTTGTTGCTAACGGTTCTGTCAAAACAATTTCATATTTTTGTTCGTCACGTCTATAAAAAATGCCTTGATAATATTTATTAGTTGTTGTTAGAAAAGAAAATTCATTATGTTTAAAAGCTTTACTAGGGCAATTTCCATTTTCTGGATACTCTTCTGGATGATCTAAATAATATTTCTGCCACTTCAACCATTCAGGATGTTCTGGGGGTAAATTAAATAGAGGAACAACGGCAGCAGGAGCAAACTTATCAGTTAATAATGCTTCTTGTAATTTTCTTACAGGTAATTCTATCGGCTGACAATTAAATTTGATACACAAAGCAGCAGCCATTCCCGCAGCTTGTCCAATATTCATCACTACTGGTTGCAGGCGAGTACTACCATTAGCAATATGGGAAACAGAAATATTTTTCTCGCATACCAGTAAATTTTCTATATTTTCAGACCATAAAGCATCATAGGGAATAGTAAAAGGTGTACCAGTCCAACGTCCACCCCAACGAAGTGATTTGGGTTGCAGGGCAAATTCTACCCCAGGATAATGATGATCGTTAGGATAATTACCGATCGCGATCGAACTAACTTCTCCTGTTGTGTTAATTGGTAACTGAGCAACACATCCATTTTTGACTGGCAAAATATCATTTTCAGTTATAGTTACTTTTCCTATTAATCTTCTGCTTTCTCGGTAGTAAGGATGTAGAGCAAAAGCACTATTATTTATTGATGAATGGGAAAATATATTTTTGGCTAAACCATAGCTTTTTCCTAACTGTGATTGAATAAAACCAGCAAAATCAAGACTGTGATGATAAGCTTCCTGTAAGAACTCTTGTTGTAATTTTTTTGACTCTATTAAACGTCCTAAATTATTTCCATAATCATTGCCACAAATAGGCCAATTAATCATATATCGATTGCCTGGTAATCTGCCATAATTTAAAAAATTATCAGCACCATAATTATCCCAAGCACCATTAAAGCAAGATAGGGAGAGAGGTAAAGAAGGAGATGAGCTAATTAATTCTCGGTCTCGATCGTATTTTTGAAGAATAAAAACCCATGTCGGTGCTTGAATAGGATATTTAGTAGTTAATTTATTAATAATAATAGGAGCAGAAGGTTCCTTAAATTCTGTTTGCATTTCCCATCCCCAACGATGGGGTATTTCACCTAGAGCAAGTAAATCTCCTAATTCTGTACCATCAATAGTAATCTTGGCTTCGACGATAAAATCAGTCAGGCGTTTTCCCTGGCTAGGTTTACTGGCGAATCTAACTCCTATAATTCTATTTTGTTGCCGATATACTTCTACAGGTACATAGCCTACTATCCATTTTAAGTTAGGTAGTTCTTCTACCCAATTAGCTAATATTTCGGCACCAATACGAGGATGGTAAGTAAACATACTAACCCAAGCATTATCTAATCCTCCTGGTTGTCTTTGTTGTAGCGATCGCAAATATTCTCCCCATATTCCTGTTTGCCAAGCAGCTAATTCATTGCCATCGGGGGCAGATACTCCTGCTGTGGTTAACATTCCCCCTAGCCAAGCCAATTCAGTCACTAAAACTGTTTTAACTCCACAACGTGCAGCTTGAATAGCAGCAGTTGTGCCACCAGTACTATCACCAACAACTAAAATATCTGTAGGGATCTTTTCTGTCATTTTTAGTCAAAATCAAGAGTAAATACTGAAAAAAAATAATCAAATTTAGGTATTAGAGATTAAATATTTAACTCTTCATAACTACTTAGGAAAATATAAGCAAATTTCAGACTAACTTGATTTAAAAAAATCTGTATTTTCTCTCTAGCTTTTGTGATAGATAAAAGCCAATATGTTGATATACAAAACTAATTGAAAGTAAAGACATGAGCGTATTACTAAGTTTTTTAGGACTAGCACACATTCCTCATAAAAACGAACAAGTACGAGGAAAAGAACGAGAAGTAAATACTTTTGATGAGAGAAAAGAAATGAAATTGGCTCAATTAGAATCTTACATGAGCGCAGATGATAATCAAGGTATCGCTAATTTGGCTCTTTATCTATAGAGCAATAATATTATTTGTTAAGATTTCTCTAATAAAAATTTATTCCAACTAAAGTAGGGATTAGCCTAGAGGTATAGTAACTAGCTCTAAAAAGATAATAGGGGTAAGAGTAAATATGGCAATCTCGACAATTAACCCTACAACAGCCGAAAAGTTAAAAGTTTTTACACCGTTAACTAGCGCAGAAATAGATAAAAAGCTAGCTCTAGCAGATTCAACTTTTAAACAATATCGTAAAACTTCCTTCGCTCAGCGAAGTGCGTGGCTCAATAGAGCAGCAGAGATTTTAGAGAAAAACAAACTCGAGTATGCCCGTATAATGACGACAGAGATGGGCAAACCGATTAAAAGCGCGATCGCGGAAGTGCAAAAATGTGCTTTAGTCTGTCGTTACTATGCAGAAAAAGCACCCAAATTTTTAGCAGACGTTTCAGTTGCTACCGATGCTAGTGAAAGTTTTGTTTCTTATCATCCTTTGGGCGTAATCTTAGCAGTAATGCCTTGGAATTTTCCTTTTTGGCAAGTATTCCGCTTCGCTGCACCAGCTTTAATGGCAGGAAATGTAGGCATACTGAAACACGCTTCTAATGTTCCCCAATGTGCTTTAGCTCTTGAAGATATTATCCAGCAAGCAGGTTTTCCGCCAGGAGCCTTTCAAACCCTACTTATTGGTGCAGAGCAAGTTAAGGCAGTTATCGAAGACGATCGCGTTAAAGCTGCTACCCTAACCGGCAGTGAACCAGCAGGAGCAAGCTTGGCTTCAGCAGCAGGAAAACAGATTAAAAAAACAGTTTTAGAGTTAGGTGGGAGCGATCCTTTCATTGTGCTAGAAAGTGCCGATCTAGAATCGGCGGTAGCAACCGCTGTCACCGCGAGAATGTTAAATAATGGTCAATCTTGTATAGCTGCCAAAAGATTTATCTTAGCTGAAGCAATCGCCGATGAGTTTACAGAGGAATTAATAACTAAATTCCAAGCACTTAAAGTAGGCGATCCTATGTCAGAAGATACTGATATCGGTCCTCTAGCAACTTCCGCAATTTTGACAGATTTAGACCAACAGGTACAAACTAGCGTCCAAGCAGGAGCAAAAATATTAATTGGGGGAAAACCTCTAAGCGATCGCCCTGGAAATTTCTATCCTCCTACAATTTTGACCGATATTCCTCTTGATTCTCCTACAGCTAAAGAAGAGTTTTTTGGTCCCGTTGCTTTGCTATTTCGGGTTAAAAATATCGATGAAGCCATCGAACTTGCTAATGATATTCCTTTTGGACTAGGGGCAAGTGCTTGGACGACTAATCCACAAGAGCGCGATCGACTGATTAAAGATATTGAAGCAGGGGCAGTATTTATTAATGGTCTAGTCAAATCCGATCCTCGTTTGCCTTTTGGTGGTATTAAACGCTCTGGATACGGCAGAGAATTAAGTATTCAAGGTATACACGAATTTGTCAATATCAAAACCGTTTGGATAAAATGAGGCAACAATTTTAATCAGCGATCGGTTGAAGATTAATTTTTATGGGTCAAAATCCTATGTTGAAGTCTTATTTGAGCTAACCTTTCTTCTCGATCGATTCGATTCTTTCCTAGAGTATATTCACCGAGCGCAGCATAATAAGCCATGCGAGCGCGTACCATTGCTTCAAACGGAGTAAAACCAATTTGTAGAAATAAATCTCGCGTATAGTCTAAGCGACGTCGATCGACTTGGGCGAGAATACTAGCAGCTTTCGGGTCATTAGTTGCCCAAGCCCGAATTGCTTTTTCTAATAGACCATCATCTTGACAACAAAGTTCAAACAAATTCAGGAGTTTGCTACTGGCATCACCCCCTGTAGTTTCAAGCTGTTCGATAATCTTATCGGTATCGAGATTACTCCATTCTTTTAAGAGGGCGCACAATAACTCTTCTCGATTTTTAAAATGCCAATAAAAACTACCTTTGGTTACATTCATTAATTTAGCCAGTAGTTCTACTCGGATCCCTTCTATCCCACTTGTAGCCAGTACTTTTAGCCCTGTATCAATCCAATCTTGTCTGCCAAGTTTTGCTGAATCTTTTTGCTTAATCATCTGGCAAGATAATAACTAAAAGTAATAAATAGATTGAAAAGGTAGTAGGGACTAAGCAATAAGTAATTGGACAAATTTAGTTTCATGTATTTTAATGCCCTGTATCTTTTGAACTTGATTTATCCTGCGAACTACTGTAGGATATCTTCATGGCAACAACTTCTCTCACTTTAAAACTTCCATTTTTCAAGTTAGAAGACTTATCTAATCTTAGAAAAACCTCTAAACAGAGAAAAAAGAATAAGTCTGATGCCGCTCAAAACCGAGATTTTTGGTGTTACTTTCAGCTGGAAAATTTCATTTTCTATAAGGCAGAATTAGCTGGTATTC
>JASJDJ010000124.1 GCA_030065635.1 Xenococcaceae cyanobacterium MO_188.B32
CCCGCTAAAGGCATGATTAACTCTGAAGGAATCGGCGGAACTAAATTTTCTAACGCCATTAATAAAGCAATTCCCACATAACCGAGGGAGTTAATTGTATTGATAATAGATTCAAGCATTATTTACTAATAACTTATTACTTAATTTATTCAACTTTTAAAGCATGAGTGCTATTTTGGGTTTTAAATAAAATTCTTTCTCCCGCCTGTATATCATAAGGTTCGATTTCGGCAACTTTAATTTGTTCTGGGTCTTTAATTTCAATAACTCTGGCTTTACCAATAGTTGCCTCCAAGGGCATTCGCTCGACACCCATACCACCTTTAATAAAGTGATTAATTCCGTCTACGTGCGTTCCCGTGTGTGTTCCAATAGTAAGCTTAGAAACATTGCATACATCTCTGTGTGCTAGACATTGACTAGGCTCGATGCTGACAGGAGGATTATCAGGCCAATGAGGCATTCCCGAATAAATGGTTAAAGAAGTATCGAGCCAGTTATTTGATTCGTTCATAATTAATGTTAAATATTTATTGAATAAGGGTTTGGCATGCCAAACCCCTACCGATTTGCATGTAAAGCTTGAATTTAAACCGTTGCAGGTTTCGGTTCTGGTTTGGGTGGTTCGTGAAGCACGATAGCTTGTTGCACTTTATCTGCTAATTTTGGAGAAACGTTGCGGAATAGCTGCATTTGGTCTTTAATAACTTCTTCGCTACATTTACCCATTTAGTTAAATCAAAAGGATTCCACTTAAAATTCTGTGCCTGTTCGTCGGTCATAGTTTGAATGTGCATTGTCCAAGAAGGATAGTTCCCCTCTTCAATGGCATTATATAAATCTTTAGCTGCCCAACGGGGTTCGATGCCCTGCAGCTTGCGCCATTGTTCGTCAGTAAAGAATTTATTACCCTGGTCGGTTTTGAAGTGAAATTTAACCCAAATACGCTCATTGGCTTCGTTAATTAGGCTAAAAGTATGGCTACCATAACCATTCATATGTCGCCATCCCATAGGCGCACCGCGATCGCCCATTAACCATAATACCTGATGAATAGTTTCGGGGGTTAAAGACCAAAAATCCCACCACATCTGGTCATGTCGCCAGTGTTCTTTGGGATGCTCTTTTTGCGAGCGAATAAAGTCCATAAACTTAATCGGATCGCGCATAAAAAAGATAGGAGTGTTATTACCCACCATATCCCAGTTACCGTCTTCAGTATAAAACTTGACGGCAAAACCTCTAAGATCGCGATAAATATCCGAACCGCCTTTGGACTTAGCTACGGTCGAGAAACGAGCAAATATCTCTGTTTGCTTGCCAACTTCAGAGAATAGTTTGGCTTTAGTGTATCTGGTAATATCATCGGTAACGGTAAAAGTCCCGTATGCACCAGAACCAATGGCATGAACCACCCTTTCAGGAATGCGTTCGCGGTTGAAGTGCGCCATCTTTTTTAGAAGGGTATAATCTTCGAGTAAAAGTGGCCCTTGTTTGCCGACGGATTTAGATACTGTATTGCTGGGTACGGGAATACCAGCAGCATTGGTTAAAACTTTTTGATTGTTATCTACCACGGTAAATTCTTCTCTCTATTCAGAGCACTCGCTCTTTTTACTGCTTTTTCTAGATGCTAGTGGGATACCTAAACTAAAAGCGTCTAACTTAAGACAGATAGCGATTTAAAAAGCAAGAAGGAAGAAGGGGGGCACTCGCGCTTAAAAATCTATAACTAGGATATTAGATCTGGTCTATCAAGAGATTTATAATTTGAATCAAATCTAACCAGAGAGAGAAGAAAAAAATAAGTTATCTCTCTAAGATGAACAAAAAATGTCTATAAGACTGATTTAATGAATAAAATTCAACAGCTAAAAAATCTGAAAAGAATTCGTAAGATAGCTAATCTTTTGGATACGGCTATTGGTATTCCTGGTACCAAAATTCGCTTGGGATTAGATCCAATTTGGGGATTTATTCCTGGTGGTGGCGATCTAATTACTGCGGTTATTTCTGCCTATATGATCTATCTTGCTGCTCGTTTTGGACTAGAAAGAGCAGAAATATTTGAGATGATTAAAAACGTAGCAATAGAAACGGCTATCGGTTCTGTTCCCGTAGCTGGTGATATTTTTGATGCCTATTTTAAAGCAAATATTCGTAATTTAGAAATATTAGAAAAGCACATTAAAAAAACTGAATCTGACAATAAAGTTGCTGAGTCAAAAAGTTTAAGCACAGTGGCTAATTAATGTCAGACATCAGAAAAATATGATTTTTAAAACCTGTGCAAATATAGCAACCACAATCAAATTAACTACAGAAAATATGCTTCAAGGAATAGAATTAATTGACTGTGCTAAAGCAAATGCTAAACAAGGAATCGCCGTTGCTGCCCAACAATCTGGTTATGACCAAAATATTGCTTTGTTTAGAGAAAAGTTAATCGAAGCTTGTCAACAAATTGGCGTAAATGTCAAGGAATTAGATGATTTAATTACTGACCAAAAAATAGTAAAAGAAAATCAAAAAGGTATAGAGATAGCTCCCGATACAACATCACAACTATAGGATTATTTTAGGGATAAAATAGACAATTCAAGAGGCATTTGAATAAACAAATGCCTCTTTTCAGAGCGTACATTTTAGATTTTGACTCTATTCTGACTCTTGACTAATTCTCTTGTTAGTTTTGATAACTAATATTACTTAATTGAGTCAGCATAATTTCGCTCGCTTCCTCTAGCATGATTATTGTCAGTACTAGAAGGAATATAATCATTGTACTTATCTTGATTGTAAAAATAAAGGGTGCGAATAGGATAAGGAATACCGATATCGGCAGCATCTAAAGCTTCTTTAATTGCCATTATTGCTCTAGTTTGCACTTGTCTTACCTGGGGTTGTCTGGGATTAGTCCAGTAGCGGACAATAAAGTCGATCGAACTATCACCAAATCCCACTAAATCTATTTCTGGAGGCTTGTTATCTAAAACTCCCTCTACATTCTCAATAGTTTTTTGTAAAATACGTTTAGCTTCAGGTAAAGAGGTATTGTAATCTACTCCTACTGCTAGATCGGTACGACGTTGATTAAAAGCAGTCCTTACTCTAACTGCGCTAGTAAAAACCTCTGAATTAGGTATCAGAACTCTTTCGCCATCATAGGTACGAAGTTTAGTAGCACGAATATCAATCCGTTCTACCGTACCTTCATAATCACCAACTATAATTTGATCGTCAATTCTAAATGGTCTTTGAATTAAGATCAAAATTCCCGATAGGAAATTTTTAAAGATATCTTGAAACGCAAAACCAATAGCTACAGAACCTAGTCCCAAGGTAGCAATAATATCACCCAAACGTAAACCAGGAAAAGCGACTACACAAGCAAAGATAATGCCTACTATCCAGGTAGTAACATGAGCAGTTTTACAAAGCAGAAATTGTAAGGATCTACTTTGTAAAGTCTTTTTGCCTATTTGGTCAGCAATATTTCTAGTAAACTGAGCTGCATAGCGAGTCAGCATAATAATAACTAATGCCGTAATAATTGCTGGAAATATTTTGATGGCACTACCCAGTAAATCTTGTAGACTGTTTACAACTGTATCTAATATTTGGTTCATATAAAGGAAGAGGTAAAAAGAAAGAGGTAAGAAGGAAGTACATTAATTGCCTTCCTAAAATTTGGTTATTCTTTGGCAATTATCCATATGGCATGAACAATTCCAGGTATATATCCTAGTAATGTCAACAAAATATTAATTGCTAGTTGGGTGCTAAACCCTGTCTGTAAAAACACACCTAAAGGTGGTAAAAATATTGCACAAATAATCCTTATAATGTCCATTTTTTGGGGCGGTTATTATTTTTATTTGACTCTAGTAATTTTTCTATTGAAACTTAGCTATAGCAGTTTCCCAGGCTTTGTTTATCTCCGTCCAAGCTTTCTCAAAACCTTGTTGCATTTCTGTCCAAGCTTCTTCACTAGTTTGCTGCAATTCTTGGAATTTTGCTTGAGCAGCATCTCTCTTTGTGTAAAGCTCTGCCATTTTATCTTGGTACTCTATTTTGGCATCAGCTTTAGCTTGTTCACTTTTAGCTTTTAGCTCATCAATTTTAGCATTAAATTTATCCAGTTGGGCTTTAACTTTTTCTTGATATGCTTGTTTTGTGACCTTGCTAGTTGTCATGATAAATTCTCCTCGAATATTTCTATGCTGTTAAAAAACATTTACTATCTAAAATTATCAGAAAGAAATTTATTAAGAATCTTTCTAAGGTAATAAATAAAAAATTTATAGATTTATTTGCATCTATCTAAAGATAGAGAAAATATTTTTGAGCTAATAGCTATTAGCTAACGGCTTGAAGCTTTATTTGACAAAAACTTGCGCTTCGTATTCAGGTAAATCGATTAGAATTTGACCGTTACCAGCTTCGATGTCGTAGTTACCAGTCCACTCATGCCAAGTACTATCGGCAGGGAAATTAGGAACAGCATAGCCAGCTAAATACTGGTCGGAAAAGTTAGCTACTACTACTACGCGAGAACCTTCATCATTCCAGCGAGTGTAAGCAATTACCTTTGATTTTGGGTCTTCGTGGAAGAATTCAATATTTTCAGTATATAGTGCGTGATTGTTTTTGCGTAAATTAATTAAACCTTTGTAGTGTGCAAAGAGATGTTTATTGTTGTCTCCAGCCAGTAACGTCCAATCGATTTTACTAGCTTCTTGATTTAATGGTTGATAGTCCCCAAATTCTTCACCCATCCACACCATCGGAATACCAACCGCAGTCATCAATAAAACTACGGCTAGCTTAACTCGTTTGAAAGCAGCTTCGCCGACAATACCTCGATTACCCAACTCTACCATTACTCGTTTGTGGTCGTGGTTAGTGATGTAATTAACTACATTGGTGGCACCCATGAAGCCTTGACGCTTACAATCGATAACGTCTTTGAGTTCTTCTGGATTGTAGCGATCGCCACAAATATGCTCGATTACGGTATAGTAAAAGCTATAGTGCCAACAGCTATCCATTGGTCCTTCAAGATTAGTAATAGCTGTATTTTCAGGAATGTGTTCGGCAATATTAATAAAGGGTTTTATTCCTGCCTTTTCTTTTGCTTTATCCACAATCCAATGCATAAAATCGTAGTTGTCGATTTGTCTGGCTGCATCGTAGCGAATACCGTCAATGTGATACTCATTAATCCAAAAATCTACGGTATCGCCAATATACTTCCAGGCGGGTTTAAGGTCTAAATTTTCGTCATAGTGTTCGTAGTTAAATTCGGGACCCCAACTATTGTCGGGATCGGTAGGGGAATGATGAAACCAGTAGTCATGATCTATTTGAGTAAGAGGGCATTCAGTGTTGGAGTGGTTATAAATTCCATCCATAAGTACCCGAATACCTTTCCCATGACATTCATCAATCAGATTTTTTAATTCGTAGGTAGTACCATAATTAGATTCAGCAGCAAAGAAATGTTGTGGACTATAACCCCAACTATAAGTACCAGGGTTTTCTTTAACTGGCATTAGTTCGAGCGCATTAATACCCAAGTCTAGCAAGTAATCCAGTTTCTCAATGACGTGCTGATATTTGCCTCGTGCTTTAGGATCGTCTTCACCACCTGAAAAATCGCCAATGTGCAGTTCGTAAATAACTAATTCATGGTCTGAGGGTAATGGTTTGTCATCATGTTGCCAAACATAGGTATCGACTATTTTTTTGCCATCTTTAATGGTTATCGTACCATTTTGGCTTTCTGGCGCGATATTTACAGCATAAGGATCGACTACTTCTACCCATTCATCTGGTTCTAAAAACCAACTTAGAGAACGAACCCGAAATTTATATTCGTATTCTCCATCTTTGAGTTCAATTTTAGTCCTAAAATAACCATCATCGCCTTTTTTCATTTCTACTGGTTGCCAATCTGAAAAAGAGCCGATAACGGCAGCCTTCTTATTATAGGGAGCGAATAATTTGAATTCTATTAAACTTGCCATATTAAATTACCCCAGAAAACAATACTTGGGTTTTAATTGCGAGTATATTGAGTGTGTAAATTTAAAAACATCTATCAATAGGATGAAGCTCAAATTTTTATTGTCACGAAAATTAAACATTTACTAAACTGATACTTTACTACTCGCTCGCGTGTAGAAGGTTAAAAGATAAGAGAATTACATAATTCTATGTAAGAGTCAAATTCAATCAACCTTTTGATAGATGGAAAGTGTCAAAACAGTCGATATCGTTGAAACAAACTTGATATCTAAAAGGTTAACAAAAATGAGTATCGAAAATAGAGTTGAAGCCACTGCTAAAAACGTTGAAGGAAAAATTCAAGAGGCAATAGGCGAAGTTACTGGTAATCCTCAAGACAAAACTGAAGGCAGAGAAAAACAAGCAGAAGCTCAAGTGCAACACAGTGTAGAAAACGTTAAGGATAATATCAAAAAAGCACTCGACTAATACATCATCATTTTATTTGTTTTACAAGGGGTCTGGTACTGCTAGACCCCTTATTATCCTTTTAAATCCCCCTCAAACCAGATTATCTGCCACCTTAGCCAAAAATAAAGTAATTAACAATTTTAGGTACAAAATAGCTCTGACGATCGTCTTAGCTCTGGAAAAATCTTACTTATACTTAAAAAAGATTGAGGTAAATAACGGCGAATTTTCCGTTCCAGGTCGTCAATGAGATAAGGTTTACTTAGATAATCATCACAACCAACGGCTAAAGCTCGTTCTATGTCTTGTTTTTTAACTAGAGCGGAAATCGCAATAATAGGCATATATTTTGTTAATTTATCTTGTTTAAGAAGACTAACTACCTCAAACCCGGTTTTATCTGGCAATACTAAATCGAGAAGAACTAGATCTATCTCATATTTAGTTGCTAAATCTAGGGCATCTTGTCCTTTGTCTGCTGTAATAAAATTATGGTTTAAAAAAATTAGTGCGTGAGAAATAAAGAGTAAGTTATCTTCGTCATCTTCTACAACGAAAATAATGGGGGCGTTAGAATTCTCGGCTTTAATTCTTTGACGATAGGGTTTTACGTTCATTTTTTACCTTTACTAGCTGATGTAAAAAAAAACGCAATTATATTAGTGGAGTATCTGCACTAATGTAAATTGGATCGTCAGGTTGTTTTAGGTCAAATCGCTCTCTGCTCTTAAATATTTGGTTGAGGAGAGAATAATCTGAGTAAAGTTTACTTTTCAGTACAACCTTTACAATAGCGCAATTAATTGTAATTAAGCCTTAAAAATTAATAATTGTATGGCAGAAAATCTATCTTCGACTAGATGTTCTATCGAATAGTTGTAGGTATCATAAGACGATCTTATTTATTAGTTAGAAATATCTATGCAAGAAACTATAGAAGCAGCATTAAAGCTCAAACAAACTTTGGTAGATTTTGTCTATGACGCTGAAGGAGAAATAGCTGTAGCCTTAGAAACCTATGCAGCCAAAAAAGGCCAGAAAAATAGTTATGGTATTAAACATCATAATTTAACCATCGCTCGCTTTCTTACAGAAGGAAAAGTAGAAAATAAAACTCCTTTAAATATATTTATCGAACAGGCAAAAGACTTATCAGAAAAAGACCGCGTTCTTTTAAATCGTTGGCATCATAATTTTATTGGTTTATTTGAAATCAAAGAAATTCAAGATGACTGTTATCAGTTAATGAACTGGTTAACTGCTAAAACTTATACAGTTTACCGTCATCACAGAATGCCAGAGAAAGAAGTAAACAGATGGCAGCTAGGGGAAATTATTTTGACTATTATTGCCCCGATTAACGACTTGGAATGGTTCTTTTTTAGCGAGCGCATTATTAAAGGTAAATTAAGTCAGCCCAAATTAGCCGTCTCGATCGGAGAATTTAGAGATAACTATCCCGATTCTCTCTATGCCGATGCTCCCGAATTATTGGAACAGGCTTGGGAATCTGTAGCCATATATCATCAAGAATTTATAGTGGCAAAAATACCACCGCCTTGATGACCTGGATAAATTAATTTTGCTAATGCACCTGCAATTAATCCTAAAACTAAACAAGCTAAAATACCCATATCTTGCTCCTAAATTTTTTAATTAATTTATGTTTTTACTTGTTGTAATTAGAATATCGATTTTTTAAAATTTATTCTTCTATCTAAAAGCAGATTTGATGTATCTATCAAATTAAATAGATAGAGGTCATTGTTTAATTTCTATCTCTATGCCTGAAAGATGTTCGAGTTTTTCTTCGGCTTGAGTTATTTGTTCGGCTGGGGCAAATACCGTTAAGCCTCCAGGGATACATTTAACCTCAATGGGAGTATTTCCGATTATCTCGCCATCTAAAACAACCTTTTGAGGTGGATTTGTGGTTACTTTTACCCATTTGGTTCGCAAATAGCCAATATCATCTCTTTCTGCTGCCTCATCGTTACTAGCACTTTGCAGAAGATGATAGGAGATGGCGATCGCGCTTGCTCTGCTTTCTGGGGCAATAATAGTTATATCTAGTAAGCCATCGTCATAGATTACTCCTGCTGTGCCGTGAGCCAAGATAGAAGTAGGAGGCGCAGCATTAGCAATAGTAACGGCGTTAGCTTCTACCGTAATTATTTTGTCATCGGTTTCGATGATAGTTTCAAACTTGTCAAATTCTCGTAGCTGCTTCAATCCTGATAATATGTAAGCTAGCATTCCTAAGCGTTTTTTCGCCTCACGATCGGCATCCTCTACGGTTTCCGCTTCAAAACCAATCCCTGCCAGCAAAATCATTGGTTTGCCATTGCACATTCCCGCATCAACTTTTTTGGTTACACCATCAATAATTACTTGGCAAGCAGCTTCTATGGTGTCAGGAATACCCAACGCATTAGCAAAAGCATTAGCTGTACCTCTAGCGATC
This sequence comes from Xenococcaceae cyanobacterium MO_188.B32, assembly GCA_030065635.1. Taxonomy (GTDB): domain Bacteria; phylum Cyanobacteriota; class Cyanobacteriia; order Cyanobacteriales; family Xenococcaceae; genus JASJDJ01. Next base: position 8,945 of record JASJDJ010000124.1, read on the forward strand.
GCACCTAGAGGAATATCTGTTCCTACCAAAGCTTCAGCCACCATTGAAACCGTACCGTCACCCCCAGAAGCAATGATGATCTCAGCGTTGTTTTCTACAGCTTTGCGAGCTAATTCACCGCCGCTAACTTCTTTGGTCGTAAATTGAATATCTAAATTAAATTCTGGCTCTAAAATACTTTTAATAGTAGCTAAATCCTGCTCCGCATTGCCTTGTCCAGCAACAGGATTAAAAATTAAACAAGCAGAACGAGTCATGTTATCTATACATATAGAGTTTTATTATACTCTAAGCAAATTTGAATCTAATTGGTTCTGTCTGGAGAGAGAAATTCGATTCAATAGCTAGTAGCTATAAGCTTTTACGATAATTCTGTTTCAGCTTGCTCCAAATTTTCCTGTAAGATATTGAGAACAATTTGAGGGTCGGTTGCTTGCTGCATAATTTGTGCTTCCCAGTCATGGCGATCGCGTATATTAGGAAGGTCGATACGTAATTCTTCCATCAGTTCGATTAATTTGGCAATTTTCTGTTCTGTCAGCAGGTTGATCTGTAAAATTAAATGCGATCGCTGTTCTGCTAGCTTATCTTGACGACTCTGTTGCACCAATACCCCCGTAGCAATAAGTAATGCAGCAATATCTATTCCCATCTCTTGCAAATCGAACTGGGGTAAACCAAAGGGTAATAGCTGCGGTGCTAGATGACTGCACATTGACCAACTAATAAAGAATAATAGCTGCAAGTATAAAAACTCTGACTTGCCAAAAAAAGCAGCTATTTTTTCGATAATTCGCTCGCGCATGGGTAACTTTTGTTCCTGTTTGGCTTGAAACCCGATGATTGTCTCGATATTTTTAATAACCTGTTCGGAGAGAGGATATTTCTTCCCGTCGATATAAATAGATTTTGCTGCGGGGGGAATTATAGGAGATGATTTATCAAAATAGGAAACCATGAGCTCGACATCCTTTTAAAATTAGCTATTAGCTATTAGCTGTTAGCTTTTCGTTAAAAAATATATCTATGTCAGCACTTTAAGCTAGTTCGAGGAAAATTACTTCTATCAGAGGAAGGAAAAAGGAGATTATCTTTGAGATAAATTTGATTCTCGCAATTGCTAAATAACTCTGGTTTAAACTCAAAAAAATCATCAGAAAACAATTCAGGCAATTAAAAATAGCTGAATTGTCATTCCTTAGCTCAGAAAATAAGACACCTATTATTTTAAAAGTTGGATTTTTTCGGCGACTAAGACGGGTTTTTGAGAATACTCGGCTTCAATCTGTTTTTGAATCGATAAATCCCAACCTAAATCGTAATCTCGTTCCAACTCAACCGCAATAAGTGGACGCAATACACCATAGACGATCGCTGTCTGTTCGTCCTCAAGTTCAATTCTAGGCTTAAGTTGCACTACTAATAAATCTTCTCCGCCAAATACTCGTTCTTCATCGAGTTCAAATACACCATAGCTTTTTATATCTTCTACTTCCCCTTTTATTGCTAACTGCTTACCATAATAAATTTCGCTATTGCGAGTTAAATCTTCTGGATCTGGTGAAAGTAGCAGCGATGTAGCAATAATTACAGGCTTTCCTTCGTATTGAGTATAGAGGCTGGAGTCGAGATTTAAACCATACTTCGGTTCGAGATCGCTTAAAGTCAATCGTTCTACTTTGCCACTAACTAAAACTTCGGGAGTTTTATCGCTGGAAAATATTGAGGGTATTTTAGATGTATTTATAACTAAAATGGTTTCGCCACTAAAGACTCGATCTTTATCTAAGATTAAACCTCTTTTTCCTATTGTTTCTTTAACATCATTGCGAACTAATACAGAGTGACCGATAAAGCTTTCGACATTTTGGGTTATTTCTGCTACGTCTACTAAACCGCCTTTTTCGACTGCGATGGGGGATTGAGAACTATTGGCACAAGCTGATAGAATCACCACAGTCAAGCAGGCGATCGCTTTGAGCCATAATTTTTTATCTAATGGCATAACGTCGATATCCAGCAGCAACAAACATATACAGTCCATAGCAAATCAAACCTACACCAATTAGTCCTAACCACAGCGACCCCATAGGCTTTGTTGCCAGCACCCTAAAAGCATTTTGCAGTCCACCTGCAAGTTCTGAATTTCCCGAAATAGCAGCCTGAATCAAAAAAATACCAGTCAAAATGAAAGCAATGCCCCTAGCAGCTACACCCAGTTGGCCGATGCGCGTAGCCCATTTCTCTAATCGATGGTGAATATCAGAAGACTGAAATTCACTAATGTAAGAACCATTATAAGCTCCATAGATATAAGAAAAGCCGATAATTGTAACAGCGATACCCCCCAGAAAAATCAGCCATTCTCCTATGGGTTGCTCGAATAGTTGGTTTACCAAGTCTTCAATAGTATCGTCGTATTCTCCCAATTCAAAAACTATATTGAGCGCAGAATACGCAACGCCAGCGTAGCTCAAACCGCTCATTATATAACCGAGGCGTTGTAAAATGCGCTTTAAACTAAAGGAATTTTGCTCTCCTGGTATTAGTATTGCCTGAAGTAATCTTCGCAATACATATCCTGTTAAAGCAATTGCGATCGAACAAACTAGCAACTTTCCCAATGGCTGAGCTGCTAGCCAAGTCAGAGTAAGATATGTTCCTGCTGCTTGTCGCTCCGAAATGACTGCTGCTTGAACTGCAAAGATGCCAATTGATAGATACACAGTTCCTTTGGCTGCATACCCAATTAATATGTATCGTCTCAGCCAAGGATTAGCGATCGCTTCTTTTAACCATTGCTTCATTATGTAGATCGGTCTGTCCCAAGAGTAAAAAAAAAGTTAATTCTGGCGGGCAAAATAGGCGACCTTACCCTTAGCAATCAGTTAGACAAAAATTAAATAGTAAAAGGGTCGAGCGCGTATTCATTCCATTGACGTTGATGCCATTCAGCCACATAGGGTTTAACAGTAAACTGAGGTTTATTCCCAGCTTGGACATCAATGCGTAAAAATGAATAGGGTCGTTTTTTATCTTTTCCGCTACCATTACGTCCTAAATATAAATTAGATTGACCGATAGGTTGAGAATCTAAATCGGCATCTTGAAATAATACCTTACCTTCTCTTCGTTGACGGCGCAAACTATGACCGCTACCACCGCAGACAATCCAATTAATATGTGAGTCGGCATATCCCGTATCTTTAGTGTAAAGGTATTCCATACAGTGAGCATGACCTGAGATAACGATATCTACTACAGACCGTCCTTCAGGTAATGCACCTATATTTTTAACCGCATCATCAAATACCTGACGCAAGCGATCGCGAATCGCCAAAGTCTGTCCCTGATTCCATTTGGTAGTTTCGGTAACGTAGGGGGGATGATGTAAAAAAATAATTCTGCCTCTTACGGTTTTATCTTGCCAGGAGGCGATTAAACTAGCTTTAAGCCATTCTAATTGTTCCCAGTCGGTTATTTCTTGGTGTTTATTTAGCTGTTTTTCGATATCTCGCTGACTTTCTTCAATATGTTCTAATTTAGCGTAATAATCGTCTAGCTGTTCGGCATCTTCGGGGTTATGGCGAGCGAGTCGATCCATTGCTGACTGAATCTTGTTTTCTCGCTCTTCCAATTCACTTTGACGGGCTAACAATTGGACTCGCTTAGTTTTCCCTGCTTCTGTATCGGGTATGTATGAGGGTTGATTAAAGGTATTGGAATCTATTGCGAAAAAATCAATTCCACCATAGCGAAAAGTATAGTAGCGATTGGGTAAACGAGTAAATTTACCAGGTTGATAGTGCAAACAGCGATCGCCTGTATGTTTAGTAGTATAGTGAGTATCTAAATGTCGTTCTAAATTTGTTTGACTTTTAATATCAACTAGATAATCTAGAAATGCCCTAGCATAAGCATCTCCACAATCTGAGCCATGCCAACCCACATCTAAATCGATTCTGCCTCGCAACAGACGACGAGGCAACCAAGTAGCCTGTGCCAGTATGCCGTAAATCAGGGGTAAATCGTAATAGTCGTGATTGCCAGGAACTAGGAAAAAAGGTAATTTAAAGGTCAGGCACTCGTATTCAAGTTGTTTAGGGTTTTCTCCGCCAACTAAAAATTCTCGATAGGGACTAATAAAATTATCGTGATAGTATTCCCTAGAACCTACTTGATACACTACATCACCAGTATGGAGAATCAAGCTACACTCTTGTTGATGTTGCAGCATCATTTCAGCTATTTTGCGTTGGGGATGATGTTTAAGGTGGGAGCCACAACCACTATCCCCGATAACTAAGAAAGAGAAATTAGGATTATCTGTATTCTCATCATTAATGACTAATTTAGTTTGAGCGATCGCTTTTTCTTTAATACAAGCTTCTTGCCAGCGCACTCTGCGCTTCATTTTGTCAATTTTGACTGTAATATCGGGATCGCTAACAAAATTCATTTACTCGAATGTTAAATACTATTTTGGGTTGGTAGACTCTAAAATTTTTACGGGAATAACTGTAACTTCCAAGTCAATTGGCTTACCGATATTCTCAGCAAGAAAGTTTCTCACGAGATCGACTTGCTTTTGAGAGAGCGAGTCAAATGGTGCAGCAATTTCTATTGCTACCTTTAGATAGTCTTTTTTTGGGACAACACTAATCAATTTAATATCAGTGTTGGCAAAAGTTTTTGTTTCGGAAACAATTAAATTTGAGATCTGATAACGTACATTTTTTTTGATAATCAACTCTCGCATCGATAAAGTCAAGGGAACACCGAGGAAAAACATTACCGCAGTAGACATAGCTAGTCCTTTTTTAGCGCGCTCGATATTACCGTAAGACTGAAATAAAAAGACTAAACTACCGAAAAAGATAATACAGATTAAGTTAGTTAAAAATAATAGCGATGCACCGATAGCGATCTCTGGTTCTCCCAATCCTAAACCGATACCTACTACACTAAGAGGAGGCACTAAAGCTACAGCGATCGCCACTCCTGGTATGGCATCAGAAATGCTGCGACGAGTATTCGCAAAAGCACCCGCCATCCCTGCTGCCATAGCAATGCCAAAATCGATTAAAGTTGGATTAGTACGAGAAAGTATCTCAGAATCTGCGGTTTCCAAGCCAATCAGGGAAGCTGTAAGCCAAGAAGCCAAAATAGTTAAAATTATACCTTTTAAAACTGTTAAACTAGAGCGACGCAATAGCTTCCGATTCCCCATGGCTACAGAATAAGCCATCCCTACAATTGGACCCATTAAAGGTGCAATAATCATCGCCCCAATAATAATAGCGACACTGTTAGCGAGTAGCCCCAAGGTAGCAATCATTGCTGATAGTCCCAGCATGAAATGAAAGCTAAAGGAAGGAACTGATAAACGCCACAGACTGCGATTGAGACTAGCGATGGGGGTGGCTTTTTCCTTAACCCAATGCCAGTTTCCGTTGTCTTGATCCCAAAGTTGTTTGAGATGAAGCTTACGATTGATTTTCCTCAAAATGTATCTAATGTAGATAATATATCGAGGATTGAGACTGAGTAATACTGTCATGGCTTTTATTCGGGAAAAAGTCAAAAGTTAGAGGGAAGGAATTAAAAATTAGGCATCCATTGGGTTTAACTCCATCATTTGCCATGTGACAAAAGTTCCTACTGGACTCCAGAGTAAATAGGGAACTAACAACCAAAATGCAGTAGTAGATATGGGTAAAACTATTACCGCTAAAATTGCTCCTAAAAAAAAGCCAGTCCCACCAATAATCGTTCCTACTTTTAAGCTGCGGATTTTACACATTACCAATGTATAGAGGGAAATTGCTGTCTCTACTAGTAAATAAAAACCCATCAACAACCAAGTAGATAAAGTACCTGGATTAGCCTCCCAAACGTTATAAGCTGACCATGCACCACAAATAAAAATTGCTGTCCAAATGATAGGAATTGCCCATTCAATGGTTAGCCAATCGGGACGGCGCAAGCGTTTAAACCAGCGAAAATCTCTACTAGCAATAAAACGGTTGAGAGTAAGAGGAACAGCAAAGGTAATAATACCAATTACCAGCCAAGAGGGGATCATAATTATCAGTTTTTTAGTAATACATGATTTAATATCAATGATTTGATTATAAAAAGCTAAAAAATAATAAACAGCACCTTATGATGCTGCACTTTGACTCTTGATATCATCTCTCTAAAGACAGAAATTTTAATAAAAAAGACGCAGCTATAAATAACTACGTCTGGAAAAATTAAAACTTTTGACTCTTGGCTCTTGACTTCACCTAACCCATAACACCCAATGCACCAGCAGCAGCAGAGGCGAGCGCAGAAATTAAAGCAGTAAAAAATAACCACCATGAAGCAGTAGCAGCAGCTTTACGAGTTTCTTCTACCTGTCTGGCTGTATATTTCTTAGCTGATTCTAAACGGATCATAGCTTCAGTTTGAATGTGTTCGGCACGCTGTAGAATTCGATCGCGAGTTCGTTCAACTTGTCTGATAACCCGTTCTGCATCAGCTTGAGAAATGTCATCTCTCGAACTCATCACAGCAACTAGGGTATGGCGATCGAGCTGAGAAAAGCGGTCTTTTAGGGCATTAAAACCCGCTTGAGGATCGTCAAATAAAACATTGATATCTCGTTTGATGCCGTCGTATGCTAGTTCAGGACGATCTAAGCTATTGAGATAGGCTTTGATTTTTGCCAGGAGGCGAGCGAGTGCAGATTTGATTTTATCCTGCACCATCTGTAATTGTGCTAAAACCTTATCTCTAACGGCTAAGATTTCGTCTACAACACGGTTAACATCGGCTTCCGAGATATCTTCTCTTTGAGTTAATAATGCCACTAAAGTATCGCGATCGAGGTGTGCCAATCTTTCCTTGAGACTTTCTGCACCAGCGCGAGGATCGTTAAGTAATAATTCCACATCTCGTTTGATACCTGCAGGACTTAATTCTGCTTTATCGGTAGAACGGAGATAATCGGCGATCGCAGTTTGAAAGTCTTGAACTTTTTCTTGTATACGAATAGCTGCACGACGAGGTGCTTTAGCAATACTTCGGAGAGTAGATTGAACCTCATTAATCACTTGATTGACATCATCTTCACTCAAGTCTCTGCGTTGTGCGAGTAGCTGTACTAAGGTATCGCGATCCATCGCTGCTAGACGTTGACGAATAGCCTTTGAACCCAATTTAGGATTATCTAACAATAGAGTTAAATCCCTTTGAATACCTCTGGGGTTGAGTTCGGGTTTACCAGTGCGACGGAGGTAATCAGCGATTGCCGATGTAGCTTGGTCATATTGTTCTTGTGCTTTACCGACTAATTTCTGGGGCGCGTTGCTTACTTGCATCCATACGCTCTCAACCGTATCGATAGTATCTTCGATTTGTGATTCCGTTAAATCCTGACGTTGAGATAACAACTGAACCAGAGTATCGCGCTCGAATCGAGCTAATCTTGCTCTTAAAGCGGAACTTCCCGCCTGGGGATTATGAAGCAATAATTCTAATTCTCGTTTGAGCCCATCGGGGTTGAGTTCTCCTTTACCCGTATCTCTGAGGTAAGACTGAACTTTAAGCCATTGTCTCTCTGCAATAGCTTTAGCCTGACCAAGATTTTGTTGAGCCTCTTCTAAAACGCGATCTCGTGCTATTTCTAATTCTCCCGCAATAGCAGAAGCTTCAAATTCGGTCATATCACCGCGCAACTCTAGCATTCTCTCTAAAGTAGGACGGTCTAAAACTGCTAGACGAGTGCTTAACTGTTCGTAAGTAGCATCGAAGTCTTCTAAGATTGGCTTGAAGTTAATCTGGATTTTTTCAGGAGTAAATTCTTCCTTGGCAGCAGTAGTTAGATAATCTTCTACTTCAGCCATCAATTCGATGCTTTTTTCTCTGGCTTGGGCTGCTTCTGCTGTCGCTAATACTTCTAGGCGGATAGCTTCTAACCAGTTAGAAATATGACGAATCTGAGATTGAGACAGCATCCCTTTCTGCTTGAGGATATCCACAAAATCAGCACGATTGATTTGTCTGAGATCGGAGGCTACAGCTTGAGGAGCAGCAGCAGGATCGTAAATCAAATTGCGGAATTGGCGAGCGAGATTTTTTTGTTTGAGTTGCCAAGGATAAGCATTAAGAAGATAGTTTCTAATATCTTTCTGTACAGTCGTTTCAGTAGTTTCTTTAAGTCCTACTTGAGATGCTACCTTATCAGTTTGCTCTCCTAAATGCCCCTGAAGCTTTTGCAGTTGATTAACAATCTTATCAACATCAATATCTGTCAAGTCAGTACGTCCTATTACCATACTAGCTAGACTATTCATGCTCATAGTAGCTGCTTGAGTTAAGGGATTAGTCGATTGCGAGTGCCTGGTTTTAGCTATTTCGTCTACTAAAGAATCTATTTTGCTACCAAAATCTGTCCCTGTAAGTTGTTCTTTGGTAGCCGTCTTGAGGTAATTGGCAAAGTCGTTAATGGGATTACTAGAGGGCATTAGCTTGCTAGTAGTTTTATTCCATACAGACTCTAACTTATCAGCAATACGATTTATATCTTTTTTGGATAAATCAGAGCGATCGCTGATTAACTGAACAAAGGTATTGCGATCGATATTACGAATACTGTCGCTATCGACAATCTCTTGTAAATTTTCATCGTCCAGTAACTGCTCAAAATCTGTGGCAATCTTATTTACATCTATCCCTGCGGGTTTAACAGACTGTAAAAAGTCTTCAACATTCTCACGCATGGATACGGGATCGATCGCCATCCCCAATTCTTTTCTTACCGCAGCAGCAGCAGCCTCAGCCGTGTTAATTACCTGCTTACTAGCTGCACCAGTACCAAAAGCAGCTGTAGCCGTGCCTAATATCGCTTGCATCCCCGAAGTAGCAGTATTAGCAACAGAACCTAGTAGAGAACCAATTGCTTTAGAACTAAGTAAGATCATCAAAGAGAAGAAAGTCGCCCAGATAACTAAGCCGACAATTGCACCAGAAAGAGGAGATACAAATAAGCCCAGTTTTACAGCTAAAAGACTAGCAATAAATAAAGCAAGGGTCACACTAACCAGCGTACCTAAACCTACTGCTATACCCACTTTTTTAATAGTGCTGCCCAATCCTCCCGAATTATCTTCATCTCCAGACGAATTAGAATTAAAGCTACTGCCAACCAGAGAAATACCAGCAGCAACACCTAAGTTAGTAAACAATAGTTGAAAGGCAAAAGCCAATACTACCCCAGCTACTAATGCTGCAAAAAACTGAGGACCGTTAAAAACGAAAGAAGCATCTTGTACCGCCTCGATATCAGTCTCAGTTTCCACAAGGATCTGTGCCAAGGGCATTATTTCGTTGTCAAACATATTTTTTCTTCCTTTTAACAGTTAATCTCTACAAGCGAGCGCGGAATGGGTTTACTCTTCTGCAAGAGAGTGTGCGAATCCACTAACTAGACAAACTAAATAATAATGGCTCTTCCGATTTGGCTATGCTAAATTAACTATAAAAGTGGAAAGATAATAAACTTCTTGACCGAAAATTATCAAAGTTTTTAAATCCAAATCCTTTACGTTTTATCAGCTT
>JASJDJ010000017.1 GCA_030065635.1 Xenococcaceae cyanobacterium MO_188.B32
TGAGCATTTTAGAAAATCGTGACACGAATTTGTGTCACGATTTTTATTTACGCCCATTCCCTTTCTGTTCTGAACCCAAAATATCTATAAGTTATACACAGTATTACATATCATGACCAGAAAAACAGAGTAAATAGCTGATTTGACAGAATTGCCATTTAGTGATATATGCGATCGGGTTATTTTGCGCTCGCGCTTTACAGAAAAAAAAATATATATATAAAAATTTGATGAAGATAGGAATTTTTGCTTAGCGCGCTCGCGCTTTTTGAGGTATTTTGAGTAATAAGTGAGTAATATGCAGTGGATTAGTTACACCATTTGTGGTGAAAGTCCCGTTATATAAGCATGGCAAAATAGGGCGAACGACGGGACTCGAACCCGCGAATGGTGGAACCACAATCCACTGCCTTAACCACTTGGCTACGCTCGCCATGGCATTTAATGATTATAGCATTTGCGCTCGAGATAATTAACAATTATTTTTTAGTTAATCTAAAAAATAATAATTAAAGTTAATGACAAGTTTAAAGTTAAGTTTAAGTATTGGCAGCATAGCATTGACTGGTTTGGGAATTCTCCTGAGCTTGACCAATCCCGGACAAAAAGCTTATGAAAAATATGCCTCTCAAACTTTAAATGTTTATCTTAAAGAAAATGTCTGTACTCAACTTCCTCCAGAAATCAGTAAGTTCCTGCAAAGCCATTGTCATTCATTGGTAGACACCATCCGTCCTCAATTGTCTCAAATTATTGCTCGTCAGACTACAAGACAAAATTTTATTTTGTTTAGTATTTATCAAACTGACTTATCTATTCCTGCTTCTCTACCTGATTATCAAGTTAGAACCATAGGAATATTAAAACAATTCTTTATTTATGAAAGCGAACAGCTTTGAGCTCTAGTCTCAGTTATGATCGATTAGAGTATTAATAGAAAGAATTTGTTAGCTAAAGGAAAATTATGAGCAAACAAATCGAGCGAGAAGAAAATAAACCTCCTACTACAGAATTAGAATCTATTCGCACACCACCATGGGGAAAAGTTACTATCTTAGAGCAAAGAGAACATTACTGCATTAATTGTATTGAGCTAAAACCAGGGCATCATATTAGTACTCAAATGCACTATCATCGCAGTGAACATTGGATTGTTGTTTCTGGTACGGCAAAGGTGATTTGCAATGGTAAAGAACAGCTACTAATGCAAAACCAATCAACTTATGTACCCATGAATACTCCTCATCGAGTAGAAAACCCAGGAGTGATTCCTTTAGTAATGATTGAAGTGCAAAATGGAGAGTATCTTGGTGATGATGATATCATTCGTTTTGCAGAAGATAGTTAAAAGATTTATACTCTAATTGGGTTTTTTTGTGCTGTCAGCAATCCAATTTAAATAAGGCTGAAAACCAGCTAGAATAGGCAAAGCAATGATTTCTGGCACTTCGTAACTATGAAGTGCTTGGATTGTTTGAGCTAATTCGGTAAAAAGAGCTAAGTTAGTTTTAATGAACAATTGCCACTCTCGATCGCGGTTGATTTTTTCTTGCCAAGTATAAAAAGAATTAACAGGAGTAATACTTACACAAGCTGCTAATTGTTCTGTAAGTAAAGCTTCGGCTATTTTTTCTCCTTCTTGTTCGGAAGCGACAGTTACCATCACCAGACAATAAGAAGAAGCATCTTGTTTAATCATAATTAGCTATCTAAGGAACTACATACTCCCAACATCGATCGCCAGATGAATATTGAGAGAGATGACGATCGAGCAACGTATCTTCTAAAATAGCATGCTTCAGAATGGCATCTTGAAGATTGACCAAAGTTAAATCAGCTTTAGTCAAATTCGCCTTCGATAAATTTGCTTTAGTTAAATCAGCCCCAAACAATCTTGCTCCAATTAATTTAGCACCCTGAAGATTAGCATTTTTCAAACTTGTTTCTTCTAAATTGGCTCTAGATAAATTGGCACGGGCAAAATTTGAGCCACTTAGTCTTGCTCTACTAAAGTTAACATATCGTAAATCTGCTCCACTTAAGTCTATGCCGTTCAGAAAAGTACCGCTTAAATTGACTTCATTCAAAGAAATATTCTTAAAACAAGCTCCACTCAATCTTCCTGCTTTTAAATTCACCCAGTCACAGTTAGTCTTACTCAGATTAGCTTGTCGTAAATTGATGTTAAATAATTTAGCTCCGCAAAGGTTAGCTCCAGCTAAATTAGCTTGTCTTAGATTGGCATAAGAGAAATTAGCTCCACTGAGCCTGGCATTATTCAATTTAGATTTAACCATAAAAGCTCCTTGCAAGTTTGCTTTAGTTAAATCTGCATTTTCCCATTTGGTTTCACTGAGTTTGGCATAACTTAAATTAGCCCAGTTTAAAGAAGCATGGCTCAGATTAGATTTAGTTAAAAACGCATAACTTAAATTAGCTCCTTGTAGATTTGCCCCAGTTAAATTAACAGAAACCAACACTACACGACTTAAATCTGCGCCTCTAAGATCGACGCCAGAAAAATTTCTCTGACCCTGTTCGTAAAGTTGTAATAAATGACTAATTTTCATATTAAAAGATTTTGATAATTAACTAACTTATAGTTAATTAATTGAAAATTATGATGACATAATTACAGTTCTATCTTAATTTTTTTGCTAGCTTTTGGCGATCCTTAGAAATAATTAAGTAGATGAACAATTAGGTTAATCTATATTATTCGTAAAAGGTAGGAAAGTATTATGAATAAAGAAGGCAGAGAAAGCAGTAGTAGCACAAAAAAGGAACGTTTGATGTTGACTTAGTTGTAACTACCCACTAGTTAGTATTGCACAAAATAGATTTAAATTAAATTAAATTAAATTAAATAATGTTCAAAAAAATCAACAATTTACTTTAATTTTTTTGAACCAATTAATCAGCTTGGGGCTAGATAGCAATCCTAAATCATTTGTGAAAAATAATAAATAACCAATGACTAATAACAATTTTCACAACTTAAAAGATTACTATCAACACTAATTGAAAGTTAAGTAGATAAAGAATAAACTTGTCCATCAATAAGCAATCTGGTAATCCCTTTTGCCTCTAGATAAGATGAAGTTTTTTGAAGCATACGACCATCGGGGACTTTAATTACCCGTTCTCGACGATGAGAAAAACGTCTAGCTACACGGTGATTATCGAATACAGGCAATGTTCTTTGTTGAATTTCTTCTTCAGGGATAGTTCCTAAATCGGCAAAATCTTCAAGAGGTCTGGTAATTAACTCAGAAGAGCGATCGATAACTAAGTAACAAGTTCTGGGAAAAGAAGCATCTGTGAGGGGTAAAATTTCAATATCAATATTACCAATTCCTGCATGAGGATAAGCTACTTCTTCATCTGTTTCACTATCCCAATCATCTTCGTAATCATCTTCTTCTTCGTCTATATCTTCAATATCTTCCCCTAGCATTTCTCCTAAAGCAACTACATCTACATCATCGATATCGTCTGCTGCTGCCTCTTCTTCTTCTTCGGGTGGCAGTGCTCCTTGAATTTTGGGAGGTGTTTTAATTTTCTCTTTAAGTTGGGGAACAGCAGCATTGGAATGAAACTCTGAAGTAGATAGTATGGGTTGAGAAATGGAAAAAGATGGCGTCGAGGCGATTACCTTTTTCTTAGACTCAGATTTCTTAGACTCAGAAGGGGTTTTTTGCTGCTCTTTATCCTGCTTAGTTTTTGCTGCTTGGCGATCGCTTTTATGGGTACGAGCTAAACGCTTTTGTTGAATTAACTCTTCATATTCTGATTCGGACAAGTTATTTTTAAGAAAACGACTAATAGTTGAACTACTAACATCATAGTCCTCTGCCAAAGTTGATGTTGTTGCTTCGGAATTACGATAAAGCTGAATAATCTGCTTTTTATCTTCTTCTGTCAGTTTTCTAGGACTCATGTTTTTTCAACTACCCTGTCTACAAATTAAAACTCGTTCAGAACCAGCACCATCTATTCATTCAAGGGTGAATTTAACTAAGATGACTGTTTAATCTCTCTAATTTTAAGTATAATCCTCTTGCTTATGGTATTTTTGTTTGAATACAAATTAAATCTGTACCAATAACTGATAAAGTATTGAATGAATTTTGGAGCGTTGGCTAAATAAACGATATGGCGATAAATAAGACGAAACCAGCATTACTTATTTTAGCAGACGGCAGTTTCTATCATGGTTGGTCATTTGGTGCTAAAGGCACTATGGTAGGGGAAGTAGTGTTCAATACGGGAATGACTGGGTATCAAGAAGTGTTAACCGATCCTAGTTATTGCGGTCAGATTGTAATCTTTACTTATCCTGAATTAGGTAACACGGGAGTTAATCAAGAAGATGAAGAATCAGATGCTCCTCAAGTCAAAGGTGCGATCGCTCGTAATGTTACTTTTCGTCCCAGTAATTGGCGTTCTACTCAATCTCTCCCTGACTATCTGCAAGAACATAACATTCCTGGTATTTATGGCATAGACACTCGCGCTCTTACTCGCAAAATTCGCTCTGTTGGGGCAATGAATGGAGCAATTTCGACAGAAATCCTGGAGCCTGAAGAATTACTGTCCCGCGTTCGACAAGCACCAAGTATGGCTGGTTTGAATTTGGTTAAAGAAGTAACCACTTCGGAAATATACGAATGGTCAGAATCTACAGAACCTACTTGGGAATTTAGTTCTGCCAGTCCCAGTCCCCAAGAAAATTTACTCACAGTAGTAGCTATTGACTTTGGTATTAAACGTAATATTTTGCGCCGTCTAGCTAGTTATGGTTGTCGAGTAATAGTAGTACCTGTTAACACCTCAGTCGAAAAAATTCTGGAGTATAATCCCGATGGTATTTTTCTTTCTAATGGACCGGGAGATCCTGCTGCTGTTACAGAAGGGATAGAGACAACTAAAGCCTTATTAACTGCCAAGAAACCCACTTTTGGTATTTGTATGGGACATCAAATTTTGGGCTTATCTTTAGGGGCAGAAACTTTTAAATTAAAGTTTGGTCATCGGGGTTTAAACCAACCCGCAGGCTTATGCCAACAAGTAGAAATTACCAGTCAAAATCATGGATTTGCGCTCGCTGAGGAATCTTTAGGAGCAGATGTAGAAATTACTCATCTCAATCTCAATGACCGTACCGTCGCCGGACTGCGTCATAAAACTTTACCTTTCTTTTCAGTACAGTATCACCCAGAAGCTAGTCCCGGCCCTCACGATGCTGATTATTTGTTTGAAAAATTCGTTAAATTGATGCGGGAAACTAAGTCGGGTTTGCTGAAAAACTAAAGTTTTTATTTATTAGCTTCTAAGGTTCTAGAGTTTTCTTAGGGAGACAATCTTTTAATTACCCAAGTTTTTTCTTCACTAAGAAAATAACACAGGCGATCGTGAAGCCGATTAGGACGACCCTGCCAAAACTCGATAACTTGAGGAATCACTCTATAACCACCCCAATTGGGAGGACGGGGAATTTTTTTGTCTTGATATTGAGCTTCTAGTTGTGCTAATTTACGGTCTAATACTTCTCGGCTCTCGATCGTTTCGCTTTGATTAGATACCCAAGCCCCAATTTGAGAACCGTGAGGGCGACTATGAAAATATTCGTCTGACTCGGAGTCGCTAATTTTGGCAACTTCCCCCTCAACTCTTACTTGTCTTTCCAACTCTGCCCACCAAAAAACAAGAGCAGCTTGAGGATTTTCTGTCAATTGTTTTCCTTTGAAACTATGGTAGTTTGTGTAAAAAACAAAACCTCGAGCGTCAAAATTTTTCATTAGTACCATGCGGGCAGAAGGTCGACCATTATCCGCAACTGTAGCTAAAGTCATGGCATTTGGTTCTGGCAACTGAGCATCTAGAGCTTGTTGAAACCAAAGGGCAAATTGTTCCATCGGATTGGGGTCAACATCAGTTTCGTTTAGACCTGAACGAGTATAATTTTGTCGTAAATTGGCAACAGATAAATTCATAGTGATGTGGCAGTCTCAATTTTAATTATTGACCCAATTCAAAGTATTTTTTTTTACTCTTAAAATTTTAAAACAGATCGAGATTACAGCTAAAAAAGAGAGTTAGTTGCGATAAAGTCAATAGGGAAGGACAGAAGACTTGAGGTTTCCTTAATTTTTTGAAATGTCCGTCCAGCTATTAGCATTGTTGAGTATTATGGCATCCGATCGCAAAGAAGAGAAAGCAACAGAACAGAAATCAAAAAAAACAACCGTTACTGACTATCGGGATTTAGACAAAGAAAAACTTTCACCTATGTATCGTCACTATGTAGAGACGAAAGAACAATATCCCAATGCACTTTTATTGTATCGGGTAGGAGATTTTTTTGAATGCTTTTTTCAGGATGCTGTCACTATCTCCAGAGAATTAGAATTAGTGCAAACTAGTAAAGAGGCAGGAAAAGAAATTGGTAGGGTAGCCATGACGGGAGTACCGCACCATGCCCTAGAACGCTACAGTACTATGTTGGTAGAAAAAGGTTATGCTGTGGCTATCTGCGATCAGGTAGAGGATGCTGCTACTACGGAGAAAGGTAAACTAGTCAAACGGGAGATTCAGAAGTTACTTACTCCCGGTACTCTAACCGATGATGGGATGTTATCAGCCCGTCGTAATAATTTTTTGGCTGCGGTAGTAATAGCGGGAGAAAGTTGGGGACTGGCTTATGCAGATATTTCGACAGGCGAATTTTTTACAACTCAATCTAGCGATTTAAACGCTCTAAATCTAGAATTACTCCGTTTACAACCTTCTGAAGTACTTGTTCCCACTAATGCCCCAGATATCAATGGTTTATTGCGTCCAGGCGAAAGATCGGAGCATTTAGCAGATTGTTTACCAGATTGTTTTTGTTATTCTTTGCGTCCGCAAAAACCTTTTACCCTGGTAGAAGCAAAACAAAGACTCCAAGATACTTTTAGAGTTCGTTCCTTAGAAGGTTTGGGTTGCGAACATCTTCCTCTCAGTATTAGGGCTGCGGGAGGGTTATTAGAATATGTAGAGGAAACTCAAAAAGCCTATCAAGTATCCCTACAACCTGTTAAAACTTATAGTCTGGCAGATTATTTAATTTTAGACGATCGAACCCGTCGCAACTTAGAAATTACCCAAACAGTTAGAGATGGTACCCTCTATGGTTCTCTATTATGGTCGATCGATCGCACCAGTACGGCAATGGGAGGCAGGGCATTACGTCGTTGGCTATTGCAACCATTAATAGATAAAAAAGGAATCCACGCCAGACAGGATACAATTCAAGAATTAGTAGCTAATAGCTCTTTAAGACAAGATTTAAGAGCTATGCTCCGTAAAATTTACGATATCGAAAGATTATCGGGTAGAGTTAGTTCTGGTAGTGCTAATGCTAGAGATTTATTAGGGTTAGCAGAGTCTTTAGTAAGATTGACAGAATTAGCTACTATTGCATCCTATGGTACATCTCCCTATATCAGAGCGATCCAAAATATTCCCCCAGAATTAGAAGAGTTAGGTAGACACGTCATCGATTATTTAGTAGAGTCTCCACCGCAACATATTAAGGAAGGGGGATTGATTAAAGATGGTATCCATCCTCAATTAGATGAGATGCGAAACAGATTAGAAGAAGACAAACAATGGTTGGCTAATTTAGAAGTTACCGAAAGAGAAAGAATCGGTATTACTAATCTTAAGGTTGGTTACAATAAGACCTTCGGTTACTATATTAGTCTGCCTCGTAGCAAAGCAGATTATGCTCCCGAAAACTACCAGAGAAAGCAAACTTTAACCAACGAAGAAAGATATATCACTTCGGAATTAAAAGAAACAGAAACCAGAATTCTCACAGCCAGAGACGATCTTAATAATTTAGAATACGAAATTTTTACAGGCTTAAGAACAGAAGTAGCAGAAAAAGCCCGAGAAATTAGAAGTATAGCTAAAGCTGTGGCTGCGATCGATGTTTTAGCAGGATTGGCAGAAGTGGCAGTCTATCAAAATTACTGTCGCCCTGAAATAGTTCCAGGAAGAGAAATAAACATCTTAGAAGGAAGACATCCCGTAGTCGAACAATCTCTAGGTGCGGGTTTCTTTGTGCCTAATTCTACTACTATGGGCAATTGCGATCTAGAAACTAACACGATCCAAAGAACCAATAGCCCAGACTTAATCATACTCACGGGACCTAATGCTAGCGGTAAAAGTTGCTACCTCAGACAAGTAGGTTTAATTCAACTAATTGCCCAAATTGGTAGTTTTGTCCCTGCCACAGAAGCCAAATTATCGATCTGCGATCGCATTTTTACCAGAGTCGGGGCAGTAGACGATTTAGCTACGGGACAATCTACTTTTATGGTAGAAATGAATGAAACTGCCAATATTCTCAATCATGCTACCCCCAAATCTTTAGTTTTATTAGATGAAATTGGTAGGGGTACGGCGACTTTTGACGGACTTTCGATCGCTTGGGCAGTAGCAGAATATTTAGCTACAGAAATACAAGCGAGAACTATTTTTGCTACTCACTACCACGAATTAAACGAACTAGCATCGATTTTAACTAACGTAGCTAATTACCAAGTTACCGTTAAAGAAATGCCCGATAAAATTATCTTTTTACACCAAGTTACCCCAGGCGGTGCAGACAAATCTTATGGCATAGAAGCAGGGCGTTTAGCTGGTTTACCCGCTTCTGTAATTAGTAGGGCAAAACAAGTTATGGGACAAATTGAAAAGCACAGTAAAATTGCTTTAGGATTACGTAAGGGTATTCAACAAGTGCAACCTAATAATGGTCAGCAAAAGCCTGGAGAAATTATCGAACAGTTAGATATTTTTGAATAGTAAACTAAATATAAATTTGCGATCGCTCAATCTCGTTTAATCAAATCGTCAATAGCCAGCATAATATCATTCATCTGGTTTGAATCTATTTGACCGATATAGTTTTCGATTCTCTTTTTATCGATGTCTTACAAAATTAATATTGTTATTGAAGAAGATAATGATGGATTTTACGCTTATTGCCCTCAACTAGAAGGTTGTCAGAGTCAAGGTGATTCCCTAGAAGAGGCAAAACAAAATATTTATGAAGCCGTCGAACTATATATAGAGACTCTCTCAGATGAAGAAAAACAATCTCTACTTCAGAAAAAGATAACTAGTTTAATGCTAGAGGTGAATGTTGCCTAGATTACCTAGACTAACAGCCAGGGATGCAGAAAAACTTCTTTTTGATGCTGGCTTCAATCAAATTAGAAGTAAAGGAAGTCATCGAATTTATCAAAAGAATAGTACGAGAGTTGTTGTTCCTTTTCATTCTGGAAAGATATTGCATCCAAAGATAGTCAAACAAGTTGTTGAAGCGATAGATAAAACGAATTAAAAGAAAATATTCTTGAGATAAGCGATCGCTTGACTCCCTTCTATTTATTATATTTCGATCGCCCGATCTCCTTTTTTTTCTTTAATGCGATCGCGAGAAACGAGAGAACTCTCTTGCTTTACAATCACTTTAATTTCAGAAATATCGTTGCGCTATTATGTGTAAATGGATGTGTAAAACTTGGTGTGGCTATGGCAACTAATTTATCAATAGACCCAGAATTATTAGAAGAAGCCCTAAAAGTTGGTGGTTTTAGCACCAAAAAGGATACGGTAAACCAAGCACTTAAAGAGTTTATTCAAAGAAGAAAACAGCAAGAAATTATTGAACTATTTGGCAACTTTCCCTGTGATGAAGATTATGACTACAAAAAAGGACGTAAATGAGTGATGTAATTGTTGACACTTGTATTTGGTCGCTTGCTTTAAGAGGAAAAACACCAAGAGATCGAGAAGTCACTGAGGAATTAACCTCACTTATTAAAGAAAATCGCGCCAAGATTATTGGTCTAATAAGGCAAGAAATTCTATCTGGCTATAGTGATTTTGCTCGTTACGAAAAACTGCGAAATAAATTGAGAGCCTTTCCTAACGAACAAGTAATAGATGTTGATTATGAATCTGCTGCTGAGTACTCAAATATATGCCGAAGCAAAGGAATTCAAGGTTCTCACACTGATTTTCTGATTTGTGCGGTTTCGACTAGATTGAAAATGGAAATATATACCAACGACAAGGATTTTGGTCACTACTCTAAGCATCTTCCAATTTCTCTACATCAAGAAAACTAAAAGCTAAGTCGCCCGATCTTCTTTTCTTACTTTAATGCGATCTCGTCTTTGACGAGGCGCGGAGCGATCATTTTCTAATTGCCCATATTTCAGAAATATCCTTGAAGCTATTATTTATAAGAAAGAAAACAGATTAAAAATAGAAAAAATAATCTAAATTATGAAATGGCGAGTAGTTTTAGAAGCCGATGCAGAAACAGGAGAATGGGCGGTTTGGTGTCCCGAACTTCCTGGCTGTGTTTCTTGTGGTGCAACGGAAGAAGAAGCTTTAGAGAATATCCTTGAAGCTATTAAATTGTATCTTGAGCCTAGCGATCTCAAGCTCAATTCTGGTGCGATAATTCGTGAGGTAACTGTCTAATGGGCGATCGCATTCGTCGCATGAATGCCAAGCAAGTCTGGAAAAAATAATTATTCATTATCCATTGTTTATTTCCTCAAATAATTCCTTTACCTCTGCTTCTGTCATCTCAAACATTGCTGCAATTTCTGTCACCAGGTTATCATCTTGGGTTTTTTGATAAAATCGAGCTAAATTTCTGATTATAATACCAATTACTTGTTCATCATTAGACTCTGCGGTAATCTCCAAATCTTGGAGATAATAACTTCTTGCTTGTTCTAATTCTTCCACTTCTTCTGCTACTTTTCCTAATTGAAAATAGGTACTAGCTTGAGAAGGGCGATCGTTGTATTCAATCTCGATAGCCAGAGCTTGTTGGTAGTAATCTCGTGCTTGCTCGTATTCCTTTAAATCTTGGGCTACCATGCCTAATTGGTGGTAAGTGCGGGCTTGAGAAGGGCGATCGTTGTATTCAGTTATCGATAGCCAGAGCTTGTTGATAGTAATCTCGTGCTTGCTCGTATTCCTTTAAATCTTGGGCTACCATGCCTAAGTTGTGGTAAGTAGTAGCCAGATAAGATTGTTTTTGGCTATCTTCAATCTGAAGGGGGTACAACCGCGCTAGACTATACTCTGTATGCGTTTCATAGCTATCAAACCTTTTTGATAAAATGGCAGCTTATTGAGAGCTGTTTTCATTAATTTTTCCACCCACTCCCAACGTTCAATTTTACCTTTATCAGATTTTTCATTAATGATTTACCTAACAGAATTGTCAGTTCTCAAAGCTTGCCTTGCAATTATTGTCTATTATTTAAAGTACTCGCCTATGGATTTTCTATTAGTAGTATTGTCCTTAGCTTTGTTGGACTATATGAAACTATTGACTTAAAAATTATCAAGCCAGGCAGACTAATCGAAGAATGCGATAGAGTACCCAATTGGGAATTAAAATTAGCAATTATTGATAAGTGGGAAGATAAATTAGCAAATTTTGAAAAACTAAACAAACTAAAAAAGAAACTTTTCAATTTCTCGATAATTCTTTTATTATCATCAGGGTTAATGGCTGCTATTAATAAAATTATTGCTTCAATACTTTATTAGGAAGCTGGCAAATAATTACGTTAAAAGTCGAAACTTGTAAGCTGCTCCCCTGCCCCTCTGCTCCCCTGCCCCTCTGCCCCTCTGCTCCCTTGCCCGACAATCTCTTAACCACAAATTAACAGCTTGACCGATAATACCATTACTAGTTTCCATAGGGGGGGTAGGTAAATCTTTCTGGGTAGAAGGACTAAAGCGAGAAAACATTGTTACCATGCGCCAACCACTGGGAGTTTGGGTTAAAAATAACCAATGGTAATTTTGAGTCTCTATTTTTCTTGTATTATCGATATATTGTCTTTCTGAAGTGGTAAAAAATATTTGCTTGGGATTGTTTTTGGTACCTGGATTATACTGAAATTGGGGTAAATCTAACGGTTCAAATTCAGATTTACCAGCAAAAACAACATAACTATCGAATCCTTCACGGCGATGAGAATCTTGGGTTCTTTGAATTACTCGATTAGCATAGTCAGCTAAATCTTTTAACATTAAAGAAGTCAGAGTTTCTACATCTTGAGGACAACCTTTATTTTGAGATTGTCGATCGCCCTCCTCTCGATTTTGTGCCAGACTAACTAATAATTTTCCTTGAATTACCCAAGAAAATAAACAAGCGAATACTATTAAAAAATATTTATTGATTATTGATTGCTGTTTTTGCTTAAACATTCGATAGCTGACTCACTATAAGCTTTATGGCAGAAAAAACAAAAGTTAGGATGATTTTTAATCTTATTTGTATTGCCTCCTCTGCACCTCCGCTCCTCTGCACCCTTGCTCATAAAATTTAATGATAAAAATTAAGTCGAGTTACTTATCTCTGCACAAATCTTTGACCAAGCCTCGACGGGATTTTCTGCTTTAGTAATAGGACGACCAATAACTAAATAATCTGCACCTGCTTGAATGGCTTGGGCTGGTGTCATTACCCTTTTTTGATCCCCTGTTTCTGCCCAACTGGGACGTACTCCCGGACATACTAACAAAAAATCATTCCCGCAAACCTGACGTAGTTGACTTACTTCATGAGGAGAACAAACAGCCCCATCAATACCAGATTCTTTGGCAAGTAAGGCCATTTGCAAAGCATATTCGGGCAATTCTAAAGGAATTTTGAGCTCGAAAGCTAAATCTCTGGAATTTAGACTGGTTAATAGGGTAATAGCTAATAATTTGGGTGGTTTATCTACCGTACTAATAGCTTCTGCTCCACCTTGTAAAGCTTTGCGTCCCATCGTAGCGTGGAGGGTAAGTAAGTCAACTCCATACTTACTGGCAGAACGACAAGCACCAGCTACAGTATTGGGGATATCATGAAATTTAAGATCGAGAAAGATCCGTTTTTCTTTATCTTGAAGGAATTGTAAGATATCAGAACCAGCACTAACAAATAATTCTAAACCTACTTTCCAAAAAGTTACTTGGGGTAATCTATTAACAAGATCGATCGCATCTTCTAAATTGGGTACGTCTAAAGGAACTATGACTTGTTGATGTTTGTTTTTTGATGACATTGTTAAATTATATAGCGGTTCTCATTTCATGAAGAGAATAATACAAAAGTTAGAGCAAAAACTTGGAATTCCTGGCTTGGTCGATCGAATTGCTATGAATTTATCAGGCTCAGAACTTAATACATTTTTACTTTACCTCTTCAGCAAAAGGACAAAACAGATAACACCTCCAGTTCTGCTTCAACAATATAGACAAAATCGATTTAGTGTTCCTGCTTCTATCGATCCTATTCGGTATAAAGAAGATGAGATTTTTTGGTTAAAAAGTGCAAACTATAAAGGTTTTAAGCCTGTTGTACTTTCACCTCTTATTCCTTTAGGGAGTAGTTCTGTAGTTGGATATGTCGATCAAAATAATGTTATTAGTGCTTTACGAGGGTCAGAAGTGGTTTCGGATGCTACTAATGCCTTGGCACTTAAAGTAGCAAGTGAAATCAGTAAAGAAAAGAAAGTAGCAGTTAAGCGATATTGTGGGACTCATAGACACGTAAGAGGTCAAAATTACAACAATCCAGCTTTTTCGGCTCATTTTGGTGCATTTTGCCTGGTCTCAGGAGGTATCGCTCGAAGCAATCATTCTTTTGAAGTAGAACTTGCCAAAACACACATTTCTTTTTATCTAGATATGTTGTTGTCGCTCTTTGCCAAAGAAAACCTGTCTATGGAAGTATATTTGGCAGATAATAGCAGTACAATATCCAGACAGATAGAAGAAGCAATAA
Organism: Xenococcaceae cyanobacterium MO_188.B32; assembly: GCA_030065635.1. GTDB lineage: Bacteria > Cyanobacteriota > Cyanobacteriia > Cyanobacteriales > Xenococcaceae > JASJDJ01. Next base: position 13,877 of record JASJDJ010000017.1, read on the forward strand.
GGCTAATTTGTCAGAGTTCAGAAGTAGATTTTAAAGTCCAAGAGCTTACCAACAAATATTATCAAATTCTTCAATTCAAGATTTTTTTTAGCTATAAAAATGGTCAGATCGATTTAGCAGATGGTGGTTTTGTTGATTGGACTCAGAAGATGCTGGCAAATAATAAACAGAGACTGTTTATAAGTGGTGTGGGTTTAGAAATAATCCATAAAATTAGACAAGAAATGCTTTAATTGCAAATTGTGTATCTGAACCTGAGTTCAGATTAAGCTGATCCACATTAAACTTGCATAATTTAGGCTCTGAAATCCTTTACTGACTTGGTTCGAGTATAAAAACTCAATGTTGATCAGCTTAACATCATTTAGCTTCAGAATATATACCAACTAAATCACCCAAGTTTTCTTCTAGCCAATAATTTTCATTGTGATCGCCAATACCACAGCAGATATGATCGTGAAGAGACTAATACCATTTCTATTTAAGTTTGCTACAGATGACTGACACGGAGACACGGAGACACACCAGACGCGGGGATCGATGTGTAGCATTAATTTTTGGAATTGGTATAAAATATTAGTTATCCATAGAGTTTTTCTGTCCGTTAAAAGTTTTTGCCACAGAACCTGTCAAACTAATTAGAATACAGAAAAATTACAGAGGAGTCAAAATTTGAATTAAGATTTGCGCTTCCATACTAGAAGTGACAGATCGATCGCTGAAAGAGTTTATAGGAGTGATAGAACCTGAAACTGGGGCAGTATAATTAGGTAAGGCACTAGCAGCTAAAGGAATATGACGATCGCTCACTGCCAAACCATGAGTAGGATCGAAACCCCGCCAACCCGCACCTGGTAGATAAACTTCTGCCCAAGCGTGCAAATCTCGTTCTTGCTGGTCTGGATCTCCCTCTTGATAGCCACTAACAAACCTAGCTGCTAAACCAATCGATCGACAAACTTCCATAAATAAAATAGCCAAGTCGCGACAGGAACCTTGTTTTTTCCGCCAAGTAATTCCTGCTTGCCAAGGTTGCCCTATTTCTCTGGTTATGTAGTCGCATTTTTCGTAAATACGCTGATTTAAAGTAGATAAAAAAGCAATAGTATTGCCCTGAACTTCTTGACTAATTGCTTGGGCTAATTCTAAAGCCAAGGGGTCTGGGACAAAACTATAGGATTGCAGATATGGTTTTAGTCGCTGTAAGAGAGAACTAGGATAATCCAAGGGCAATGTAGTTGCCCAAGGTTCGAGTAAATAATTAAAAGGATTGGTTTGATAGGTTTCTACTTCAGCCAATATTTGCAAACTTAATTGCTCTGTAGGTTTACTAAACCACAGTTTAGTTAAGTTATTCCCATCAAGATCGGTAAAGTCTGAACTTCCTTGGGGTTGGGGATTAATTAATAGCGAAAAATTGTGTAGTTTTTGCCAATAGTCGCACCGGGGACGTAGCCTGAGGATATGAGGTTTGAGTAAAACTGATTGATTATAGGTGTAGGTGGTTTGATGACTTATTTGATATAGCATTAAAGTGACTTCTAAGTTAGTCCCATAATAATTAACAATTATCTACAGCAAAAAAAGTAGTATAAATTTCGTTGCCTACTCCATTAATCGAACTTTGCATATCACCTAAAAATTCGTGTAAACCCGACTCAACTATATCATCGATAGTTAGATATCCCAATTGAGAACACAACTTGCCCAAAGACCTCTCTGCACTATTACACCAAGTACCAATAGAAGTATTAGTAATTTCATGAAGACATCTTTCTGCTTGCCACAAACAGAAATGGATCGATCGAGGAAACTGACGGTTTAAAATCAAAAACTCGACTACACTACTGGGGATAATGCGGTGTTGGCATTTGCGATACATCTCGTAGGCACTAGCAGATTTAAGCAGAGACATCCATTGAATTTGGTCTAAGGGTGTACCTACCCATTGAGCCGAAGGTAGCAAAACAAAGTACTTAACATCCAGTAAACGAGTGGTTTTATCGGCTCTTTCTAACAGTCTGCCCATCTGTCCAAAATGCCATCCTTCATTATGAGTCATAGTAGCATCCATAACTCCTGCAAAGCGATGACTAGCCATTCTCACTTGCTCAAAAAATTTCGGTAGACCATCTCTCTGTTTTCCAGGAGAAGCTTCTTTAACCATCAAATAAAAGGAGTTGACTTCTTCCCACATTTCTGAGGAAATAATTTCCCGAATGGAACGAGCATTTTCTCTGGCTACTTGCAAACAAGAAATAATCGAGTTGGGATAATCACTATCAAAAGTTAGAAATTGAATCACATTTTCAGCATTAGCTTTGCCATAACGATTTTTAAATAACCTCACATCTCCTGTGATCGATACTAAAGGCTGCCACTGTTGGGTTATTTCTGCGGGCAAATCGAGTATTAAGTTTACATTAACATCGACAAAACGAGCTACATTTTCTGCTCTCTCGATGTAGCGATTTAACCAGTAAATTGAATTAGCAACTCTACTTAACAATTTCTCCTATCCTCACAATTCATAAGAATTCATGAAATCATAACTCCGAACTCCGAACTCCGAACTCCGAATTCATGTTATTCAGTACCCAAGTATCTTTGCTCCCTCCTCCTTGAGAGGAATTAACCACTAAAGAGCCTTTCTTGAGGGCAACACGGGTTAGTCCCCCTGGATGAACGTAAATTTCGTCCCCGCGATGCAAAATATAAGGGCGCAAATCGACGTGTCTACCTTCAATTTCCCCCCCCATGAGAGTAGGTACTCTAGACAAACTCAGAGTGGGTTGGGCAATATAATTACGAGGCTGGGCGATAATTTTTTGAGCAAAATCTTCTCTTTCAGTTGGGGTAGCTCGATTGCCAATGAGCATTCCATAGCCTCCAGCCCCATTGGCCGCTTTAACTACTAACTTATCTAAGTTTTGTAAGACATATTCTCGATCGCTTTTGCGCCAACAGAGATAAGTAGGGACATTAGCTAATAGGGGTTCTTCCCCTAAATAATAACGAATCATGTCGGGGACATAAGCATACACTACCTTATCATCGGCAACTCCTGTTCCTGGGGCATTAGCCAGGGCAACTTTTCCCTGTTGATATACTTCTATTAACCCTGGTACACCTAACAGAGAATCGGCACGAAATGTTAGAGGGTCTAAAAAATCATCATCAACACGGCGATAAACTACATCAACACGGCGGAGTCCCTTAGTAGTACGCATTTGTAAATAGCCATCTACTACGACTAAATCTCTTCCTTCTACTAACTCTACTCCCATTTGTTGTGCCAAAAAAGAATGCTCGTAATAAGCTGAGTTATAGATACCAGGAGTAAGCACAACTACAGTAGGGTCTGGCAAATGGGGTGGTGCTAGATTTAAGAGGGTTTCTAGTAAATAGCTAGGATATTCGTCTACTGGTTTGACTGCCATAGTTTGGAAAATATCGGGAAAAGTACTTTTCATGACCCGTCGATTTTCCAGAACATAGGAAATACCAGAAGGCACTCTCAAATTATCTTCTAGCACGTACCATTTACCATCGCCGTCTCTAACTAAATCTGTTCCCGTAATATGACACCAGACTTTATTGGGAGGCTCGATCCCAATACAAGGTTTAAGAAAACCAGGAGCAGTATTAATTACTTCTGAGGGGATTTTACCGTCTTGAATTATTTGCTGCGAGCTGTAAATATCATTGAGAAAGAGATTGAGAGCCTGTATGCGTTGTTTTAAGCCTTTCTCCAGATATTGCCATTCTTGAGAAGAGATCAGACGGGGAATAATATCGAAGGGGAAGATTTTTTCGACACCCTGTTCGTCATTATAGACATTAAAAGTTACTCCTAGCTTATATAAAGCAATCTCCGCTGTTTGGCGATGTCGCTCTAATTGCTCGATTCCCAAGTTTTGCATCCATTGAATTAACGAGGCTGCTTGCGATCGAGGTTCTCCTTTAGCAACAAATAACTCATCATAGAATTCTTCGGGATCGTAGCTTTCTAACGACACAACTGCCTTTCCTTAAATTAACAACCTAATATTTAAGATTGGACTAAATCTGCTGGGGGAAATTGTAGCGAATAAGACAATTAATCAATAATTAGTCTTAAATAATTGCCTCAATCAATCAAAATATCGTCTGTTGATTCTGTTACTTCTTGTTGCCATTCAATGTTAGGCATAGCTTCAAAAGCCTGTCTCACTGACTCTTCCCACAACTTACGAATTTTAGCCAGATAGGGATCTCCCAAACGCAACTGTAAGGTATGGCGAATTTTAAAACTATCAGCCTTATACATGATTATATTAATGGGAGGACCAACAGAGATATTCGATTTCATAGTCGAATCGATCGACAGTAGAGCACATTTGGCAACATCTTCTAAAGGAGTGTCATAAGTAATGGTGCGATCGAGTATGGGTTTGCCGTATTTGGTTTCTCCTATTTGTAGAAAAGGAGTTTCGGTAGTTGCCTGAATAAAATTACCTTGGGGATAAATTAAAAATAATTGTGCTTCTTCCCCTTTAATTTGTCCTCCTAGTAAAAAATTACAACTAAAATCGATCTTGTCTTTTTCTAGCCAGGAACGGTCTAAATCTTGCATTTCTCGGCTTTTATTGCCTATGTAGCGAGCCACATCATGCATATTAGGCAGAGTATGAAGATTGATCTCCTCTTGATTTTGAATATCTCGATTTAACCGATTCAATACTCCTTGGGTAATAGAAAGATTACCAGAAGAACAAATAATAATTACTCTTTCTCCTGGTAAAGATAGATCGAATAATTTTTTATAGGCGGAGATATAGTCTACTCCTGCATTGGTGCGGGAGTCAGCAGCCATGACAATCCCAAAGTGATTGATTATACCCAGACAATAGGTCATGTATTACTTTTAATGTTTTAATTGATGACCACAGCTACCACAGAAGCGATCGCTCGCTTCCACCTCTTGACCGCACTGAGTACAAAAATGCCTTGTTGTGGTAGATTTTACCTCTTCTCCCATCTGCATGGACATATTACCCATCCGCATAGACATAGGGTTCGTACTCATAGACATATTGCCCATTGTCATTGGCTTCATCGGTTTCATTGGTGCCATTGGTTCAAACTCCATCTTACTCTGGCTAGTGGCTGTGGAATGAATTTCTTCAAATCCTAGCTGTTGAGCATTATCTAATAATGGTGCTGTAGTTAAAGTCTGAATACCATTAGCTTGTATTTGCACAAAATATTGCCCTCGATCGCTCTCGATCTCTAAGATAAAGCCAGATGAGGTTTTAAATAATTGTGGTATTGCAGTCCAATGACCTGTTGTTATACTACTACCCTGACTTTGCTGCTGACCAGGGCTGCTGCTAACAAGAGAAATCGAGGTTTGAATATCTCGATTTTCGATAATTAGCTGTTGATTGGCATTGAGATTGACTTTGTATGCCATTAAGCTCACCACCTCATATATGTATGTGGTTCTATACTCTTATTGTAGTTATTTTTTCAATAGAGGAAGAAAATTTGAGACAAAAACTCTATGGATAACTAATATTTTAGACAGCAATTCCAAAGAGAGAATGGCTAAAATTTCTTTGTCCTGTCTTGGTGCGCGTTCCTTAGCTGCTTACGAAGCAGCAGGGTCGCACCGCAAAATATCTCCTTTAGATATATTTTCAATTTGACCTTTACGAATAGCATTTATAATTTCATATCCTCTTAATGTTCTCCTTGGAAATGTTTCCATTTAAATGGCTTAAATGGCTGCTTTGGGTTCATCGGCTCTAGTAGCAATTACTCCTTAAATTATACTACAAGCTGAACTCTCATTTTTGCAACAGAACCAGGAAAACTAGCACCCATCGATCGAGATGCTGGCGAAACCAGAAGAAGAATCGAAATTCGTTTTATTCCGCCTGGTAAGTTGTCAGGTAGTTAATTGGTAAGATATTGTCATAAAATTTATGAAACTAAGCGAACAAATTTTTTCTTACCTACTTGCAATACTTTCCCATCTAATTGTTCGGGAGAATCAAAAGTTAGATTAACATCATTAATACGATCGCCTTCTAAGCGTACTGCCCCTCCTTGGATTTGTCTTCTTCCTTCTCCACTACTTTTACATAAACCACTTGCACCAAGAATATAAAATATCTTGGCTGGAAATTCTACATTATCCAGAGAATATTCAGGCACATTTTCGCTAGCAGAAGTATTTGCTTTAAGGACAATTTCTTCTGCGGTTTTTTGCGCTTTTAAAGCTGATTCTTTGCCGTGATACTGAGAAACTATCTCGATCGCTAGTAGTTTTTGGCATTCTCTAGGGTTGTCTGGTAATTTATTTAAATCTAAATCTGTTAAAAGTTCAAAATAATCTTTAAGCAGCGCATCGGGAGTCTTTTCTAATTTAGAGTACATTGAGAGGGCATCTTCTTTCATCCCTACATAGTTATCCAAAGATTTAGACATTTTTTGTACCCCATCAGTCCCCAAAAGGATAGGTAAGAGTAAACCGAACTGAGTACGTTTACTAAAATGTCTCTGTAAATCTCTACCGACTGCAATATTAAACTTTTGATCTGTGCCTCCCAATTCTACATCTGCTTCTATCGCTACTGAATCGTAACCCTGCATCAAGGGGTAGAGAAACTCATGGAGAAAGATCGGTTTTTCTTGACTGTAACGTTCGGCAAAACCCTCTTTAGCTAACATCTGTCCTACGGTCATAGTAGCCAGTAACTCTTGAATTTGCGCCAAATCTAGCTTACCCAACCACTCGGAATTGTAGCGAATTTCTAATCTGCCTGGGGTATCAAAATCTAAGATAGGACGTAATTGATCTAAATAGGTTTGGGCGTTTTCTCGAACTTGTTCGGCAGTTAACTGACGGCGTACTTCTGATTTACCTGTGGGATCGCCAATTTGTGCCGTAAAATCGCCAATAATAACTACTGCGGTATGACCAGCATCTTGAAATGCCCGTAACTTCCGAAAAGGGATACTATGACCGAGATGAATATCACCCCCCGTAGGGTCTATACCTAACTTAACTCGCAAAGGTCGATCGTTTTGTTTAATTCTTTGCACCAAGTTTTCTTCGGGACTATCCGAGTCAGATCGAGCGGGAAAAATTTCACTCGTGCCTCTGTATAACCAGTCTAAATTTTGGGCTTGTTCAGACATTACCAATTAAATTTTTGCATATCAGAATACTAAGCTACCAAAGAATTAGTGTTAGTTGTTAGCAAATAAATATCTTAACGGTAATTGTTATTGGTAGTTGACTACCAGTCTTAAATAATTGTTGTGAACTGTCAGTTATTTAACTCACAAACGATATAAAGAGCGAGAGTAGATAACGCCGACGTTACTACTATGAAACAAAAAGTAAAGAATGTCTAATCTAGCTCGTCTAGGTTTGTCTATGATTTATGAAGCAGCATAACAAATAGAAGATATTACCAAATAGAAAAGAAGATGTCTGAACTAAGCATTATTAAAGGTAGCTGCCTATGTGGAGCAGTAAACGTATCTACAACCAGTACGAATAATAAAGTAGGGGCGTGTCATTGTAGTATGTGTCGTAAGTGGGGTGGTGGAGCTTTGCTAGTAATTGAATGTGGTAGTGATGTTAGTTTCGAGGGTGAAGAAAATATTGGAATTTATCAATCTTCAGAATGGGCAGAACGTGGATTCCGTAAAAAGTGTGGTAGCCATCTATTTTATAAGTTTAAACAAAAAAATCAATATTACATACCGGTGGCAACCAGGATATCGCTTAAAGAAAAGAAGGCTTTTAGCTTATCCCGAATTCAGGTTAAACTAATTAGTTACGTCGTTTTTGCTCAATTTTTTTCAAAGCTGTCTCTGGATTTTGACGACGGCGACGATACCAAGTAGCCCCACCTACTAACATTGCTGTTAAAGTAAAAGCAAACATGAGGGGCAAGATATTACCTTCAGAAAGTGCTTGTAATCCAGAACCCATCATCACAAAAGGTAATACTCCTGGTAAAGTACCTAGAGCGGTACCACTTAGATAATCTCGAAAACGAATCGAAGTTAAACCAGCAGCAAAATTGACTAGTCCATAGGGAATAATAGGTAAAAGACGGATAGCGAACATATAAAATAAACCACCTTCCCGCATTTCCGCATCTATTGCTTCCCAACGCCCAGCAAGTTTTTTAGCAATTAATTCTCTTCCCACCGTACGAGTAAACGCAAAAGCAACTATAGCTGCTATTATTGCTGCTAGTGTTGTCCACAGGGTACCCCACCAAGCACCAAAAATTGCTCCTCCTGTGAGATTAAGAGGGGTAGAAGGCAAAATTAATAATGTTCCTATTGTGTATAGCAAAACATAAATTATAGGTGCTAGGATACCCATTTCTGCTAACCAGATTTGTAACTGTTCTCGATCGATCCCTCCTAACAGAAACACACCTATCCCTGTGGCAACAATACAAATAATAGTAAGTATAAAAATACTATTTTTAAAATTCAAAATTAATTACTCCTATTTTTAAAACCTATTAAATATTATTTTGGGACAGTTTTTTAGTTATGGTAATCCAGTAGATAAAGAGTATTAAAATACTGAGTATACTAACTATTATTCCCCAAGTAAAAGCTAGAGTTTTTTGATAAACTAATCTGACTGAATAATTACCCTCTCTTACAGTAAATGAAATTGTGCCATCATCAAGTATATCTATTGGATAAGATCGATTATTTAAATACAAATGCCAAGCAGGATAATAATAGGTACGAACTCTTATAGTTGATGGTTCTTCCGCTACGATCTTAAAATTTCTTCGATAACTTTTCCATCGATCTAATTCAATTTTGGCTTTACCTTTAACTACAGTAAGTTTTGGTTGTCCTAAAATAGGATCGGCAGAAGGAATACCTTGTTTTATTACTGGACGATATTCTCCTACATCTATTAATTTATCTGTGAAAGGTTCTTCTAAAGCTAATCTAGATGGTTCTAAATGTTCGAGATTGGCTTTACCTGGATTGCGAAAAGTAGGAAATTTACGAGAAAGTTTATAACTATAACTGGTGTTAACTAATAAAATTGCTGCAATTATTAAAGACAAAAAAATCTTCAAAGGTAGTTTGAGTCTAATAATTTTGCTAACTACTACTCCACATAATGCAGAACTACCAAAAGCATAAAGACTAAATAATCGCCAAGGTGCTTGTACTTTTTGTAGAGTTGAACTAGCTTGCCAAATAGGTGTAGATAACGAACTCATCATCAAGGCTAAAGCAAGAGTAAATAATATCCATTTTTTACTTTCAGAAAAAGTTTTTTTATCTCGACGACAATAAAGAAATGCTACCGCACTTAAAACTAAAATGACTAAAGATTGATGAGCAAAAATATGCGGAACTTGAAAGTCCAGCTTTTTAGGAATAAAAGGCAATCCCGCTCCAAAAATACCATTAGTAATATCACCAATTACATTTTTCATACTCGCTATATTTACTAAAGGCTGTTCTACAATTGCTGGAATTAAAAAGAAAGATGCTAATCCTAAACCTAATCCTGCAAAAATAATGGTAGTAACTACATTTTTCCAAGAGTGAGAGAACAAAAAAAATAGAGTATAAAACAGCCAAACAAGTCCACACAAAAGTAAGTTAGGTAAATGTGTTAAAGCAAAAATACACCAGAAGATAGCAATCGCAATTTTCCATTTTGGTTTAGCTAAAGCAAGATCGGTTAGCCACCAGCCCAAAGGAATCCAGGCGATCGCATAAGCAACGGAAAGACTACTTACCCAATAGAGATTATAAGCTAAATAAGGAGCAGTCATATAAGCTAATGCGCCAATAAATGAAGCAATAACTCCCCAACGATGACGACCAAAAATATAAAAATTAAATCCTGCTAAAAACAGTGATAAAGAATAGAGAATAATCAGAGTATCTTCTATATTTAAACCACTAAATTTAATCAATGAACCTAGATAATAAACTAAAGGAGGATAGAAAACAAAAGTAGGACTACCATAGCCATAATTAGTACCAGCTAACCATCGAGGATACCAAATTACTTCAGCTAATTGTTGAGAAAAATGCTGTAGCCAAGTGATGTGCCATCTCATATCAGTCATCCCGTTTAGCCCATCACGAATCATTCTTAAATTTATGACTACGGTAGCTATAATTAATAGTGAAAATATGATTATTTCTACTAAATAAGGTGATAATATTTTCTTCTTCTTGAGGGATTTAGATTCTATAACTTTAACTTTCTGTTGGGAATACATCGTAAGTTGGCTGACTATTTAATTAATTGACTTATCTATTATTTTGAAATTCAATTTATTATCTTTAAATCCATAAGATTCTCTGACAAAATATAGTGGTCTTCTTTTAACTTCTTCGTAGACACGACCTAAATACTCGCCAATAATTCCCAAAGTAATTAACTGTATACCCCCCAAAAATAGAACTGCTACCATCAATGAAGCATAACCAGGAACGTCAACACCAAAAATTAGCGTACGAATAATTAAAAAAGAAGCGTATAACAAAGAAATTAGAGATACAACTAAGCCGATATAACTCCAAATTTTGAGGGGAAATAAACTAAAAGAAGTAATACCATCTAACGCAAAATTCCATAGTTTCCAATAATTCCATGTAGTTTTACCACCAAAGCGAGGCTCGCGATCGAATAAAATAGAAGTCTGTTTATACCCTACCCAAGCAAATAATCCTTTCATGAAACGAGTTCGTTCGGGCATTTGTTTGATGGCTTCTACTACTTGGCGATCTAATAAGCGGAAATCTCCCGTGTTGGGGGGAATAGGTACAGGACTCATTTTGCCAATAGTTTGATAAAAAGATTTAGCCGTAAAACGTTTCAGCCAACTTTCTCCCGAACGCGATCGCCTGGTAGCATAAACTACATCATATCCTTCTCGCCATTTGGCTACTAATTGTTCTATTAATTCTGGTGGATCCTGTAAATCTGCATCTATAGGTATAATTGCTGCCCCAGTTGTATAATCTATTCCAGCAGTTAGAGCAATTTCTTTGCCAAAATTACGAGATAAATTGACTACTTTAATAGCTGGATTACGATTATGATAGTCTACTAATAATTTGAGAGTGTTATCTCGGCTACCATCATTAATACAGACGATTTCATAGGTAGTATTGAGTGTATTTAAGACAGATAGAAGTCTTTCTATTAAATAATCGATATTGGCTTCTTCATTATAAAGAGGAACGACTATAGATAGTTCGACAGACTTAAGTTGAGAAGACATACACTCGCTTGATTAAATTTAGTGTTTGATTAAGTGATACTGAGTATAGTTTGTATAGTTAGAAGTAATTTACGATCTTTTCAATAAAATAGTTGGTAGATTTATTACCGAGATTATACTAGTATCAACAGAATTACAGACTTTCAATCTTTCAATTTACCATTGTCAAAAATTATCGAAGTAATTTAGAACACATACAAACAAAAAAATAGATAAATATTTTAATTCTTATTTTGCTAATCAATATAAACAGATTATGTCTAAAATACTCAAGTATATTTCCTGGGAATGGTTACTCTTAGGAGCGATCGCTTTGGCAGTTATTTTAAGAGTTATTAATCTTGGTAGTCGTGAATTGTGGTACGATGAGGTGCTATCTTTACTTTTATCTACAGGACAAAAAAATTTATACTCTACACCAAAAGATGTACCTGTAGCGATCTCCAATTATCAAAGCTTATTCTCTATACCTTTAGAAAATAATATAAGTGATATTGTAAACACGGGAGAAAAGTTACTCAAAGGCTTAGTTGCCGAACCTCATCCGCCACTTTTTTATCTAGGACAACACTTGTGGTTGCGGTTGTTTGGTAACTCAGAAGCAGCTATGCGTAGTTTACCTACCCTATACAGTATCGGTGCTATAGGTTGTGCTTACGGTATTGGACGATACTTACTCGGACATCGAGGTGGTTTACTATTCGCAGCAATACTAGGATTAAACCCTTTCTATTTATTTCACTCTCTTAATGTCAGAATGTATAGTCCTTTAGTATTTTGGACAGTTTTGAGTAGTTGGGCAGTGCTAGAAACCAGCAGAAAAGAGAAAAAGCCCAAAAAACTATGGTTTTGGAGTTTAATCTTGATTTTTGCCGTAGCATCAGGATTTATGACCTTTTATTACTTTCTTTTTTTTGTAGCTAGTTTAGGAGTGCTAGTTTTACTGTGGGATCGTCAAAATTGGTGGCAACACGCTATTCGTTTAAGTATTGGCGTTCTCATTCCCGTGCCTTGGCTGTTGTGGGGAACCAGACAACAACTAAATAATGCGGATTTAGGTCGTTTTGCTGCGGGAAGTAATTGGCTAGAAACTATTAGTAATCATATACAAGGAATGATCGATACTCTTACTCCTCAACTTATTTGGGGAAATTGGGTAGCGATTATGCCTCCTTTAGTGATTATCTTATCAGGAATAGTGGCGATCGCGGGTTTAATAGCTATTAGTATCCATCTTTGGCAGCAAAATCACCGTCAACTTCTAGTTGTTGCTTTATGTTTCGGGATTGTTCCTTTTTTAATGATGGTTATGGTAGATGTAGTATCAGGTAAATTTACTGTTGGTTTTGGTTGGGGACGGTCATTGATTTTCATTTTACCTGGGTGTCTACTATTGTTAACTATTTGGAGCGAAAAAGCAGCAGGACAATGGAAAGCTATAACAGCTTTAACCCTATTATTATTTTATTTAACAGTTAACATCACAGATTTTTCATGGCGTTCTCGCTGGATGTTTCACCGAATAGCAGACATAATTGAGCAAGAAACAGCCGAACCTACTTTGGTTGCCATGAATTCTAATGCTTGGGGTCATGTGTTGCGCTTGGCTTATTATCTACCCTCAGAATCTTCAGTAATGCTACTGGCACAAAACTCTGCTAAATTAGCCGATGCCCTCGATCGAACCCTGACTACATCATCACCACCATATCAGTATATCCTTTGGTTAGATAGCGATCGACCAGTGTGGGGTTCTCCAGCAACCGAAATGGAAAAAAAACAAGTAGAACAAACTTTAGTTCCACAATTTAAGTTAATCGAGAAAGAAAGACTAGTAGGTACTTGGGAGTTAGATAACTTTACTGCCAGCCTCTATCAACGTCGTCTACCAAATTCTTAAGTAAATATACTTTTATACTTTATCTCTATGAATTCCTACTCAGAACTTTTACCCATTCCTACTGGTGGATTAGAAATTGCTGACTCGCCATCGGTAACTATGGGAATAACAGAAACTCCACTCAAGTTTTCTTTAATTATTCCCTCTTATAACGAAGGTGGAAATATTCAAGAAATCGTTAAAATTTTGAGTGGATTATTAGATAGTCAGATTCCAGGAGAATATGAGTTAATTGTAGTTGACGATGATAGTCCCGATCGAACTTGGAAAATAGCCCAAGAGTTAACCCCCCAATATCCTCAACTCAAAGTAATGCGCCGTCAAAAAGAAAAAGGCTTATCTACTGCGGTAATTCGGGGTTGGCAAGTAGCAAGAGGAGAAGTACTAGGAGTAATTGACGCTGACTTACAACATCCCCCAGAAGTATTGTTAAAACTGTGGCAAGAAATCGAGAAGGGGGCAGATTTAGCTGTTGGTAGCCGTCACGTTGAAGGTGGTGGTGTAAGTGAATGGAGTATTATTCGCCGTTTTCTCTCCCGTGGCGCGCAGATGCTAGGATTAATCATCTTACCAGAAGTAATTGGTCGTCTTAGCGATCCCATGAGTGGCTACTTTATGGTACGTCGCGATGCCATTATTGGTAAATCCCTGAGTCCAGTAGGTTATAAAATTTTGATTGAAGTGACTGGTAGGGGTAATATTCGCTGGATAGGTGAAGTAGGTTATGTATTCCGAGAACGCCAAACAGGAGAAAGTAAAGTTACCTGGAAGCAGTATATTGAGTATATTCAACATTTGCTGAGGTTGCGTTTTTCTCTCTGGCCCATTAAAAGATTTATCCGCTTTGGGATAGTTGGGTTTAGCGGTGTCTTTGTAGATTTGGGTATATTTTATGTATTAAGAACTTTACTCGGATTGGGTTTAACTCGCAGTGCAATTTTATCGTCAGAAGTAGCAATTATCAATAACTTTCTCTGGAACGATCTCTGGACTTTCGGCGATATATCCAGCCAACAAAAAGGATGGCGTAAAAGAATTAAAAGACTATTGAAGTTTAATGTAGTCTGTCTTTCTGGATTGATTTTAAACGTATTGCTAGTTAATTTATTATTTAATGTCTTGGGCATGAATGAATATCTTGCCAAATTAATGGCGATCGCAGCCGTTACTTTTTGGAACTTCTGGTTTAATCTAAAATTAAGCTGGCGAGTGACCGATGCAGGCAAATAAGGAGTGTAGGAGTTTAGAAGTTTAGATTACTTGCTAATTGCTAATTGCTACTCTTTACTTGAAAAGTCCTTGACGATCGTATCCATATAGTTTGACTCACTTTTGGCAGAATATTGTTGTTTTTGAGTATCACAATAATTAATAAAACCAGTAGTTTCTGAACTGTAAGTGATGAAATTATAAGTTATTTTAATGCTCTTACCCAAACTAATAATATCCCCAGAATCAAGTCGATGAAGGGTTTTTTTCTGTCCATGAATAAATATCCCATTGCGACTTCTTTGGCGTTTACCTTTGCCATCAATAATCCAATAAGAATAGTCAACTTGCCCAAATTTTCCCGTGTATCTCATCCAAGCTATGGTTGCATGATGACGAGAAATTAGCTTATCGGAAACTACCAAAGAATTACTAGGATGACGACCAATAGAAAAAACCGAGGTATTGAGAGATACTGCCCTTCTAGAATCTGGTGATTCGACAATCAATATATGTCTTCCTTCCAATAAATTTGTTTTATTAAAGTTAACGAGAGTCAGCTTGGATTTCTCAGCAGTCATTATTTTGAGTTGATACTTTATCCCAATATATTAGTGAATCAAATTACCAGACTAAATGGCATCCGTGAAATTAGGGAATTAGGTTCTAAATACAATTAATTAGGTAGTAAAGGTTGTGCATAAGCAGAGAAGCCAGCATTCTGAAGAGAAAGAACTGTTGCTCGATCGTCTTGTACCCAAAATTTTTGTCCAAAACGAATAAATTGACGCTGCTTTCCTCGACCGATCGCCGCAACTACTGGCATTTTAGCTTTATTTCTTTCGCCAGACTGTTCTTGTAAAATTACTTTAAGACTATTTTGCAATCTGCTATCTAATGCTTGTTCGGGAGTTATTTCTAACATAATCATTTTAACTTGTTCGATCGTTTCTGCATCTTCAACAATAATTTGCAGTTGTTCTTCTCTCCGTTCGACTTTACCCCAAATAATTAAACGAGCATTTTCTATAATTAGTTTTTCAATCTTGTCATAAGCGCTAGCAAAAATTATTCCTTCTGCTTCTCCCGTAATATCTTCCATCTGAATAAATGCCATCGGTTTGCCATTTTTATCAATAATTTTTTTGATAGCAGTCAACATAACCACTGCACTAATTTTTTTCTTTGATTTTTGTTCGGATAGCTGACTTAAACTAATAGGAGATAAAATTTGTGTTGCTTGCCGAACAGATTTAAGGGGGTGTTCGGAAACATAAAAACCCAAGTTTTCTTTTTCTAGCTTTAGCTTTTCTTGTAAGGGGAAATCTGCCACTGATGGGCTACTAGGTGCTGGTTCAAAAACTTCATTACCATCGTTACTAAAGTTACTATTGTCGATCAGGTCAAACAAATTCATCTGACCACTTTCTTTCTCTTTAGTGCGGTTTTGCGCCCAAGGAATAATCAAATCGAGATTGTTGAGTAGCTGTCGGCGATTATTTTGAAGACTATCGAAAGCACCACAATAAATTAAGGTTTCTAATGTACGACGATTAACTACTCGTAAGTCTACTCGTTCACAAAAATCTGCTAGAGAGGTAAATTTTTCTCCAGCTTCTTTTCTAGCTTGTAGAATATTTTCGATCGCGCCTTGCCCTAAATTTTTTACTGCCGACAAACCAAACAAGATTTTATTTTTTTGTGGTGTAAAATCTTCCTGAGAACGATTGATATCGGGTGCTTCTACTTCAATGCCCATTCTTTGGCAATTTTCCCGATATTTTTCGACTTTATCTTGGATGCCACTACTAGCAGTCAGTAAGGCACTCATATACTCTACAGGATAGTTGGCTTTAAGATATGCCGTCTGATAGGTAACATAGGCATAAGCTGTAGAGTGAGATTTATTAAAACAGTTGGAAGCAACTAACCCATTAGCTAGCAAAAAATTATGCTCTTTAACTACGCCGATATCGTAAACTGGCTGTTTACCTAAAGATTTGCGACTGAGTATTTTAACCATACGTGAGTTCGGAATTCGGAGTTGTCATTTTATTCGCTAAGAACGCGATCGATTATTTCTCTTCTTTTAATTTAAAAGCTTCTTGGGCATTAATTCCCTCTCCCTGAAATCCAAGATACCAAAGAGAAGCTGCTGCTTCAGCGCGAGTAACTGGTTTTTTGGGTTGAAACAAAGTAGTGTAACCAAATACTCGACGAACATTTGCTTGTTCGCCATTTTGAAAATCGGCAAATAATGCTTTTAATGCTTCTGGATTAATATTACTAGCATCTTGAAATCCCCAACTATCAGCGATCGATTCAATCGAAGCAGGAGGTAAAGCTTTACGTAAATCGAGAGGAACTTTCCAACTGATTAAATTTTCTCTAGTTAAGGGTGCATCGGGCTGAAACAATAATTTGCTTCCATCATTCATTAATATAGAGGGAATTAATCCAGCTTCTGCTAATCCTTGAATTACCTTATAATCGGGGTCATTAATGCCAATATCTTTAAAAGCTGGTTGGTCTGATTTGGTCGCTAAATGAATTTTGTTTCCGGAAGAACTAGCATAAAAGTGATTATTAATATCTACCAACCAACGAGCATATTCTCTGCGAGTTATTGGTTGATTAGGAGCAAATTTATGTAAATTTATCTTTCCATCTTGCTCGTAAGGAGTTAAGATACCCAACGTTGCTACATCTCTAACATATTGATGTAATTGTTCTGGTGTTTCGTTTAAATCGCTAAACTGAATTGTAGCGATAGAGTCTAAATTGGATTCAGATTCTACTATTTCTTCTGTGAACTCAACATTATTGTCAATAGGTTGATATTCAATAGTAAACTCGGTATTGACTGAATTATTTTCTGGCTCTGTAGATAATTGGTATAAAAATAGAACAATTTCTAAATTATCTTTAATAGCAATTAAAGTATTTTCTTCAGGATAGTCCGACTCAGGTGTCTGAGTGATATCCCATTGATTTTCCAGAAATTTTTGTTGATAAAAATTAGTTATTTGTTCGAGATTATCGGGCGACTGCCATGTAGTTTTGCCTTGATCTCCAGTAGTTCCTGTTTCAATTTCTAGTAATTTTGCTTGAGGATAAATGGGAATGTTGTCGGGAAAGTTTTCTGGTACATTGATGCTGTTTATTTCTTCAGTTAATTCTCGATCGGTAGTCCGATCTCTATTACTAGTAGGTTCGGCTTTTTGAGGTTTAGAAGTATTATCTTGAGCAATTCGAGCGTCAGTTTCTGTTTGTTCTTGTGATTTTTGTAATTGGGGGTCTGGTCCTAAGAAATTCTCTAGGGTTTTTCCTTCAGTACAAGCTGTTAAAGCAGCTAGTAACGAAGCTGAAATAGTCCAATAAATCAAAAATTTGCTATATTTTTGAAACACAATTAGTTACCAAAAATGATATTATTAAACAATAGTGAAAGTTTATGTTATAAATAACAAATATTTGGTGTAGAATATCTAACCTACATACAATTTATTGATTTACGGATTTTAAAGATAGAGTGCAATTAGGTATTCTCTATGGAATTAGCGTTGGTACCGGGGATCCTGAATTAATTACTCTTAAAGGATTGCGTTATCTACAACAATGTCCTATTGTAGCTTTTCCTGCCGGGTTAGGCGAGCGACCGGGAATCGCACAACAAATTATTACTGATTGGCTAAAACCACAACAAACTACTTTAGCTCTAAATTTTCCTTATGTTCAAAACGAATCAACTTTAGTTTCTGCCTGGCAACAAGCAGCACGACAAGTTTGGCAACATCTTCGGCAAGGAAAAAATGTTGCTTTTGCTTGTGAAGGGGATGTTAGCTTTTACAGTACTTTTACCTATTTAGCCCAAACCTTACAAGATTTACATCCAGAGGCAGTAGTTAAAACAGTCCCCGGAGTCTGTTCTCCCATGGCAGTGGCTTCTGCACTGCAAATTCCTCTAACTATCCGTTCTCAACGTTTGGCTATTTTACCTGCTATCTATACTATAGATGAACTAGAAACTGTTTTAGATTGGGCAGAGGTAGTTATTTTACTAAAAGTTAATTCTGTCTATGAACGAGTTTGGCAAGTCTTGCACCAGCGTAATTTGCTCGATCGTAGTTGGATTGTCGAAAAAGCAACTTTTCCCGAACAAAAAATATATCGTAATTTAGCTAAATATCCTCAATTACAATTATCTTACTTTTCTTTATTATTAATACAGGCTCATCATACTTAATTAGATTTTCCTTAATATTTATTAATAAATAATATTGCGAAATATTGAGAGTCGAACAATCGTTTTCCTCAAAATTGTCAGAACGTGATAGTGTGGTTTCGTGCTATTTAAACGTTATCAAATCGAGTTAAAGAGGTTAAGTTTTGAATTCTCAGTTTAAAACCAGCGATCGAAATTTATTTCGCGAAGACATTAGTGAATATGTAGCACAGCTTCAACTACATATGGCGTTGCAAGCTCGTAACTTAGTACCAACTCTAACCAAAGTTAGCGATCCCAGAGAGCAAATGCTACAAGAAACTCAGGCAGCGATCGAAAAGCTAGTTTCTCGTCAGAGTGGTTAAGACTGATGAGTGAGGAGTTTCCCCCTTACAAGGGTAGACTTTTTACATTTGACGGTATGGGGTGACACGGAGACGCGGGGACAGGGAGATGGGGAGATTTTTTTAGTCATTTTTAGTATATTATGAGACAATTATTCGCTCTTTTTGTACTGAATGAAAGTGTTTACTCATCTCTTTGTTAAAAACGTTAAAAACCTACCCTTGTGAGAAGGAAGACCTTCGGTAGCTGTCTTTGGCTAACTGAGTTGTCATTCTTAAAAAAGATATTAGAATGTTGGATGATGCTTCTATTTCCCATTGTTTAATTTATAAATGTTAATCATATTCTCATTACACGAAAAATAAAAAATAATCGTGTTAGATGAAAACAGAGTACGATAAAACAGGCAAAGGAAAAATAATCATGGTAGACGATCTACCAGAAAATTTACGTACCTTATCCCATTTATTAAAGAATCAAGGTTATCAGGTAATTTGCGTTTCTAACGGAGAAATGGCTCTTGAGATGATCCAAACAGAGTTACCCGATTTAGTTGTACTGGATATCATGCTTCCTGTTATAGATGGTTATAAAGTATGCCAAATTGTCAAAGCTAATCCAAATACTAGTCATATTCCTGTTATTTTTTTAAGCGGTTTAGATTCAGAATGTGATAAGCTTCAAGCTTTTAAAGCAGGTGCGATCGATTATATTACCAAGCCTTTTTTTATAGAAGAAGTAATTGTTCGCATTGAAACTCAATTAGCTTGCTTTCAAAAACAAAGAAAATTAGAAAAAATTATTGAAGAACAAGTTAGGGAACGTTTATTAGCAGAAGAAAAACTCAATCAATCTCGCGCTCTTTTATCTAGTGTATTAAATAGTTCTGCCGATGGAGTAGCAGCTTTTGAATCCATCCGCGACTCTCAAGGACAAATTGTTGATTTCCGTTGGCTAGTAGTTAATCCTGTAGCAGCTATGACGGTAGGGAAAACTAGTAGCAGTTTGCTCGATCGAGCTTTGTACGAAAATCAACCAGGGTATATATTTGATGGACTATTCGATCTATTTTTACAAGTAGTAGAAAACTGTATTGTCGTAGAGAAAGAACATTTTTGCGATTCCGGACAATTTCAGGCTTGGTTTCATGTTGTTGCTGTCAAACTGGGAGATGGTTTTGCAATGACTTTTCGGGATATTACCGAACGCAAACAGATGGAACTGGCTTTGAGAAAAGCCAATCAAGAACTAAAACATCAAGCTAATGTAGATAGCCTGACTCAAATTGGCAATCGTCGTTATTTTGATGAATATCTCGCTCAAGAATGGGCGAGGTGCGCTCGCGAACATCAATATTTAGCGATTATTTTATGTGACGTAGATTATTTTAAAGCCTACAACGATACCTATGGACATCAAGCAGGAGATGAATGTCTGACTAGAGTAGCTCAAGGAATAAAGCAAGTAATTAAACGGCCAGCAGATTTAGTATTTCGCTATGGTGGTGAAGAATTTGCTTTAATTTTGCCGAATACAGCAGAGAAAGGAGCTTTAGCAATAGCTGAATCCGTAAGGCAACAAATCAAACTATTAAAGATTCCTCACGATACATCAACAGTGAGTAATTATGTTACTTTGAGTTTGGGCGTTGCTTGTATTATTCCCGATTCTTCTCACCCTACATCTTTAATCGTCAATGCCGATCGCGCTTTGTATAAAGCAAAATCTTTAGGACGCGATCGAGTTGTCTATGCAGGAGTCGAGCTGCCCTTGTCTTAACTAAGGATTAACTCTTGAGAAGGGGAAGCTCGCCAGAGTTGTTCTAATCTACTAGCTGGCATAGTTAAATATAAAATATCTTGAGGCTGGAGACTACTTTCTAATAACTCCCAACCATGAACGGTTTGACCTTTTCTTTCTAGATATAAAGGGACAAAGTCTGCTTCGATGGCTGCTTGCTGGATTTGTTGACCGCAAAAAGGATGTCTGGGAGTAATCATAGTGCCTAATGCTACCCACAATAAATCCCCTGTCAAGCCATTACCCAAAATTCTGCCTCCCAAAGCAGCAGCAGCAAAAGAATCTGTAGCCAGTTCTATAGGGGATAGAACATTATCAAATTCAAATACTTCTTGCATAGATTGAGCGAGTTGGGGGTCGTAACTGCGGAGGATAGTAGTTAGGTAGGGAGAAACGGCTTTGGCAGTTAAAGCTATTTCTAAATTAGTCATGTCATTACTGGTGACAGCAATCAAACTTTCTGCTCGTTCGATGTTAACTGTTTGCAAGGTTGCTGCTAGACTTGCTTCTTCTATAACTACAGGAACGCCTAGAGAACGGGTACTATGCAAAAAACGATTGTTAGGATCGGATTCGATTACCACAACTTCATGCCCTTGACTATGGAGTTGCCGAACAATAGCAAAACCCATTCCTCCTAGTCCACAGACAATATGATGATTACGAGTAGGTACTCTGGCTGCATCCCAAGCCTGTTTTAAGCGACTACCCAAGATAAAATCGTTAATCAGAGCATAGCAAATACCAATTACTCCTGCCCCCACGATCATCATAACGGCAGTAAAGACTTTAATGGAATCGGGAGCTTGTTCGGCGACTTGTTCCTGTCCTCCTGCACCAGTAATCATCCCCACGGAAAAATAGAGTGCATCGACGATGGAAGTATTAAAATTAACACTTACATAAGTGAGGGTGGCAAAAAAAATGGTAATCAATAAAGATAGAGTTACCAGGGTGACGGGACGAGCGTGACGTTGATATTGGGGTAGATTAGTCACTGCTTTGACTAGTTTTCGCCACCAGGAATGGCGTTTCAGCTTTACTGTTGGTTTTGTGCCAATAATTAAGCGATCGCCTACATTTAATCTTTGTTTGTTGAGTATGGCTGAAATTAAATCTATTTCCCCTTTGGCTGGTAAATAGTAAATTAGCATCCTCGAAGGATTAGACCATAATTCCTGTAATCGTTTACCCAACCAGGGATGATCTTGGGTAATTATTTCTTCGTGGGTAGGCCAAATTCGGTCAAATAAGCGCAATTGTCCGATCGCTCTATTGCCTAAAGCTGCAAAAGAAAAAATTGGTGCAGATAAGTCAGCAACACTAATAGTAACGTGATCGCTCAGAGTTTGATCGAGACGTTCTCCTAGAGTTTGATTCAGTAAACGATTAATAATGCGGATACTAGGGTTGATTTTTTTGGCTTGAGTTAAAACAGCCAAATTAAGAACATCATCATTGCTAGCTAACACTAGAGTATGGGCTTTCCTAATTCCAGCCTCAATCAAAGTAGTTACTATTTTCGGATCGCCAATAATAATTTTTTCATTTGGTTGTATTGTTATGGAGCGATCGCTAATGCCAACTACTTCTGCTCCTTGCTTCCTTAAGAGACTATAAATCTTGTATCCAGTACGACCTAAACCGCAAACTATTATTCGTGGTTTCATAAATATTATAGGTGAGACAAACTTACTTTTTGCCTTGTGCTTTGCTCTTTTCTAATTTTTACTTGTTTGTCCAAAAGATATTGTAACCAAAAACACTGGCTGGTCAATTGCTACCCAATTTTTACTTTTTGGCTTTATTCCCACAAGAAATAGTTATATCATAGATAAATAACTATGATATATTATTGGCAATAGATATTTTATTATATTACTAGTCAAAACAATTTTAATCTAGGATGGGAAATTTATCTCTCCAGAAATAAAATTGCCTGACTTAGCTTCAAGATAAAATTAAAAGGTAATCTAGATATGGAAATAAACAGCTTTTCTCTGTGGTTGATGCTCTCGTTAAATGCTTTAGTTTGTATTCTTCTGCCTTCAGTCTTAGCTTTAGATTGGTCAAATCTTTTTGGACATCGTTCGTAAAAATATTAATCTTATTTTTATTAACCCTATCTTTTAATCTGGCAATTGTAGTGTCGGCTGAAGCATCTACCTGTCGCCAGTTAGATAATCATTCAATTTGTATCGTGAGTATTAAACGCAGCGCAAAGTACTACTGGGAGTACCGCGCTGCTATTAGTGTAGATGGGCAAAAAAAGCCCGTAGAAATTTATAACTGTCGAGATCGCCTCAAAATAAATTACCATAAGACTGTTGTCCCGTTTGCCACTAATGGTGTGGGAGAGCTTATCTGTAGTTTATATACTAAATAAAATAAAAATAGATTGAAATAAATAAAGCAAGTCTTTAATTTGCCATTTATAAAATCAATTAATTATTTAGTCGTAGAGAAAAAAACCATGGATTTAATACAACTCCAGAATTTACTGGATAATACTTCCTTCTGCATTTTATTCCTCACCATGCTGGTCTACTGGGTAGGGGCAGCCTTTCCAGAGATACCCTATCTATCTATATTGGGGACAACTGGAATGGTAATTGCTAACCTTTGTATTGCCACTTTACTGGGTTCTCGTTGGTTAGAGGCTGGTTATTTTCCTCTGAGTAATTTATATGAATCTCTATTTTTCTTAACCTGGGGAATTACTACTATCCATTTGATTGCCGAAAGAATGAGTCGCAGTCGTTTAGTTGGGGTGGCAACTAGTCCTGTGGCTATGGGGATAACTGCTTTTGCTGCTTTATCTTTACCTGCTGAGATGCAAACTTCTGCACCCCTGGTACCCGCGCTCAAATCCAATTGGTTGATGATGCATGTTAGTGTAATGATGCTAAGTTACGCCACTTTGATGGTAGGTTCAGTTATCGCGATCGCCTTTTTAGTAGTTACTCGCGGTCAAAAAGTAGAGTTAAAAGGTAGTGCTGTCGGTACTGGTAGCTATCGTCATCAAATTAAAAAATTATCACTTCAAGAGCCAGAAAGTGATGCTACCTCTAATTTAGCTACAGTTAAAGGTAATGGTAGTATCGCAGTTTTAGATTTACCCAAGACAGAAACAGAAGCATCCAAACAAACTTTATCCCTAGAACGTCTTACACTGGCGGATACTCTCGATAATATTAGTTATCGGGTTATTGGTTTGGGATTTCCTTTACTAACTATTGGCATTATTGCTGGCGGAGTATGGGCAAATGAGGCTTGGGGTTCCTATTGGAGTTGGGATCCCAAAGAAACTTGGGCATTTATTACTTGGCTCGTTTTTGCTGCTTATCTTCATGCGCGGATCACTCGTGGTTGGCAGGGAAGAAAACCTGCAATACTTGCTGCTGCGGGATTTGTGGTAGTTTGGGTATGTTATTTGGGTGTCAACCTTTTGGGTAAGGGACTGCATTCTTATGGTTGGTTTTTCTAGAGAAATAATTTTGCTCTCTTAATCTTTAATCCCCAATCTCAATTATTTGTCTTTTCCTCCTCTTTAGTTGATTTCTGTGTACCTTTAGCTTTAGAATGTAATCTTCCTATCTTGAGATACGATCGGCCCACGAGTTCTAGGAACATGAAACAACTAAAAGGAAGAGATTTATTAGGAATAGCAGATCTAAGTCCAGCGGAAATAAAAGGTCTATTACAGCTAGCCAAACAACTTAAAACTGGGCAGCTTACTTGTCATACTAATAAAACCTTAGGACTGCTCTTTTATAAGGCATCTACCCGTACGCGGGTATCTTTTAGTGTGGCGATGTACCAGTTGGGAGGTCAAGTAATCGATCTTAACCCCAGTGTGACTCAAGTAGGTAGGGGAGAACCAATTGAAGATACAGCTAGAGTATTAGACCGTTACCTCGATATTTTAGCGATTCGGACTTTTAAACCAGAAGATTTGCAAACTTTTACTGAATACGCCCAAATTCCCATCATTAATGCTCTCACCGATCTAGAACATCCCTGTCAGATTTTGGCCGATCTCTTAACTATTGAAGAATGTTTTGGTTCTTTAGCCGGTAAAACCCTAACTTATGTGGGTGATGGTAACAATGTAGCTCATTCTCTCTTGTTAGGTTGTGCTTTGATGGAAATGAATATACGCATAGCCACCCCCCCTGACTATCAACCAGACAACAGTATAGTCCAGCAAGCCAAAGAAATAGCCCAAGATAGTGCAGAAATTGTAATTACTAATGATGCGATCGCAGCCGTAAAAGGAGCAGAAGTAGTATATACTGATGTGTGGGCAAGTATGGGACAAGAAGATTTAGCATCTACCAGAATTCCTATTTTCCAACCCTATCAGGTTAATCAAAAATTATTAAGCCATGCAGATAAAGACGCGATCGTCTTGCACTGTTTACCTGCTCATCGAGGGGAAGAAATTACAGCACAAGTAATCGAAGGAAAACAATCGAGAGTCTGGGATCAAGCAGAGAATAGAATGCACGCACAAAAAGCCTTACTCGCTGCTTTACTTGGCTGTATCGAATAATTTTTTAGAATTATCGCTTCAGCCAAGCTTGAGTTTTTTGCTATAACTTTTGAGGTGTCAACTGTGTGTGAAGAATGGGAAAAAGCAATAGACGATCGCATCGCTGTGCTTTACGGCTTTTAGGAAATTTACTATCCCGATTTAGTAGTTACTTGTAATCCTCAAGATCGGAAACGTTACTTTTTAACTTCTCCTTGTCTGGTCATTGAAATACTATCACCTAGTACACAAACTACGGATAGACGAGAGAAAAGAATTAATTACCAAACTTTAGAAAGCTTACAAGAATATGTTTTGGTTTCTCAAGATGAGATGAAAGATAAATAAATTTAAGTAACTAGCGGTTTATTCTCAAAAATAAACTTTGTTATCTGTTATGTGTTGTAATTACCGAGCAAAATGATATTATTAGTAAAATTACCGAGATGAGATCGGTAATTCTACTTTTTTTCTTATTTACACATAGGTTATCGAGCTAATTAACTTATTGTAAATATTTATAGAAATATCTGTCTTAGTATGCTAGCCGAACTAACCCAAAAAAGTGCCAGAGTTTTACCATGTCTGATTTTATCTATTTGCACAATAGGCATAATTAAATTACAAAGCCAACATTATCACAACTCAACTAAGCAAAGCCAAATAAGTAACTCTTTACAAGAAGAATCTAGCCACAAAAGAACGATCGATCTACAAAAACTAATACCTTCTTTAGGCTTTGATAATTTAAGAGCAGACTATCTTTACTTAAACTATGTTCAATATCTGGGGAATAAAGAGGCTAGAGAGCATACAGGTTACTCTTTAATACCCGATTATTTTGAAACTATTATTAATTACGATCCCCACTTTAGCGAAGCTTATCTGACTCTTTCTACTGCTAACTCTCTTTATGCTGGCAAACCAGAGAAAACCATTGCTTTGATGGATAGAGTTTTAGAGTCAATTTCTCCAGAACTTTTGCCTGAAGTTTCTTTTCTCTGGACTTATAAAGGTTTAGATGAATTATTGTATTTAGGCGATACTCAAGCAGCCAGAAAATCTTATCTAACAGCAGCACAATGGGCTCTTCAACGTGGAGATAAAGCAGGGGTGCAAATTGCTCGAAGAAATCTAAGTACAGCCAAATTTCTAGCTAAAAATCCCGATACGCGGGAAGCTCAACTTGCTGCTTGGTCAATGATTTTACCCAATATTAAAGATGAGCAAAGTCGTCAAGTAGTTGTAGATAAAATTCAAGCTTTAAAGTCTGAGTTGGCCGTGGTAAATCAAAAAAACAAAACAAATTAATATACTATAGACGATCGCAATAATCTAGTTCGGAAAAAGTAATAGTAAAGCAAGTACCATTATTTGTAGATATTTTCATTTCGCCTTCAATTTGTCTAGTTAAAATACGAACTAGCTTTAAACCCAAAGAGTCAGCATTGATAAAATCAAAATCTTCGGGAAATCCCACACCATCATCTTTAACTTGGAGAATAATTTGAGAATTTTCATCTCTTTGTAAGCCGAGCCAAATATTTCCACTTTGACGATCGCGGAAAGCGTGTTCGAGAGCGTTAGCAGCTAATTCATTAATAATCAAGCCACAGGAATGAGCCGTTTCTATATTGACGTAAATTGTATCTGTATCTAGCAAAAAGTTAATACCTTGTTCGCTGATATCGTAAGAACCTGATAATTTATCAATCAAAGCCACAATATATTGACCTAAATCTAGTTCCTTCAAATTTTGAGAGCGATATAGTTGTTCGTGAACTAATGCCATAGAGTGAAGACGATCTTGACTGTGTTGAAATATAGTCGCAATTTCTGGGTCTTCAACACAATTCGCCTGAAGTTCAAACATACTAGAAACAACCAGTAAATTATTTTTGACTCGATGATAAATTTCTTTAAGTAATATTTCTTTTTCTTGGAGAGAATTTCTTAATTTATTTTCTGCTTGTTTGCGTTCGCCAATTTCTTGTTGTAAGAGCTGATTACTTTGTTTTAACTCTACAGTCCGCTGCTCTACTCGTTTTTCTAGTTCTTCGTTAAGTTGATGGAGAGCTTTTTCGGCAGTAAGGCGGTCGCGAACTTCGTTTTGTAATCGAACGTTAATCGTGTACAATCTCGTTTCTACAATTTTGCGCTGCTCTATTTCTAGGGTCAGTAGTTCGTTTTGTCTGGCTAAAGTTTGAGTCATAAAGCGCAGTTGTAAATGGAGTTTGATTCTGGCTAGTACCTCCTCTGGCTGAATTGGTTTAGTCACATAGTCTACTGCTCCCACTTCAAATCCTTTAACTTTATCGTCTGTACTAGATAAAGCAGTCATAAAAATTACGGGGATATCTTTAGTTGCGGGTTCTTTTTTGAGCCGACGGCAAGTCTCATAACCATCAATACCAGGCATTAAGATATCAAGTAAAATAATTCCCGGCTGAGCATATTTAGCTCGTTTTAAACTGCTTTCTCCATCTTGAGACACTAAAATATTTAAACCAGACTCTTCTAGGTAATCGACAATGACGGCTAAATTAGTGGGATTATCGTCAACAATCAAAATATTGTGCTCCTTAAAATCGAATTGAAAATTAAACCCGTTGGAACTGAAAGAACCCATGATTTTTGTTACTCCTGAGTGAGATATTGCTCGACTAAATTAACGATCGCTTTTTCTTGAAAATCTTGACTTAACTGTTTGAGTCGCTCGGCAAAAGGTTTATATTGGGCATCTAACTCCTCTAGAGAAATCGCCCATTGGCGAATTTTGGTCATACTGCCAAGCATTGCTAACTCATATAGCACCTTCAAATCTTCAACAGGTGGCGGAATAACATCTACTGTCTCAGGCTCACTGATGGCTGGTGTTTCCTTGGCGATCTCTGTTGGCTGTTCGTAAATCCATTCCAGTTGTAAATATTTTTGTAACAAAGCTAATAACTTTTGTTCTTCAATTGGTTTGGATAAAAAGGCATTACAGTCAGCAATCTGACTTTGTTGGCAGTTTTTGTCCAACAGACTTGAAGAGATGGCAATAATCGGCATATTTTTAAAGTGAGGAATTTGGCGTAATTCTTTAACCGCTTCAAAGCCTGTTTTAATAGGCATCACTAAATCTGTCAAAATCAAATCTGGGAGTATTTTTTGAGCTAGTTCGACTTCTTGTTGACCATTTTCGGCGGTGAAAACTGCAAAACCTAAAGGTTCAAGTATATCTAGCAGTAGCAAACGGTTTTCCAGTTTATCGTCTACTACTAAAAGTTGGCGTTGTTTGCCCTTATAACCGATGATGGGATTGATTTCTTGGCGTTTTTTGATGGCAGCAGTTTTTGATAAAGGCAGAGTAATATCGAACCAGAAAATTGAACCCATGCCCAATGAACTGGTGACTTGTAACTCACTATTCATGGAACGTAACAACTGTTGAGCGATGGTTAATCCCAAACCCGTTCCAGTAGATTTATCGTGAAGATCTCCAAGCTGTTCAAAAGGTTGAAAAATGTGAGTTAACTGTTCGTGGTCTATTCCCACACCAGTGTCAATTACCTCAAAACGCAGAGTAGTGTAATCCTGCAATTTAATCTCATCGCTAGATTGAGTCGGCGAGAATTCACAATAGTCGATTACGACAATCCTGAAACTTATGCGACCGCGCTTGGTAAATTTAATCGCATTATTAAATAACTCAACTAGCACTTGTTTGAGTCTTTGTCGATCTGCTTCAATACCACGAGGTAAGTCACGGGGTATTTCGGCAGTAAAAGTAAGGCCTTTAGCTGTAGCTTGCGATCGTACTAGAGTGGAAATCTCTTCTAAAAAAGTTGCCAAATGAATGGGTGCGGGGTGGAGCTTGACGGCAGTAGTTTCCAGTTGAGCAAATTCCAAGATATCTTCGAGCAGGCTTAACAAATAGCTGCCACTACTTTCAATTGTATTTAAGCTTTTTTGCCAATTAGAAGTTAAAGAAGTCTGGTTATTAGGCACTGCCTTCAAATTTCTTTGTAAAAGTCGAACAGAACCCAGAATTCCATTCAGAGGAGTACGTAATTCATGACTCATATTCGCTAAAAAATGACTTTTAGTTCGACTGGCTACTTCTGCGGTATATCTAGCTGTTGCCAATTCTATTTCTGCCTGTTTGCGCTCGCTAATATCCGTCATCATTGCCAGAGTACCTATCTGCTGAGAGGCACTATCGACAAGAGAACTAAAAGAAACGATCGCCCAGAGTTGAGAACCATCTTGACGGCAAAATTGCAGGTCGTAACTTTTGGTCATACCTGGTGAGAGACTGAAGATTTGATTGGTAAGGTTTTTTCCTCCGTCTCGATCGCTGGTGTCTATAAAGTCAAACATAGACTGGTTTAAAATTTCGTCTCTAGCATAGCCAAGCATCTGCAAAACTCTGGGGTTGACAAAACTAGTTTTACCCTCGGTATTTAAAAGCCAAATACCTTCATTAGCGGTTTCTACAATCTGACGATAGCGTTCTTCACTTTCTCTTAATGCTGCTTCTGCTTCTTGGCGTTGTTTCTCACTCCTAATTGCTTCGATAATGTTGCTACAGGTAGCTAAAAAGGGTTCTAAGTAGTCCACCAAAGCTCGATCGTAACCATTAGGTCGATTAGCAATACCAACCATCCCCAAAAAACGATCTCGGCTATAAAATGGCAATCCTAGAAAAGCATTGAGTGGTGGATGTCCCTCTGGTAAACCACCCCGTCTGGGATCGGTACTGGGATTATTAGCGATAACGGGTTTTCCCGTTACCATGACTGCTCCAAATAGAGTATTGAGATTATAAAATTCCATTCCTTGAGGAGCGTTTTCTGCGTAAAATTTGCGTGTTTCCTCGTTCCAGGCAATATTAGTGATGGCGTGAGTTTTGAGATAGGGTTTGCCCCGCATTTTCATGTAGGCTTCTTCGACATAAGGTTCTCCTCCTTCTGTATAAAAAATTTCCCCAATAAAGCCATATTCACTATCAGTAATCTGTAAGAGATTTTCTAGTAATCCATCAAATAGGATTGCTGGCTCCACATCCTTGATAAATCTCGACTGAGCCAGACTAATACCATGAAGTAAACTATTGCTCTGAAGTAGGGCATTTTCGGCTTGTTTGCGTGCAGTAATATCTATTACCGTGCCTTCATAATAGGTTGTTTGCTGCTGGCGATCGCAAAATAAATGAATATTGAGGGAAATCCAAATTTTGCTGCCATCAGCACGATAAATTTGACACTCAAAATCAGTGATGGCTTGATGTAGCTCTACTGCTGCGGTTAATTCTCGCCAATCTTCTGGATTAACCAAGAGTTGCTGTTCTATATTGTCGAGCTCTGAAATTAATTTTTGAGGAGAATCATAGCCATAAATACTAGCTAAAGCTGGATTCGCATTTATATATTTGCCATCAAGGGTACAGATAAAAATTCCCTCAGCTACATTCTCGAAAATATGACGATATTTCGCTTCTGCTTCTTTTAACTCGCTGGTTCTTTGTTTAACTCGCTCTTCTAGCTGTAGTTCTTTTGTTAGCAATCTCTCTTCAACGGCAATACGTTCTCGAATGTAGCAAGACAAAGTAATAGTAAGTAATATTCCGCCTCCTAAAACTCCCCAAGGATGCCAAGTAGTTTGTTGTAAGATATACGCAGACCCGGGCTGAGTAACAACTAACCATTCCTGCTCCGCCACAGTTAGCTTGTGATGATGATAGATGCCTCGACCATTGGTCTTAGCCTCGATTGCTTCTGAAGTTAAAGATGAATTGGAAGTATAAAATATACGGTCTTCTGGCGGTGCAGACTCGTTAACTAAAACAACATCAATGTCTTTGGATTGAAGATAATGCAAAGCTGCCTTGACCATATCTTCGATAGTAAATACTCCCAAGGCAAAACCTTCCAGATTTTGACGGCGATCGACAACTGAATTAGTTAAGGTATCGTTTTTATAAATTGGCGTAAAAACTAACAAGCCTTTTTGAGGCAGGTCGCTTTTTTGTACTAAGGTAATTGGTGCTGTGGCGATCGTTTTACCCGTGTCTCTGGCTAACTGTAATGCCTGTAACCCACTGGGATTAGAAGCGAGGTCAAAGCCCAAGGCTGCTTCATTTCCCTGGTAGGGTTCGACAAAATAGACAGGAAAATATTCTGGTCTAGATTTAGCTCTAATTAATTGCTGGCGATCGTTTTGTTCGGTAATTTCAAACTGGGTCAATCCATCAAATCTGGCAGCTTGTTCGTAAGCTTCCCTTTCTTCATTGACTACCAGGGGAATCCATTCTAAAGCTTGAATTTCTGGATTAGTTGCTAAATAATTTTGGGTAAATTTCTGAAATTCCTGCCGACTCACCCTTTCCGAGGCATGATAAAAGCTAACGATCGATTCTAGATTTTGGATATTTTTGGCTAAGTTTCTGGCAATTGAAGCAGCAATTTCCGCTCCATCTTGCGCGAATTCTTGGGCAATTTTTTTCTGTTCCAAGTCCCAAACTATGGCAAAAGCGATCGAGGAACAAACAAGACCCGTGGCAAAAGTTAACGTTACCCGATAAGATAACGCTTTTCTGATTCTGCTAATTTTAGATGTAGTCGGTCTTATCATTGAGACTTTTACGTAGGGGTCGGTGAAGAGAAACACCGAGCAGTTGCGGAACTGCGGTTTAATCGACCAGTTCAGGTTGCACTCGGCGGGAAGCCCTGCTCCTTATCCGCAGGATAGGTGTCTGGAGGAGGTCACTTAGTTTATCTTGCCCTTGTTTCATGGCTTTCGCCTTGGAAGGCAGAAGACGTGAGCAGATTGTTCGTAACAATTTGAGAAACGACTATATGTATCTCAATAATTCCCAAATCGAAGGATAAAAATCACAAAAGTTGTTCGAGTAAATGAACGATCGCTTTTTCTTGAAAACCTTGAGCCAATTCTTGGAGTTTGGCAGCAAGAGGAGCGTATTGTTCGTCTAATTCCGCCAAATAAATCGCTCGTTCGCGAATTTTCTTCATACTGCCCAACATGGCTAGCTCATACAGAATTTCCATCTCTTCTGGAGGCGGGGCAACTAAGGTTTGGGCAGCAGCAGCTTTCGTG
>JASJDJ010000125.1 GCA_030065635.1 Xenococcaceae cyanobacterium MO_188.B32
GATGGGGTAGTAAATGGTAAATTCCAAACTACTTGGTATGTCAACCCCGATGATTCCCTCAACTCTTCCTTTGATTTAACTGCTGTTGGTTTAAATTCTGGTATTTTTGCCAGCAATACTTTTACCGATTCTAATCCCGAACCAGTTCAGACTTTCTACATTCCCTTACCTGAAGCTGATATTCAAACTGCCTTACGTAATTTATATTCCAGCGTAGGCTCCACTATCAACAGTGTTATTTCTATCACCGCTACTGGAGATGGAAGTTTTATTTACTACGACCATTGGGAAGATGGTTACGAAAGTGATATCAGTAATCCTACCCAAAGCACTACAGAAATCTGGGGTGATGGAGACTTAACCAACGGTATTGCCCCAGGCACTAGTAATGACCTCTTAAATGCAGGGGACGTAATTTCCCTAGAGAATACGGTTAGCGTACCGCGCAACTCTAACTCTTCCGAGATTAAATTTGACGGACGAGATAAGATTGCTTCCTCTAAAGCCATTGCGGTGACGCGCTCGGCTTGGGCGACAAGTCCTGGTTCAGTCCTAGCAGGGGCAGTAGAAGTTTACGACACAGCTAAATACGGTACTAGCTTTGAAGTGCCAGTAGGAGAAGACATAGCTTCTAATAGTGTCTTTCAGTACACATCTTTATTAGTAACTGCTGCTCAAGACAGTACTACGATTAATGTCGATCGAGACGGTGATGGGTCATCCGACATCACTCAGATTCTTAATGAAGGAGAGACTTATTTCGTCAATGGTGGTGTCAATGCTGGAGCAACTTTAACCGCCGATAATCCCGTTCAGGCACAACTAATCACTGGGGATATAGGTGCTTTCTATGAATCTCGTTGGTTTACCCTCTATCCTAGAGGACAATGGAGTAACAGTTACTACAGTCCAGTAGGTACAACTGTATCTAGCGATCCTGCTAAGGTTTTTATTTATAACCCCAACTCTTCAGCAATTACGGTTAACTACGATACGCTCAATGGTACGGGAAGTTTTTCTGTTCCAGCAAGACAAGCAGGACAGCCAGTAGAATTGTATTCCTTTGAAATGCCTGCCAATTCGGGAGCCCATTTCTATACAGCTAGCGAGCCTTTCTTTGCTATTAGTGCGATCGATGCAGATACTTCGGCGAATGCTACTCATGACTGGGGCTTTAGTCTCGTTCCCGAAAGTAATTTAACGCCTACTGCTGTCATTGGCTGGGGTCCTGGCTCATCAACTCTAACTAAAAATGGTAGTCCTGTTTGGGTAACGGCGGTAGATGCTACCCGTATCTATATTGATTACGATGGAGATTCTACTACTGGAAATCTAACAGATCCCAATGGAGATAAATATGACGAACATTACGACATCAGTAAATTAGAATCCGCTACATTTTTCGATGATGTCAACAATGACAATGACCAAACGGGGATGCGGATCTATACCACCGATGGCACTAATCTTACCGCTGCCTGGGGTCAAGATCCAGCTAGAGCTTCTCCAGGTAATCCCTATTTGGATTAAGGAACTACGGTGTTACCCCTGCCTGTTTCTTCGGCGAAAAAACAGGTGACTCTGGTTAATGATGATGGTAATGGTTTAGTTGATTTAGGGGAGACTATTAGATACACCATTACTGTCACCAATGATGGGGTAGTACCCCTGGGTAATGTGGTGGTCAGTGATATTGTACCTGTGGGGACGAGCTATGTTGCTTCGAGTACTGTAGTTAATGGCTCGCCAGTAGCAGATGACGATACCTTAACAGGGGCTACAGCTTTTCCCGTAGACGATGATGGGATTAGTAATAGTATCGATGGGGGTATTACCATTGGTGAAATTGTCGTAGGCAGTTCTGCCACAGTCAGCTTTGATGTTACGGTTAGTAGTAATGCTGGGGATATTCCTTCAGGAGGTATTTCTAACACTGCACGGGTTGATTCGGACGAGATCAGCCTCAACGTTACCGTTAATACCACGGTAGAATTACCAACCAGCGACCCCAGTACGCTAGATTTTACCGACGTGAGTGGCACAACCGTTACTGGCTATGAGGAAAACGAAACTGTTTATCTCAAACTAACCGATGCCGATCCCAATACCGATCCAGGTAATCGCGATCGAGTAACGGTAGAAATCCTCAACCCCGATACCGGCGATCGCGAAACTGTTACGCTGACGGAAACTGGTAATAATACTGGGGAATTTACTGGTTCGATTCCTTCCTCTACTAGTAGCGGACAAGGAGTAGAAGATGGCACTATCCATGCCTTTGCCTTAGATACTCTAGAGGCAAGCTATACCGACCCTGTTTTCTCTAGTGATACTAACAGTGCTACTGCTAACATTATAGTTCCTAGTGAGACAAAGATTCTTTATTTATCCGATACTCTAGATCTCGATCGCATCGATCCTCGAAAACCTGTAGGAGATCCACCTGAACCTGATACTAGTACTGTTACTAGTGCTGAACTAAGCACTGGTGGAACACCTAGCGATCTATTTATTTCCGAATATGTTGAAGGTAGCAGTAATAATAAAGCGATCGAAATCTTTAACGGTACTGGTGCAGCGATTGACTTGGCTGCTGGAAATTATTCCCTCGAACTCTATTCTAATGGTAGTGCTACCGCCAGTAAGACATTATCATTAACTGGAACAATTGCTGCTGGAGATGTTTTTGTCTTGGCACATGGTTCTGCAAGTACGGCAATAAAAAGCGTAGCTGATGTCTTAAATAGCTCCGTAATCAACTTTAATGGTAATGATGCTGTTGTACTCAAGAAAAATGGTGCGGTTATAGATGTAATTGGTGAAGTTGGAGTCGATCCTGGCAATGAATGGTCTAATGGTGGTGTTTCTACTTTAAATAGTACCTTGCGTCGTAAGTCTAGTATTACAGCAGGTTATACTGTTCTTAACGACAGCGATCCTAATAATTCTTTTGACCCCTCTCTGGAATGGGATGGTTCTAACACTGATACTTTTGATGGCTTAGGCAGCCATAGCATTACTGGTGGTGGTAGTACTTCAGTTACCTTTACCCAGTCAATTGCCTTCGATAGAAACTTTACCATGCCCGCAGGAGGTAATGTCAGTGTTATTACTTACGTTAATGTCACTGGCACCCTATCAGATCCTCCTGCTGTAACTGCCGTATTAAGAGAAGTAGGAAGTATCGATTCCTTTGCTACCCTTACCAATCCCACCTACAATTCAAGCGAAGGAACTCTCACTTGGACAGGAAATGTCTCATCAGCAAGCGACATCACTGTTTTAGCTACAAAAGCAATTGAGCTAGAAATTACTACTGCCGAATCTAATGCTAGCTTTACAATAGATTATGATAGTAACACCAAGCCTTCTCGCATCGAACTACCTACTACCACAGTTATCGATGTTACTTCCCTGGGTATCTACGATGATTCCTTTGCCAATGGTGGAGGCAGCCAAATTACTGCTACAACTAACGGCGAGACAGTTTATCTACGAGCCCTAGTTACTGACCCCTTCGGCATTAGTGATATCACAGACCTTGACGTAACTATTACCCTCCCTGATACCACTACTGACAGCTTTACGTTAACCGAGGCTGAGGTAGTGGATAGTGATACCACTAATGGAATTAAAACCTATGAATATGTCTGGAATACGGGAGTTATTGAAGGTGACTATCAAATTAGCGTTACTGCTAACGAAGGACTAGAAACTGGTGCAGATGCAGTAACGCATACTGCTGGTACTATCTTTAACCTCAGTGCTTTAGATTTAGGTACTCCTAGCGTTACTGAATTTGTTAATAGTAGCGGAACACCAGTTGATACCTATACTGCTGGGGATGATATTTATCTAGAAGTAACTGATACTGATAAAGCGGGAAGTGGAAGTATTTCTGCAACCGTAACTACTTCTACAGGAGATACAGAAACCATAACTCTAAATGAAACTAGCACCCCTGGTGTTTTCCTAAGTTCTGCCATTTCCAGTACGGGAGCAAGTGTTTCTGGAGATGGCGATCTTGATGCACCAGTAGGTACGGTATTATCTGCTAGCTATACTGACTCTGCCAACCCAGATGATACCTCCAGCGATAATGCTTCCGTAGTAGATGGGAGTGTGTCTTCCAATGATCCGCCTACCGCGCAAAATGATAATTATAGCGTTAATGCAAACAGCACCTTATCAGATAACGTAATTACTAACACTACTCCCAACGCAGCAGATTCCGATCCAAATTCAGATTCGCTTACAGTAGTTGCTATCAATGGTTCATCCATCAATATTAATACTCCAATTACCCTGCCTTCTGGTGCTTTACTGACTTTCTCTAGTACTGATGGTAGCTATATTTACGACCCCAACGGTCAATTTGACAATTTAGGATTGAATCAAAGTGGTACTGATATCTTTGAATACACTATCAGTGATGGTAACGGCGGGATCGATACTGCCACAGTCACGATTACCATCAACGGGGTTAATACAGTCCCCACTGCTAACAATGACAGTTTTACCACCTCTCAAGGTACAGCGATCGATCTTACTGCTTCAGCCCTGACGGGTAACGATACCGACCCCAACGGCGATGCTTTATCTATTGATGCTTCAACCTTCACAGGCACAACAGCTAATGGAGGAACGGTAAGTTTAGTTAATGGAGTCTTAACCTACACTCCTAATGCTAACTTTTTAGGTACTGATACTTTCAACTACACCATCAACGATGGGAATGGAGGACAATCCACTGCTGAGATAACTATAACCGTCAGTCCCTTCACCACCTCCGCCACCGCAGGGGCTATAGAAGGGACGGTTTATGAAGATGGTGGTAGTGGCGACTTTGGTGTGGATGATATTCCCCTGGCAGGAGTCCAAATTGCTCTCTATGCGGATACCGACAGTGATGGTCAACCCGATCCCGGCGGACAAATCTGGGCAACTACTTATACAGATGCTGAGGGTAAATACAGCTTTACAGGTTTAACTCCAGGTAACTATGTTGTGCAACAAATAGTTCCTGCGGGAGCTACTGCTCTCAATGATACAGACGGTACTAGCACCAACAGTAACATTCAAGTAGCAGATACTGTAACTGCTGGGACAATCACTACTGGAAGAGATTTCCTGGTAGACAATGCCAACACTGCTAGTATCAGTGGTACAGTGTATGACGATACTGTTGATAATAACGCGATCGATCCTGCTGGCGATACTGGAGTTGCGGGAGTTGCCCTCCTCCTCTACACCGATCCTGATGGTAATGGCGACCCCTCCGATGGTACGATTATTGGTAGTACTCTCACCGATAGTAATGGGGATTATACCTTTACTAACTTGACCGATGGTATTTATGTAGTAGTCGAAGTTGACCCCACTGGAGCAACTAGTGAAAATGATACTTCCAGCGATAACATCGGTACCGATAACTATATTGGTGTAACTCTAGCGGGTACTAATAGCACGGGGAATAACTTCCTCGATGATGGTGTAACTACGTCTAGTATTAGCGGGCAAGTCATTAATGATGCCAATGCCAATGGAACTAACGATACTGAAGCAGGTATTGATAGTGTTACAGTACAACTCTTCAGCGATCCCAATGGCGATGGAGACCCTGCCGATGGACAACTATTAGGTACTGCTACTACCAGTGGAGGAGGCAATTACAGCTTTAATAATTTGACCGATGGCAACTATGTTCTTGTAGAGACTGACCCAAATGATTTTGCTAGTACAGCAGATGCGGTAGGAAGCAACGATAACCAAATTGCCGTAAGTCTGAGTGGTACAGATATTACCAGCCAAAATTTCCTCGATAGCAGTACCAGCAACTTATACAGCATTAGCGGTCAAGTCTTTGATGATAACGATACTTCTAACAATAATACCATCGGTGCCGATGATTCAGGCGTTGGTGGAGTCACCGTTGAATTATATGCCGATAACAATAGTGATGGTCTAGTAGATGGAGGGGATACGCTGATAGATTCTGCGGTAACCAACTCCGATGGTACCTACAGTTTTGAGAATCTCATTATTGGTAATTATGTCGTAGCAGAAATCGATCCCACGGGAGCTACTA
Source organism: Xenococcaceae cyanobacterium MO_188.B32 (assembly GCA_030065635.1). Taxonomy (GTDB): domain Bacteria; phylum Cyanobacteriota; class Cyanobacteriia; order Cyanobacteriales; family Xenococcaceae; genus JASJDJ01. The sequence continues at coordinate 6,089 of JASJDJ010000125.1, forward strand.
GTGAGGCTGATACCCAGGGAGTTCTTACGGATAACAATATTGGCGTAACTCTCACTAATAGTAATAGTATTGATAATAACTTCCTCGATGATGGCGCGAGCGTTGGCACAGATAGTTCCGACAGCTTAACAGGTACTACCAGTGCTGATTTTATCATTGGCAACAAAGGACAAGATACTCTCAGTGGTGGTGATGGTAATGACCAATACTTCTTCAACGAAACCAGTGACGGGGTAGATATCATTACTGACTTTAATCAGTCTGGTGACGACAAGATTGTCTTGACTCAGATTTTTGCTAACGAGTTGAGTAGTTATTCAGGTACTAACCCAATTGATGATGGTTATCTAGTCCTAACTCAAATCACTCATCCTACCCTGGGAGCTAGCACCTTTGTGCAAATCGACTTTGATGCTGGTACTGGAGCTTCTGAAGGTTTATATCATAAAGATATTGCTTTCTTACCAGGAGTGGCTGCTACTAGCCTCAGTCTCACCAACGATTTCATTATCTAATCATTTGTAGGTTGAGTAGAACAATAGTGAAACTCAACCTACTAAATCTCTATTCAATTAATTTCTGCTTCTTGTTTCACTGTTCATTATTAAGATATTTAAACTCATGGTTTTCTCTCGTCAGACTTTTATTTCTTTAGCAAGTATTACTGGTGTTATCGGCTTCAGCAGTTTATTTGCTCTTAATTCTGCCCATGCTTATTCGGTTCATTTTAATAATGGAAACTTTGAAAGCGGGACTGGCTCTGATGCTGATTTTTGGAACGGTGCGGGAGATGCTTCTCGTCAAACAGATTACAGTAATGTGAGTCCTTCTGATACTTGGCAAGGAGTAATTACTACTGCTTGTCCCGGCACTACTCAGACTGGGGAATGTTTGAGCGATCGCAATGACGACCCCGCTACTAGTGCTAGTAACTACAATAAGTCAGGTAATGACCAAATCAGTGCTAGTGTCGAAACTGTTGGTAATTTACAAAGTATTTTAGGCTTATCTGATAATGCCTTGTCCATACCCAGAGAAATAAATGGTAATCCCGTGAATGATACAGGGGGTAATCCTTTGCTTCGCACTCCCAAAGAAGGTTCGGCTATTTATCAAGATATTACTGTTAGTAGTGGAGGAGAGAATAATCCTTTTACCCTAAATTTTGATTGGAATTTCCTAACTAACGATGGTGCCAGCGCGCTTGGCAACCAGGATTTTGCTTTTGTGTCGATTACGGGAAATGGTCTAGAGGAGGTTTTCATTCTTGAGGATAGTACTGGAGATATTCCCACAGTCAATCCTGGCGCTACTGATTTTGCTAATTCTAGTACTTCTTCTTATGCTACATATATTTCTCAAGAGTTAGTTTTAACTTCTATTGATGCTCTTACTCCTGGCACTTATCGAGTTGGTTTTGGCGTGGTAGATGTAGATGGAACCGATCGCTCTTCTGCTTTGTTAGTTGATAACTTTTCTGTGAATGCAGTTCCTTTTGAATTTTCCCCTAGCTTGGGTCTGCTCTTTATGACTAGTTTCTTTGGCATCAACTATTTCTGTCATCGTCATTCTCGTGAGTAGAACTTTTACGTAGTTTGCTATTAGCTGTGGGAGCATACCAAGATCTGCGGAATAGATGCAATAGGTCATTTTGTCTTTATAGTGCGAGTGCAATAATTCTCGTTTAAAGCTGGAACTAGCTCAAATGATATATAGGGGTTATCTAATGTAGATTGCTTTCAGGTTATAAACTAAAAGGGAAGCTTCCCTAGTTAATTAAAAACCTAATCAAAGTATAACAATGAGCAACATACAAATAGAATCAGACCTCAAAGAAATCCTCAACAAATTAGATGGAAAACTAGATAATCTCCAAAAAGACGTTACCGATATCAATCTGAGGCTAACTAAAGTAGAGACAAAACTCGACTCTAGTATTGAAGATATTAGAGAAATCAAAGGCTCGCAAAAGGCGCAAATTTGGACATTGATTGGGATTCTGATTACTGCCGTCGGTGGTTTTATCGTGGCTGTAGGGCGTTCTGTGCTTACGTTCAATCCATAATCATTATCTTTGCTACGCATCAAAGAAATAATGATAATGTGGATTATTACCACATATTAATTAACTCAATCGTCAGCAACTTTCGCTCCATCTTGAATTTGTTCAGTAGGATGAAGAATTACTCTTTCCTCTCGCTCGAGTCCTTCTTGAATAACTGCTTCAAAATTACTGCGCTGACTGACTTTAACTTGACGTTTTTGCGCTTCTTTTCCTTCCACTACAAAAGTACACCACATATTAGCTGTCTCGAGATTGCGATCGCTATTGCAGCGAAATAAGGCACTCAAAGGCACGATTAAGACATCTTCTCCCGACCAGACTACAGTTCTTGTCTCCACTCGGTAGCGATCGCTCAAAGGTACTCGAGCATCGACAAAATCGGCAATCACATTAACTCTCTGTTCTTCAACTCCCAAGGCGGAAACTTTAGTAAAGGCAGAGGGTTCGACGTAGCGTACCCGCGCTTTCAGGGTTTGTTCTCCACCCCAGTGTTCGATTAGCATAGTTGCCCCTGGTTTGACTTTAACCGCATCGGCAGAAAGCAAATCCACAATAATTTCTAAGTCTTGAGGATTACCTAGTTCTAAGATGGGAGTTCCCGCCTCCACATATTTAGCACTTTCTTGTTCTACTCGCAGTACATAACCATCAATAGGAGCTTTAATATTAGTTCGCTTCGCATCATCGGCTAGTTTTGCCAGTTCTGCTTCTACGCTAGCAATACGAGCATCGTAGACATCTAAAAGATAATCGGGGTCTCGTTGTTCTGCCCGCAAAAGGGAAAGAGCTTCTCTAGCAGCATTTACTTCCGCTTCGGTGCTTTCAGCTATTCTCTTTTCTGCTTCTAACTCCCGTTGACGGGTTATTTCTTCTAATTCTTCTCGTTCTTTTGCTTGACGAGAGATTGCCCCATCACTGTATAATTTCTGGGCACGCTGACGATCGCGCTTGGCTTGTTCTAGAGATGCTTTAGCCCTGGCTACCTGGGCTTGGGCTTCTCTTTGCTTGGCTATGGCTGCCCTAATTCTTGCTTCTGCTTGTAATAGGGCTTGCCGTTTGGGACGCTGCGTTTCTACCCCCGATTTTTCTGCTTGCCACTGTCTCAATCTTGCCTGGGCTTCTCTCACATCTGCTTCTAAAGGCAGAGGATCGATTTGAGCAATTATCATACCTTTAGTAACGCGATCGCCTTCATCTAGGGTGATACGGCTCATTCTCCCTGCCACAGGGGTAGAAACAACAAAACGCTTACGAATACGGGTTTCTCCCTCTTCATCGACAGTAACTTGAAGATTTCCCCTCCTCACTTTAGCTACATCAACCCGAATTGGTACGGGACGAAATGCCAGGGCAAGAACAATAGTTATGCCAATTCCAGCAACGATATAGGGCAGTTGTCGAGGCAGATACTTCTTCTTACCCTTAATTCTCGTTTCAGGAGGAGATTCAAAATCTGGTAATGGCTTTAGGCTATCGGTTTCCTGCTGCATATTTTTGGGAGACTTGACTGATGTGAGTTCGGAGTTAGTAATTAGTAGTTAGTAGTTAGTAGTTAGTACGACGTTAAAAGTATGTAAACAATTTTGCCTGTGTGCTTAGGTTCTATTCAACTGAAATTAGGTGTAAGAAACATATGGCAATTAACAATTAGCAATTAGCTACTTAGTAAAAGAATGCTCGAATTTAGTTTTTACTTTAGTGACTACAACTGAAAGAACAATGGCAATTAAAGAAATTAACAAAGCTAATATTTGTCCTCTAGAACCATCTTCTGCCACTATAGCCAAAGCTGCCAGAACGATCGCTACTCCAATTAAAGTTTGTTTAAGCTGCTTAGTTACAGTATAAGCTTGAGAACAAGAACTACAGATTTTGGTATGCCGTGTTAAACGATCTAAAGATAAGGTTTCAGGGGGATCGCTCTGAGTCTGTTTAGAAGTAGTGTAACCTTGATAATAGGGTAATCCTTGCCCATAGCCAGATAATTCCTTGTCTTTCTCGGACTACAAAAGATTGTACGCAAGCTTGACGGGGTATCGTTGCCCCTTCAGAATCCATAATTTTCTCATCTTCTTTGTCAACCCATACTCTTAGTTTAATGACTCACTGAAAAAATTAGATTGAGCATTTAACGCTGTGGTTAGCTAATAGCCAATAACTAACAACTAATAACTTTTATTCAAGAAATAGTAAAACGGCGAGGTCGCGACCTTTTTTTTCGCTTGATAGAGTGCTTTATCGGCAGTAACTAGCAGCTGTTTTATCGTGTATTGAGAACTAGGAACAATAGAAGTAACTCCTAAACTCAAAGAGACATAATCGCTGATTAGAGAGTCTGGATGGGGAATGCCGAGTGTTTTAATTTGTAGACGAATGTTTTCTGCTACTTGTAAAGCATTTTTAGGCGGTGTTTGAGGTAAAATTATGGCAAATTCTTCTCCACCGTAACGTGCAACTAAATCTGCGGGACGTTTAATTGTTTTTGATATTGTTTGAGCCACCTTTTTCAAACAAATATCTCCTGCTTGGTGACCAAAGCGATCGTTATAAAGTTTAAAATAATCGACATCACAAAGAATTAAAGATAGAGAAAATCGTTCTCTTCGTCCTCTTTGCCATTCTCTAAGTAAAAATTCATCGAAACGATGACGATTAGCTATTTGAGTCAAGCTATCTAAGGTTGCCAATCTGTTAAGTTTTTGATTGAGGATTAATAATTTATCTTCAGTAGCTTGACGCTGGCGTATTTCTTCTTCTAGACGGATATTTTTAGATTTTAATTCTGTTTGTAAACTTTGAATTTTTAATTGATTTTTAACTCTGGCAATAACTTCTTCAATCTGAAAAGGTTTGGTAATATAATCGTTACCGCCAAGGTTGAAAGCTTTAGTTTTATCTTTAGCTTCCTTCATCGCACTGATAAATATAATCGGGATATTTTGGGTACGGCGATCGCTCTTGAGAATCTGACAAACTTCAAAACCATCCATTTCAGGCATAGCAGCATCTAGCAAGATTATATCTGGAGGGTCTGTTTTGGCAATTTTAATAGCAAGCTTACCGCGATCGCTCTCTTCAATATCATATCCTTGAGAAGCGAGTATCGTCGATAAAAGTTCTCTATTGTCAGGCTTATCGTCAACTATCAAAATTTTAGCTCGATGGGATGGCCACCGCTTGGCTTGAGACATCTTCGATTTTAATAATCTTAATTGAAAAATAAAATAGACATGGGTTGTGAACCAGAATTCTCGAACATTTCCTTGGGGAGGGGCTGCGGGCGGAATTTATGAGGCTCGTGTGCGGAATTTACTTCCGCACCTTGAGAGCCGTTTCCGCCCTTTAAAAGCCCCGTAACGTAAAAGTCTATTGGGAAGTCGAGTGCGTAGAAAGTTTTTTCTTCTTTACAAAAACAGGGGCTGGGCGTGTTCCTCTGTATAAAACGCGGTAGTGGGAAAGACGAGCGACCCTGCGGAGGAAACCTCCGCTAAGGAACGCGCGAGTAAACCGAGTACCACAAACGAAGTCTCCCTCCTTTCAACTCGAATGGACTGGAGAAGCCCACATCTGTACCGCGAAGCGGTCAGTGTGTGGTTACGTCACTTATAAATAGTTATTATAATTACCTTCAGTTGTTTGTTAGCTGCAAAAACTTATTTTCCCAATTAATTATATGAGCGATCGAGCGAAAATTTCACGGAAAATAGTAGACGATTTCCGAGCTAAACAGCAACGGATTTTATTTCGGTTGTCGAGGATATTAGCGATCGCCGCCAATTAAAATTATTACAGGAACAAGCTCTACAACGTTTATCCAATTTACATCAGATAGATAAAGCTATTTTAGAAGCTAGAGAACCAAAAGCGATCGCTAATATCGCTATTAATAATGTTCGGCAATTATCAACAAATATATATTTGGACAGATTCCTCTGTTGGTACTACTAGATTTAAAATTGCCCCGTTGTTCGGGATTAGAAGTATTAGCCTGGATACGCCAGCAACCAGTACTAAAACGCTTATTAGTTGTCGTACTCACTTCTTCTCAGGAAAATTCCGACCTCGATCGAGCTTACGATTTAGGAGCAAATTCTTATGTCCTGTAATGCTAATAAACAAGCAGAATTAGAGCGCATCGAACTACTAAATCGCGAACGTAAAGCTAGAGAAGAAGCAGAAAAATTAAACCGTATCAAAGATGAGTTTTTGGCGACTCTCTCCCACGAACTGCGAACGCCTCTCAATGCGATTATCGGTTGGATGCAGCTAATACGCAATGGCAATATGGGCAAAGCACAAATTAGTAAAGCCTTAGAGGTGATCGATCGCAGTGCCAAAGCGCAAAATCAACTGATTGAAGATCTTTTGGACGTTTCTCGTATTATTCGTGGCACGATGAAATTGCAGCTCGAGCCAGAAAATTTAATCGACATAATAATCGCCTCTTTGGATACCGTGCGTCCCGCTGCCGAAGCAAAAAAGATTCAAATTAAAACCCAACTCGAATCTCAAATCATTGAAGTAAAAGTCGATGCGGAACGAATACAACAAGTTTTTTGGAATCTTTTGATTAACGCGGTTAAATTTACTCCTATGAACGGTTCAGTCACTATTAGTACCGAAACTCGGGAAAATACCGTATTAGTTAGAGTGACAGATACAGGTCAAGGTATTGCAGATGATGTTTTACCTATGTATTCGATCGCTTTAACCGCATATGCCAGAGAAGAAGATAAACAACAAGCACTAGAAGCTGGTTTCGATTTACATTTACCAAAACCACTTGAGCCTTTTCAGCTAATTGAATCCATATCAGGACTTATACGACAAAAATAGGCGTTGCTAATTTAAGTGTTCACTTAGTCACCGTTACACCGCCTTTTAACGAACGGGGCGATACTTGCTCTTGAATTCGATTCAAGAGACAGCCCCTCCGCTGCCTGCGGTGACCGGCGTTCCCCGGTCAACATACTTTGAATCTTTGGGTAGATAACAAAGTCTAGACTAGAATGTAACTAAGCTTGGTTTTTAGTAACGGCTTGGGAGAAGGGTCATGCAAACATTAAAGCTCAATCAAAAAGAGATCGATCGATTTACTACAGAGGATGTAGCCGACTTAGCTCGTCGTTTAGAGCAAGATGATTATACTAATCCATTTGAAGCGTTGACAGATTGGCATTTACTTAGAGCGATCGCTTTTCGGCGGAGAGAGTTAGTCGAACCTTATTTATATTTACTCGATATAGAAACCTATGACGAATCTTAAATAACCAAGTTATTAGCTATTAGTCAACCTATAAGGGTGTTAGAACCTGCCCGATTATAGTTTCATTCTCCGTTAAAGCAGGTGGGTAGGTAGGGAATTAGGGAGAGAGAAAGCTTTTGAGACAAACACTGAATGTATTCAAGAGTCCTGGGGGCGGAGATAACCTCCGCTCATTCAAGGACGTGAAAGCTAAATTAGATGAAGAAAGAGCGATTGCTCGATCTATCATAGTTTAGTCTTAATTATTAGTCCCAAAGATTGTTTGTTTATTCATGAAACACACTATTTCAGTTTTAGTAGAAGATGAAGCAGGAGTTTTGACTCGTATCGCTGGATTATTTGCCCGTCGCGGTTTTAATATCGAAAGTCTAGCAGTTGGCCCGGCAGAACAAGTAGGAATTTCTCGTATTACTATGGTAGTCCCAGGAGACGACCTAATCATCGAGCAATTAATTAAACAATTGTACAAGCTCATTAATGTTCTTAAGGTACAGGATATTACGCAAATCCCCTGTGTAGAAAGAGAGTTAATGCTAGTCAAAGTGAATGCTAATGCTTCTCATCGTTCCGAAATAGTGCAGTTAGTCCAAATTTTTCGGGCGCGTATTGTAGATATTGCAGAGGATAGTCTCACCATCGAAGTAGTAGGAGATCCTGGTAAATTGGTAGCCATTATCCAGATGTTGAACAAGTTTGGTATTCGAGAAATAGCTCGTACAGGTAAGATTGCCCTAACTAGAGAATCGGGAGTTAACACAGAATATCTCAAGTCTTTAGAAGCTAAAGTTTATACCAATTCTCAAAGGTAAACAGAGAATGTAGTAGGAGTTCAAAAGTCAGGAGTTACTATAATTTTGATTAACACAATTGGCAGGAATTGGGTGGCAATATATGTAAATTATTGCAAGATAACGCTTAATTTTTGTCAGATAAAGCTTACGGTATTCTTAAATTAAATAGCTCAAATATAGTTGTCTAAGATACCACCTAAATTTTGCCTAAGATATACCATTATACAAAGTAAAAAATATTATCGAAAAAACAGATATGGGGCTCTACAATAATACGGTTGTTTTTGTCCATCTTGCAAAAACAGGAGGGACAACACTCTTAAATATTCTGAATCGTAACTATTCCCAAACTGAAAGACTTGATATTCGCCCACCTAACCAACAACAACAAATCGAAAAATTCAAAAACTTACCGATAGAAGTAAGAGCTAAATATAAACTTTTAACAGGTCATGGAGTTTTTCAATTACATGACTATATTATTAATCCATACTATAAGTAGTCGGACATAAGTAAACGGCACTGTATTAAGAAATGTAAAAACAGATATCTCTTATTCCAATAGGGTTTGAGGATTTTACAAAAGTTAACACAGTCATCAAAATTTATGTCCGACTACTTATGACACTCCTAAGAAATCCAATTGATAGAGTTATTTCTGAATATTACTTTCTTAAACGACCTGTTTTTCGCAATTATTCAGTACATCAAAAGATTGTTTCTAAAAATATGGGTCTTGAAGAATATATTACTAGTGGAATTCTTAAAGATGTAGATAACGGTCAAGTTAGAACTCTATCAAAAATGGATTGCGCCTACGGTGATTGTTCTCCAGAAATGCTACAAAAAGCTAAAGACAATGTTGAAAAGTATTTTCCTGTAATTGGAATTACAGAAGATTTCGATCGATTTTTGATTTTGGCTAAAAAGATGTTGAAACTTAGAAGTTTTCTCTTTTATAAACGTCAAAATATCACCTCAAAAAACCCAAAAATCCTTAACTTTTCCTCTGCTACTATTAAGACGATCGAAAAATACAATCAACTAGACATTGAACTATACGAATTTGTTAAAAAAAAATTTGATGAAATGTATCGTTTGCACTGTACCGAAGCAGATATAGTAGTATTTAAATCGTTAAATCACGGTGCCAACCAACTAAAAATTCTACAAGCAAAAATTACTAGATAGACAAAACTAATTTAATACCCACTTTCCGCACGTCAAAATGTAATATATGAAAATTACGAAATTGGGGTCAGAAGCGCGATCGCATTTTACCCAGTTGGCGATCGTAAAAACCCCAAAAATTAGTTTTTGGCGATCGCCAAAATCCCCCAAGCTATACTACAAAGCATATGACAACTTGACGTGCGGAAGATGGGTTAATAGTAGCTGAGAAAGTTGTGACAACTTTGCCAAAAGGGAAGCTGAAGTGATAAAGCAAAAGTAAGAATCAATATCATCGCCAGAAAATGTGTATATAATCGTAAATCATTTGTGAGTGCGAGCGGATCTCTCGTGTAAGCAAGATGCTCACACTACAATTTTTTTCATGATTCACTTTTTACTCCGAGAGATTGATTCTCCCAATTCCGAATTCCGAACTCATGTTGCCTTAGTTGTAGTGGCTTTTTGTTGCTTGAGATAGTCAAATACAGACTTATCACCAATATCAGGATCGAGGGGTTGAATTAGTTTACGGACAGCAAAAATAGTAAATAAAATTGTCCACAGAGCCAAGAAAACTTGTTCTACATCTACAGTTAAAATACCCATCATATGCCCCAATAAAAGCAACGGTACAAGAGGAGTAAGAAATTTAGTTTCTAAACGGTTGAAACAAAACGCTTCTTTAAAATAAATTCCCGTTAAAGCTGCAAAAGTAAAACCGACTCCCAGTAAAGTAAGAGGATGCTCGTAAACGTACAAGGCTAATGGTTCATTAGTTTGTAAACTAAGAACGATCGCGGAAACTGTGCCAATACCCCAAAATACTTGTAAAGTGCGATGAAGAGGAATTAAATAGATATGGATCGTAAGGAGACTAATTCCCAATCCCAAGGAAAATAGAGCAAATAAAGGCGTAATGAATGGTAATGCTGCTTCTCCTTTTGCAAACAAAAGATTACCCGCAATAGCAAAGCTGGCTGCTGCTAGGACTAACCCACCACGATATATTTTTACTCCCAGTCGATCGCTTTTATCGATCGTATATTCACCAAATTGTCCTTGATATACTGTTGGTTCAGATTGTAATTGTGTTGTCATGGTTTTTACTTAAAAGTAACTCAGTTTGTTACCTGTAATCGTAAAAGAATAAACTAAAAGGAAAGCTTAATTAATTGTCGATCGAAAAACTGCCTTGTATAAATCTAATTAAAAGTATAGCAATGACTACTGTATCAGACACAGATATCAAAGAACTGAAGCAATTTATTAGCGACGGCTTAAATTCTTTAAAACTTGAGTGGAAAGAAGATATTAATCAGTTAGATAAAAGAATCACTGAGAAATTATCAGACTTAAAACAAGAAGTTGTGGAGAGCAAAACTGAACTCAAGGGGATTGATAAAAGGTTATCTACCGTCGAGACAGCTATTCAAAAAATTCCCGATCTTGCTGAGAAAGTAGGAGAATTTAAGAACTGGAAACAGATAGGAGTATTATTATTAGCCTCAATTTTTAGTGGCACAATTGGTAGCTTTATCGGTTGGATTGTTAGAGGATTTAAACCGTAATTAATTTATAAATAGAATTACTATAGTTTTAGTTTGCTTAAATCCGTGAAAATATCTAATTAATCGGTTATTTGAGTTGGGAATTATACTTTAGAAGGAAAAAGTGGTATTGGCGGACATATCGATCGCATTCGCCGTTATGCAAATCAGTATTACGCTAATGATTATTTTCCTATCGTTCCAGTAATGCTGTTAGCAGCACAATTATCTAGCGAACCAGAACATCAAGAAAACAAAGAAAAGTTATTTAAAGCAAGTAGAATACAAGATTTTCTCGATTCAATTCGCGAATCTTTAATTAAGCATGGAACAATCAGGCGATCGCAAACTTTTTTAGGTTCTACAGTAGGTTCTATTGAGCATCCTAATAATTGGATAATATCCCAAAAGCAAAATTAACAACAGTTAATATACACTCTCAAAAACAAACGTCAAACTATCCATAGAAATATTCAAAAAGCTAAAACAGATGCTCTAGAATTTCAACAGCAGCAAATAGAAGCAGTCTTTCGAGATGCTTTTAATTCTATTTCCGATTTTGCTGAATTTCATTGGAAAGAAAATGATAAAAATAAACTGAATAGAGGTTGGAAACAAAAACTTAATGGGATAAAGTTTGAACAGCGCATCAAAAATGCTTGTAAAGAAGCAGCAGAACAATTTAACGAGCAAGTTAAAGAATCTCTTGAAGAAATAGGTAAAGAACTACAATTAATTTCTGAACTCAATTCAAGTAATTTTAGCTTAAAAAGTCAAGATTCATTTGATATTCAAAGTTGGCTAAAAATTGGCGGAAGTGTTTTAGGAGTAGTAGGAGTCCTTGTATTTCCACCTCTTTTACCTGAAAACAAAATGAAGAAGCGATCGCAACATCAAATAACTGGATGAAAGAACTAATATTAATTCGTCAGGAATTTGAAACTATTGTTATTGGTGCAGCAGCCTTTGGCATCATTTATTTCTTCATTGGTTTCTTTCTCTTACGTCGTAATCATCTTGCCTTCTGGATGGGGGCAATTTTGCCTAGTATTGGTGGTGTATTGGGAATCTATCGATTTTTATGGCTACATCCCAATCGTTTTACGGTCTTTCATGTGGCGATCGATTTAGTGGTAGTTCCTATCTGTATGTATAATCTCAGCAGAAAAACAAGTTAAAGCGATTATTAATAACGTAATTTTAAAGTTTAATTTCCTGTATTAATCATACTTATTATTCTTTAGTTTAATGAGTGTATAGTTACTTTTAACCTAATAAGTAAAGTCTTTCTTATGAAGAGTATCCTGAAGCTGTAGCAGAAGCAATTAGTTAAGAATTTTATTTCGCGCAATAAAAAATCTACGTAAACTAGGGTAAAGCTATGCAGACGTGATATCAAGCGCACTGATATCACTAGGAATTATTGGAGTATCATCAGATTTGCCCGATCGCGAAGTGCCAGGCGGAAGCCCGATCGCATTTTGTCTCCCTGCTGTTTTGAAAATAGTATAGTTATTAATATATATTAATCATTTACATCATGAGCTATCGGAATAGAATTACCATTGAACCAGATAAACGAGGTGGTAAACCCTGTATTCGTCGAATGCGAATTACCGTCTATGATGTCTTGGGTTGGTTAGCTGCTGGTATGTCTCATGAAGAAATTTTAGATGACTTTCCAGAATTAACCGAAGATGATATTCTAGCTTGTCTAGAATTTGCTGCTGACCGCGAACATCGTTTAGTTGCTTCTGTGAGTACTATTTGAAGTTACTTTTTGACCAAAATCTAAGTCATAAATTAACCAATCGACTAGCAGATATTTTTCCTAACGGGACTTTGATAATTTTCCCGCTCAAAAAGGGGTGAAAGCCTCACCAGACGCCGAATTTACCTCGTCGAGGTAAATTCGTCTGAAACCCAGATATATTAAGGATTTAGCTAT
>JASJDJ010000018.1 GCA_030065635.1 Xenococcaceae cyanobacterium MO_188.B32
GCAAAAATTGCCGTTTTAGAGAAAGAATCCCAGTGGGCATTTCACCAAACTGGACATAACAGTGGGGTAATTCATTCGGGGATTTACTATAAGCCTGGTGGATTTAAGGCTCGATTTTGCCGTGAGGGAAATCGCTCGATGGTAGCATTTTGTCAGAAGCATAACATCGATTACGATGTCTGCGGTAAGGTTATTGTTGCCGTGGAAGAATCAGAGTTGCCCCTACTAGAAAACCTATACCAACGCGGCTTACAAAATGGTTTAAATGTCAGCAAAATTAGTGCAGCAGAGGTTAAAGCAATTGAACCCCATGTGCGTTGTCTTGCTGGTTTACACGTACCTAGTACGGGGATAGTTAACTATCAACAGGTGTCTCAAAAGTATGCCGACTTAATTAGGCTTCAGGGTGGAGACCTTTATCTTAATACTAAGGTGGTCAAAATTATCAGTACCAATGACGCTCACATACTGGAAACTACCCAAGGTGAGTTTGTTACCCGATTTACGATCAACTGTGCTGGACTACATAGCGATCGCGTTGCTAAATTAGGTAAAGCTAAACCTAGAGCCAAAATTGTTCCTTTTCGCGGGGAATATTACGAACTCAAACCAGAAAAACGCTCCCTAGTCAAAACCTTAATTTACCCCGTACCCAATCCTGCTTTTCCTTTTTTGGGAGTTCACTTTACTAAAATGATCGATGGCACTGTTCACGCAGGACCCAATGCTGTCCTCAGCTTTAAACGAGAGGGCTATCGCAAAACAGATTTCGATCTGCGAGACTTTGTCGAAGTAATGACCTATCCAGGTTTTTGGAAATTAGCAGCCAAACACAGCGATGAAGGCATTCAAGAAATCATTCGTTCTTTTAGCAAAGCGGCATTTGTCCGCAGTTTGCAAAGATTAATCCCAGAAGTTCAAGCTGAAGATCTAGTACCTACCCATGCAGGAGTTCGCGCTCAAGCGTTGATGAATGACGGCAAACTGGTGGATGATTTCTTAATTGTCTCTGAGAAAAACTCAATTCATGTGTGCAATGCACCTTCTCCAGCCGCAACATCTTCAATCGAAATTGGGAAGGCAATTGTTCGGCAAATTCCTGAAGAAAGTATGTCGGTTTTAGTAAAACTCACAGCCAAAATTAGATAAGACCATTGAGGCGATCGCATCCATAGGTCGGCATTTAAGGGACATCCCCAGAATTCTAATGTGTTCCTGAAAACTTATTACTCCCATCAGTTATTTGATTCTTCACTTAAGATGAGGTGGATTTATGCTAAGAAAATGCCTAATTCAAATGGCAACTCATGACAACAATTATTCGATATCGACAAGATTAAGAAAAAAAAGATTTGCCTTTTTTAAGAGCCTTATTCAATCAGTATCTTATCCTTTAAAAATTCTCGATGTAGGTGGGAAAGATACAATTTGGCATCAGGAAGGGTTTTGCGACCCTGATATGGTCGATCGAGTCAAAATCACAATTCTGAACAAACAACAAATGAAAGTGAATCATCCAAACGTGAGAGCTATTGTGGGTGATGCCAGAAATATGAGGGAATTTGAAGATGACGAATTCGATATAGTTTTTTCTAACTCCGTAATCGAACACGTTGGCACTTACGATGACCAGATTCAGATGGCAAACGAAATCAAACGGGTGGGAAAAAAATATTTTGTTCAGACACCTAACCTATATTTTCCGATTGAACCTCACTTTCTTTTTCCCTTCTTTCAATTTCTCCCCTTAGAAATTAAAATCTGGATACTTACTCATATTCCTATTGGTAGGAGGTCTCAAAGAGTTGGCGATCGAGAACAAGCCATGAAAATTGCTAATAGAGTAAAGTTGCTCAGTAAAAAAGAAGTGAAAAAATTATTTCCTGAAGCAAATATTTTTGAAGAAAAATTTTTCGGCTTAACCAAATCTTTGGTAGCATATGAAAGCTAAAATATCACCTCAAAAAACAAACAAACCTAGAGAATATGTCTGATTCAAAGTACGAGCTTCAACTTATTTGACTTTGGACAAAATTATTCGTTAAGCAGAGCCTGACTGATATCAATTGGAACCAAAAATGCAAAATCGTTCAATCATAGCTTACGTCAGTAGGTGATTTGTCCCAAGTCCAATGTATCAAAACTTTGAATTATTAAACTCTGACCACAATTCATCTCCAGATTAATCGAGAGATGAATTGGGCAACAAAGATCGAAAACTACTCCATTCAAATTGTCATAAACTTATGAAGATACTTGTAACTGGAACAGAAGGATATCTCGGCTCCTTATTAGCCCCAATCTTGATGCAACATGGACACGAAGTAATCGGCGTAGATACTGGATACTACAAAGTAGGTTGGCTTTACAACGGTACTGAACTAAGCCCCAAAACTCTGAATAAAGATATCCGACATATTACGGCAGAAGACTTACGAGGAGTTGAAGCTGTGGTTCACATGGCAGAACTCTCCAACGATCCTGCCGGTCAACTCGCCCCCCACATTACCTACGAAATTAATCATCAAGGATCGGTGCGTTTAGCTAATTTGGCTAAAGCAGCAGGGGTAGAACGCTTTGTCTATATGTCTTCCTGTAGCGTTTATGGCGTTGCGACCGAGGACTATGTGACTGAAAAATCACCAGTTAATCCTCAAACTGACTATGCTAAATGCAAAACTTTAGTAGAGAGGGATGTCAAACCATTAGCTGACGATCGCTTTTCCCCCACATTTCTCCGCAATGCTACAGCTTACGGTGCTTCTCCTCGGATGCGTTTTGATATTGTTTTAAATAACTTATCTGGACTAGCCTGGACGACTAAAGAAATTAAAATGACCAGTGATGGCAGTCCTTGGCGACCTTTAGTCCACAGTTTGGATATCTGCAAAGCGATTTTATGCGCTCTCGAAGCACCACGAGATATCGTTCACAATCAAATTTTTAATGTGGGAGATACTGCTCACAATTATCAAGTCAAAGAAATTGCTAAGGCTATTGCTGAAGTGTTTAAGGGATGCAAACTCAGTTTTGGTCAAAGCGATGGAGATAATCGTAGTTACCGCGTTTGTTTCGAGAAAATTAATAGTACGCTACCTGGTTTCCGATGTGACTGGAATGCTCGACTGGGTGCTCAACAGTTGTTTGACTTATTTACTCGAATAGATATGTCTGCCGACACCTTTTTATTCAGAGGATTTACTCGCTTGAAACAACTCCAATATCTAATTAACACTCAGCAAATCGATCGCAATTTCTTCTGGAGTCGGCAATCTCCAGTTGTCACAATACCCGAACGGAAAAAAGAACCCGCGATCGCTTAATTTGCTTAAGGCAAAAGTTAAAAGATCAAAAACACTTTTAACTGCTGAATGCATTGAACCATTTCCTAATACTTGAGTTTCGGGAAGTGGTTTACTTGTCTCTGGGCAATTGATTGGCATTCATTAAAGTCTCATGCGGGTATTGATTCAAAATTTCTATACTTCTAGGCTAATCCAGAAGGTTTCAATCAAACTTAAAAAGTTTAAGGTTTTGCCATGCGCATCTTTAAATTTCTGCTCCTTTCATCAATCATTGTCTTACTACCTCGAAATTCCTCAGCGGACATAATATTTACCAACACTTTTGATGAGGGAAGATACGATCTTATTTACAGACAATACCAAAACAAACAATGTAGCCAAAACTCTGATTATTTGAATAACAGTCTTTTCAAGTTTGTTACCTTTCCCGTTCGCAGTGGCAGATTGGCAATGCAACATCACATCAAGAATTGTGATGAGCGGAGCGAGGTAGGAATCGATCATAGCTTTTTCGAGAAAGATCGAGAATACTGGATAGGGTGGAGCTACTTTATTCCCAAAGACTTTATCAAGCCGGTCATGGGTGAACCAGACTATACGCTCATACAACAAATGGGATACAAGGCAGCATATCTCGATCAGCAAAATGGCGTGGCACTTTTTGAATGCAACAGAAAATCGATCGCAGATGGGAAACTAAAAAGAACATCAGGAGCTCCAGGTAGCCATATGAGCATTTCACCTCGCGGTGACACTTTCAATTACACTATTACCTTTTACAAAGGAATGGATCTTGAAGGGAGATACATTTTTGGCTGTAAGAATTTTAGCATTCCAGCAAGGCTTAACGAATGGGAAGACTTTGTGATGAATGTAAAGCCTTCCTCAGATTCTGAGCAAGGATTTGTCAAAATTTGGAAAAATGGCAAGCTTTACATCAATGAAAGGGTCCCGCTGCTTCGTCCTGGCGTCAACTCTATGGCTGCCTGGAAAATTGGTGCATACGTGGGTGATCCAGGTCATGGTGAACGACTTCTCTACACAGATGAACTGCGGGTAGGAAACGCAAATTCTTCTTTTGAGGCAGTTTCTCCTGGGGACTATTAACTTTGAAAGCATTACAGTTTCTATTTTCCCAATCCCGCTCTTATTTAGAACAAACTTATAACTCAGACAGATCATGTTAATAGACATACGAGAGTTGCCAGAAAACACTCTAATCGAGAGTGACATTTGTATTGTGGGGGCTGGAGCAGCAGGCATTGCCCTAGCTCAGGAATTTATCGATCAACCCTATCAGGTCTGTCTTCTAGAAAGTGGAGGATTAGACTTTGAGGAAGCTACCCAATCCCTCTATCAAGGTGAGCATATTGGGGTTCCGTTTCAACCCTTAGGAGAGTCACGAGCTCGTTATTTGGGTGGTTCTACCAATCTCTGGGGAGGATGGAGCCGACCTCTTGACGATATCGATTTTGAATACCGCCCCTGGATGCCTTACAGTGGTTGGCCAATCCCTAAAGCTGAGCTAAATCCTTACTACCAACGCGCCCAGAAAGTCTCTGGTCTCCGATCTGATAAATATGATTTTGCCGAATGGGAAGATGCCCTAAAAGAACTTCAAATTCATCGTCCTCCCTTGCCAGAGCAGATAGAAACCTATATTTGGCAAATTGTACCCCCAACCCACTTGCGCTTTGGGCAAGCTTATAAAGCGGAACTAGAGCAGGCTAGCAACATCAAAACTTATCTTCATGCTAACGTAGTCGAGATTGAGACCAACGATCCTGCTAAGAGTGTGACCCGAATGCAGGTTGCCACCCCGGAAGGGAAAAAGTTCTGGGTTAGTGCCAAAGCTTTTATTCTGGCTGTTGGCGGCATTGAGAACCCGCGCTTGCTGTTAGCTTCCAACCAAGTTCAGAGTAATGGTTTGGGCAATCAACACGACCTGGTGGGCAGATTCTTCATGGAGCATCCCTACTTACAATCAGGGGAAATTGAGTTTTCTGAACCACCTGTTTTATACACTAAGGAAAATATTAAAGTTGGTGAGACATTTTTGGGAACGGCTCTTGGTCTGTCTAAACAGATTCAACAGCAAGAGCAACTTCTGAATTTTTGCACCAGATTGGTAACTATTCTGCCCGACTGGGTAGAAGCCTTCAACAGCCTAAAGTTTAAACTGCGCGGAAAAAAAGGAATATTCCATGAAGCTTTTCCCACCATCACAGAAGGTCAAAGATACAGAGGTAACACATCTGCACTCGAAGATTTAAGCAAAGTAATTGCCAATCTAGACCGCATCGCTGTTAGAGCCTATGCCAAGCTGTTCGATAAATCTTTCTATACTGGACAGTCTAATCTTTGTAAACTTCATCTTATAGGAGAGCAAGCTCCTAATCCAGATAGTCGCATTACCCTTAGCTCTGAACGGGACAGGTTAGGGGTCAATCGGGTACAACTCGACTGGCGTTTGAGTCCTATTGATAAATATACCATTCAGCGATCGCAGGAACTAATTGCCGAAGAGTTCGCTCGTTCTGGACTTGGTAAAGTGCAAATTGAACTTACCAATGATGAATCTTGGGACTCAGTTGTCGGTTCTTACCATCACATGGGAACTACGCGCATGAGTACCAATCCCAGTCAGGGTGTCGTTAACCAGGATTGTCGAGTTCACGGCATTAGCAATTTGTACGTAGCTGGTAGCTCGGTTTTCCCTACCAGCGGTCTTTCAAATCCCACACTGACTCTGATCGCTCTGGCTATCCGACTGGCTGACCACCTTAAAGAAACCATGGCTAAAGAAACGACCAATGGGGAGAAAGTCCCGGTGAGTTCCTCCCACCATCTATAAAAATAAAGTTTGCTTCTTCTAATCTATAGCTAGCTGATGTATTTCCTTTCATGAAAGTTCTCTACTTTATTCAAAGCCATACAAACCCAGAACAAGTTTGCAGATTAGTGAACCTGATCGAGAAGTCAAGTTCTAATGCTCAGGTAGTAATTAATCATAACTTCAGTAGCTCCTATCTAGACTTATCAAGTCTCAAGCAATTTTCAGGAATTCACCTAATTAAAAGAGACAAATCTGCAAGGCGGGGTGATGACTCTGTCTTAGATATGTATCTCAATACTGTTAATTGGTTATTGGAGGAGAATTTTGACTTTGACTGGCTGATTTGTCTGTCCGGTCAAGACTATCCCACCCGACCAATTTCTGAAATCGAAGACTTTCTTTCTCGAACTGAATATGATGGCTTCATAAGTTACTGGGATATACTTTCAGAAGAATCGCCTTTGGGTAAAGAAGCAGGTCGAAAACGCTTTTTTGCCCAATATATGCGTCTTCCAGAATGGAGTAAGTGGTGGCTCAGAAAAGTGTCAAGAATTGAGCCTTTTATTCCTATTTTGAAAATACAATGGCGTTTTGCTTTAATCGGACTAGAGGCAAAATCAACTCCTTTCCATGATGACTTTAAATGTTACGGAGCATGGTATTGGAGTACCTTGTCCAGAAAATGCCTAGAGTTTTTGAGGAACTATCTAGAGGAACATCCTGAGTTATTGAGGTACTATAAAAAGACCTTAGCTCCAGAAGAATCTCTTATTGCTACTGTGTTAGTCAATAGTCAGCAGTTCAATCTATGTAACGACTGTCTGCGTTATTTAGATTATCCTCCCGAGCTTTTTGGCTTTGCCCGTAGCTTGACTGTTGACGACTATGCCAAAATTATTAGTAGCGATTCCCTCTTTGCCAGAAAATTCGATTTCAAGCAAGATAGTAAGATCTTAGATCTGCTTGACGAGCATATACTCACTGCTCGATCGATCGCCCAATTTTAACTATCAACTATACTTTTTTGAGGGCGCAGGAATTCTGTTCGGTTTTCTGAAAATAGGTTAGAGGAATACGACAAGAAAGAATCTACTTACCCTCTTGAGACTTTCCTTAATTCTTCAAATACCTCAGATAGCTCCTGATTCCTGCGTCTTCTTTCTTCACGCTCTTAACTTATTTAGGAGTGGAAGGATTTCACTCAAATATAGCAAAGAGCAATGAAAGATCGGAAAAAACAATCTAATTCATTGTGGTTATACCGCAAGGAATCTATCTTGACAGCCTTAGTAGAATGGATTCCCAGAGCACCAGGTGTGGTTATGAGAAATTGGGTCTACCGTTCTCTTTTTGCCAAAATGGGTCATTCTGTTCGGATTCAACCAGGGGTAGAATTTATTCAACCTCGTTACATTGAAATTGGCGATAATGTCACCATTAATCGTGAAGTTTATATAAGTAGTGCTGACGAGAATAAAACCCAGATAGGCAACAATAGTGTTTGTCTTGAAGAGCAAGTAAACCTCGGGTACGGCGTTCAGATTAGTACCTTTGGTAAAAATAGTCAAATTTATCTAAAAAAGAAAGTAATTCTCGACCGCGGTGTCGATCTCAGATCTCTCAATGAAGGATATATTGAAATTGACGAATGTGTTTACATTGGTCCCTACAGTTGTGTAGCCGGCCCCGGTCCGGTCAAAATTGGAAAAAGCTGTCTCATCGGCTCCCATTCAGGAATTTATGGCAACAATCACAACTTTGCCGATCCCAAGCATGAGATTAGAGAACAAGGAATTACCTTTAAGGGAATTACCATTGAGGAGGACTGTTGGTTGGGTACTGGTGCAAAAGTTCTAGATGGAGTAACTATCGGTCAAGGTAGCGTAATTGGAGCAGGAGCAGTAGTAACTAAAGATATTCCATCTTACTCGGTTGCCGTTGGCGTACCTGCTAAAGTAATAGCTCAGCGCAATGAGCTTATCTCTCAACACCAAAAGCTAAATGGAACAAAACTTAATGGGTTAAAAGTCCCAGAAGTCCGCAGTTCGACTTGATCGAGTTTAACAGAGCGCTCGGAAATCTTATTCATCATGACAATGCTTCAATCTTTTTAGATATTGGCATACCAGAGAATTTAGTTCGAGCCGTTTACCTTTTTTCTCACTTAGGTTGGGAAAGAAAACCCAAAATTATGGCAATTTATTTTCTGTAAAATCATGAAATTTATCGAAACAAAACTCAAAGGTGCATTTATTATCGATTTAGAATTCAAACAAGATCATCGAGGTTTTTTTGCTCGCACATTTTGTGCCAGAGAATTTGACGCTTACGATATCAAGTCAACAGTTGCTCAATGTAACCTATCTTTTAACTATAAAAAGGGAACTCTTCGAGGGATGCACTATCAAATTCCTCCAGCCACTGAGACCAAGTTAATTCGCTGTACTAAAGGTGCAATCTATGACGTAATCATCGATATGCGTCCGAGTTCTCCCACTTATCTTCAACATATTGGTGTGGAGCTAACGGCTGAAAATCGTCGCGCTCTCTACGTTCCAGAAATGTTTGCCCACGGTTATCAGGCTCTAGCGGATAACACCGAAGTTATTTATCAAGTTAGCGAATTTTACACACCGAATCGGGAAAGAGGTCTGCGCTATGACGACCCCTCGTTTGGAATTAAGTGGCCGTTACCAGTCAGTGAAATTTCCGAGAAAGATACTAACTGGTCTTTACTCAAAATTGCTTTAGCTAGTCAGTTGAACTAATTTTCAACTGGCTAGGGGGCTTACGCCATCTTAGGGAGCAATTGAGCGTATTTTTTTGACAGTTTGCAGAGAAAAGCCAATTTACTATTAATTTATGTCTAACATCAGAATCGAAGCCGAACAAATGGTCTTGGATGGCTATCGCATAAAACGGAACCGATTTGCTTCTGGAGGAAAACTGATCGGTTTATCAGGAAGAGAAGCAAAGGAAACGGGAACTGCTTCCTTTAAATTTGCTGGTCCCAAGGGTTACTATCAAGTAGTACTCGGTTGTTTTGATGAAAATGATGGTGTCAGTACCTTGACCATTAAATCTCCATCAGTAAATACTAGCTTGAAGTTAGATCGAAAGCTCAGCGGCAATATTGCTTCCGAGCAAACCAAAGTCCGCAAAACTATCGCTACCAAACTATGGGTTAAATCAGGAGATACTTTCACTATTACCGGCATCGAAAATAGAGGCGAACCTGCTCGTGTAGATTACATTGACTTTATTCCTATGAATAACTCTAATCCTGTCAATAGTTCTGATACTGCTGACTATGGTCAAGCTGCTAATGGAATTATTGCCAATTTAACAGAAAATAAGGTTCTCAAACCCATATTTGGAACCACAAAGCAGCCAAAAATCTTGGCAATTGGCGACTCGATCACTGATGGTACACACCGAGTCGATCCTACTCCTGGTGCTTATCGTACCAAATTGTGGAATAACTTGGTCGATAATGGTTTCAATGTAGATTTTGTCGGCTCTCGGCGTAGTGGTCCTTCTAACCTCGGTGATATAGACCATGAGGGGCATCCTGGATGGACAATAAATCAAATTACTACTTTAGTTGATAATGGGCAACTGCCCTATTCTGATGTAAATCTCCTGATGATTGGGACTAATGATGTCTTGCGTGGCGATCGAACTTCCACCTTGAAAAGTGAGCTCAGTCAACTAATCGATAAGATTACTGAAGATCGACCTGATGCCCATTTAGTAGTCTCCTCGATCGCCCCTCTCTACCCCTCCAGGAGAAGAAAAAGTAGGGCAGATATAGTAAAGGCTTATAACGAGGTGATTCCTGAACTGGTCGAGGAAAAAGCTGCTCAAGGTCAAAAAATAACCTATGTTAATGGGGGTGGCAGTCTTTCTCTCGACGATTTGGTCTTAGATGGCATTCATCCGACTGCAGAGGGGTATGATAAGTTAGGCAAAGCTTGGTATGATGCTCTGGTCGATCGCGATAGTCTGAGTGGTGTGGCTAATATTATAGGTACGGCTTTTAACGATCGACTGACGGGGGATACTAATGATAACGAGATTAAGGGTGGTGGAGGCTCTGACACCTTGACTGGTGCTGGAGGTAAAGATAGTTTCATCTATGAAAATCCCGCTCAAGGTTCTGACGTCATAACTGATTTCAGGTGGGGCGATCGTTTCATCATTTCCGCTTCTGGCTTTGGCGGTGGATTAGTAGAAGGTGTTGGTTTAAGTAGGGATGAGTCTTCTTCTACTGGTATCTTTGTGAGTAGCGATACTCCCATTTCCCTCGGCAGTAGTGCTAATTTCCTGTACGAAACTGATACGGGGATACTCAGTTTCGATCGAGATGGCAGTGGATCGATGGAACCATGGAAAATTGCCACACTCTCTAACACACCCACTCTCAGGCCCCAACAATTTACCATTGTCGCCTAGCTTTTTTCCCCAATACCCAATCCCTAACCATCGAACTCTATCATTACTAACAATAAATGGTATGATGAGACGTTGCTTTTATTCCTCACTATTTGCATTTATCTCGATCTTCCCGCTGTTTGTAGCTCAAGTTCAGGATGTTGACCTCAATAAGTCTAAGAGCATAACCTCAGGAATGCCGACTATGGCACTAAACTCTAAAAGTGTAGGGATATTCCCAGAACTCGAGCTTAAGCTGCCAGCGTATCCCGTGCCAACTAAACTAAAAATAGACAGTTCAAAGCGGTTTCTGGTGCGTGCAGACGGAAGTCCATTTGTGTGGATTGGCGATACTTTTTGGAAGTTTTCTCAGCTAACCCGCCAACAACGCCTTCAGTTGCTCGACGATCGCCAGAGTAAAGGCTTTACCGTGGTGATGATTAGGGTGGGAACGGGAACCAAGGGAGAGCCAGCTGGCTTCAGTGGTAATTTAGAGCCGATTGAGAGCCATTTTCAGGAAATAGATCGCTTGGTAGCAGAAGCGAAAAAGCGAGGTATGTACATCGCAATTGCCACAGGATGGTGGTATATTGTGAGAGACTTTGATGCCGATGCACTCTATGAATTTGGCAAATTTATAGGCGATCGTTATAAAGATAACGACAACATTATCTGGCTTGGCGCTGGTGAATCTGGCAGTCATAGTCGAAAGCAAAAGCTCGATCCTAATAAGTTAAAGTCTCTTGTGCAGGGAATTCGTGATGGTGATACGGGAAATAAGCTTTTGACCCTTCATGCGGACTACCAGCGTGGTACTTCTCTCTCAGACATACGCAATCTCATAGATTTTAAAAACTGGCAAACCAGTCAGTGGTGCTGTCCTAACGATCTTCCCCGTAAAGATCGTCGGAATTGGACTGTTTGGGAGGCGATCGCCTATGACTACGAGCAATCTCCCACCAAACCAACTTTTGATGCAGAAGCTTGGTATGAAAATACCAATTTAGGAGGAGGAGAACCTGCGACCCCCTATAATATTCGTCGGCGTGCCTATTTTACTATCTTTGCTGGTGGTTTTGGGCATTCCTATGGAGCGTCAGGCATATGGGACGCAACTTCCGATTTTAGCCGAGCATTACAATATGAGGGAGCAACACAGATTGGCTACCTGAGCCAATTACTTCACGCTCTCGGCAGCGACTTCCTAAAACTAAGACCGAGTCAATCCACGATCGTCAGCGGGCAAAGCTCAAACTACGATCGACATATTCAAGCAACTAGTGCTAATGACGGCAGCTATGCCTTGGTCTATACTGCTGGCACCAGTAATTTTGGCCTGGATCTCGATCGACTTAATGCCGAATCGGTATCGGTGATGTGGTTTAATCCGAGAACCAAGGCCTTGACTAAAAAAAGTGCCGTAAAAAAAGGCTCTCAGGTAAATTTTACTACCCCGGGGAAAGGAGATTGGGTGTTAGTACTTGGACGGTAACATTGGTGTTGGATGTTGGGTCTGAGATGTTTGAGCAAGTACGTCGAGTAAACAGTAGATAGAATTTATTCTCATGAAAATATTAGTTACAGGAACAGAAGATTATCCTGGTTCTCTTTATTTAGAAAATAATGATTTTGAGTCTGGTTTAAGCTCGCAATGGAAAATTGACGACTCTATTGAATCAGCCACCTCACCCTATGCAAATATAAAAGGGAACAATCCACCATTATTTAACTCTCCTCAAATTGTCTCTACACCTACAATCGAACAAGAGCAGAGCAACTCTTCACTAAAATTCTCTATATCTTCAGAAAAAAAGTACGATTGGGTAAGTCAAGATGGCACAACTCAAAAAGTTAGAGTTTATAGATCGGAAATTGTACAACCACCTGTTGAGATGAATTCTGAGTATATCTATCGCTTCAGAAATTTGATTCTTGAAACCGATGAGGCAGATTATTTGAATCACACAATCATTGCTCAGTGGCACGAAGTTCCCGATTTTTCTGAAGGAGAAACATGGCGCAATCCTCCTTTGTCTTTAATAACTAAAAATAACAAGTTTTATCTGAGTAATAAGTGGACGTCTAAAAGAGTTAGTACAAATCAAGAGCATGATGGTGAACTCTTTGACTTAGGAAATTATGAAGAAGATCTATGGTATGAATGGGACATTCATGTAAAGTGGTCATATCAAGAAGACGGCTTTCTGGAAATATGGAAAAACAATGAGCTTGTTGTCAGCAAAGTCGGTCCCAATACATATAATGATGCTATAGGACCTTACTTTAAAACAGGAATATATCAACCTGGAGGTTGGAAAAATAGACAAGCAACTCTCAAAGAACTTCTCTTGGATGATGTAGAGATTGTCAAGATTGAGGGAGGAGATCGTAGTTTAATAGGTGACGGTCAAGACAATATCTATATACTAAGTCGCCAGTCAGCCGCTGGTAGCCAGATTACAGACACGGGAGGAGTAGACACTCTCAATCTCAGCGATCTGACTCTTAGTTTTTCGGATTTTAAGCGAAGCGGTAATAATCTAATCGTCAATATCGATCGGGATGCAGAATTTGATGAAGCTAGCGATCTGACAATTGTGAATTTCTGGTCTTCATCTGACATTGGCGAAGGTTATATTGAAACATTAGACAACATCAATGGAATTGATATCTTCAATTCACTCTTAAAGAATACAGAGGTAATTGAACGTGCTGCTTTACGCCTTGAAGCCGAAGATTTCCAGCTCCAAAATTACGCGATCGAAGAAGGAGATTTTGCCTCTGGGGATCGATTAATTAGCCTCAGGAGATCGCCGGAAAACGTCGGTATTGCCTCAAATACCATTGATGAGCTGTCAGGGGCTTACGATATTGTGATCGGTTACTTCGATGAGAATGACGGAATTGCAGAAATACAAGTTCAACTAAATGATAATGTAGTTGGCAGTGTGTTACTCGAGCGAGAACTCGGCGGTGGGATCGCTAACGACATAACTTTTCAAGAGGCAACGATTAGGAATGTGACGCTTAATCCTGGAGATCTTCTGACTG
This sequence comes from Xenococcaceae cyanobacterium MO_188.B32, assembly GCA_030065635.1. Lineage (GTDB taxonomy): Bacteria > Cyanobacteriota > Cyanobacteriia > Cyanobacteriales > Xenococcaceae > JASJDJ01. The sequence goes on from JASJDJ010000018.1 coordinate 13,627, forward strand.
TTCGAGGCATTCTTGATAATACTGAATTTGCCAGAATTGACTATCTTGATTTTTTGCCCGTGTCGTCACCACTAACAGACGATCTTGTCAACTCAGGTGATGTCTGAAAAATCGAATTTTCTCCTAACTATCGTGAAGACCAAACTATATTTTCACCTTCATGGACTGATTTTTTAAGGTCTACAAATAGAGGTCAACAGTGGCAGAAAATTTCTCTATCTAATCGAGCGGGACTATTTAAAAGACCTACTAAATACTCGAGCGCTATTTCACCTAATTTTGCCTCTGACAAGACGATTTATTTAGGCTCGATGCAAGGTACTGGGAAAGACGCTATTCTCAAATCCACTGATGGAGGTTTAAACTTTGCGGTGGTAGGAAATGTTAACAGTCAACCAGTAGTATATTTAGCTATTTCTCCAGATTTTGCTGCGGACAATACTTGATATGCAGGGTCAGAGCTAGGAAAGAAAGTAAGGGTAAAACTTATGAAATGGTATAGTTTTAAGGCTTTAGGTGCAGTTAAAAATATTGGCATTTTTTTCCTGTCGATGTTAACTTTCTGCTTCTTTAACGTAGATGCTGCTTTAGCCCATGGTCCACACGATGTGGTCATTGAAGTAGAACTTTCTCCCGATTATGACCGAGACCAGACAGCATATTATCTTCTCGACAGTTACCTTCCCGTCTGGGGAAATTTATTTAAATCAGAAGATGGAGGTGATAGCTGGAAAAAAATCGAAAATGGTCTAGATAATCGACATGAACTAGTTTCCCTAGCTGTATCATCTCAATCGAAGCAAATTCTCTTTATCTCAAGCTTGGGAGATGGAATATACAAATCCCAAGATGAAGGAGCATCCTGGGTCAAAGTTAATCGGGGACTAGAAACATTGAGTATTGACCTGGTTGCCATTTCTCCTCATTTCTCCGATCTAGTTTTTGCTGCTGGTACAGACCACGAGCTCTATAAAACAGAAAATGGTGGGGCAAGTTGGAATCAAATTATGACAGGGGAAAGTAAAATTACGGCGATCGCTTTTGCTCCCGAACAACAAGAACAAATAATTGTGGGTGACGAGGGAGGAAATATATACTTTTCTGTCGATCTCGGCGAACGCTGGCAGCGAATAGCTACTCTTAAAAATAGTGGCGTAATTCAAGCTATAGCAATTTCTCCTAACTATGCAACAGACCGAACTGTTTGGGTGGGAACCGTTTTTGCGGGCACTGCGGAGGGTTTGTTTATTACCCAGGATGGAGGGGCAAGTTGGCACAAATTGCCCGGTACTGCTTATGGTGGGGATAATTATATAGAAACGATTGCCCTATCTCCCAATTACCAAAGCGGTCAGGCGAAGCCTGGCAGCGAAGCCGATCGAACTTTGCTGGTGAGTGTCAGAGGGCAAGGTTTATTTAAAACGAAGATATTTAACTGCTTCAATAGCTGCTATATGTTGTTATTTACTTTTAGGCTATTTGAAACTGGGAAAAAGATTGCCCTTCAGGAAATGGAAGCTTAAAACGAGTGGTGTATTTACGACATTTATTAGCGTATTAATTTTCTTGTCTGTCTAAAATGCATCGGCACAATTGAAAAGTTGAACCACTAAAAAAAAATTCTCAATTTTCGCTCAGGAGCTCAAAAATGGCTATTATTTGTCGCGATTATAAACTTCTGTTTATTCAAGTTCCGGCTACGGGATGTTCGTCGGTTAGTAAAGTATTAATCGAAAAACTTGGGGGAGAAAAACTGCCTAAAAAAGATATTATGCTGGCAGGAAAATATAAGTTAGTAGGAGAAAAATCGATGTTGAATTGGTAAAAAATCATGGAATTCATAGTAACAAAACTCAAAGGTGCTTACATTATCGACTTAGAATTAAAACAAGATCATCGTGGCTTTTTTGCCCGCACTTTCTGTGCCCAAGAATTTGCTATTCATAATCTCAAACCAGCCGTTGTTCAATGCAATTTAGCCTTCAACTATAGTAAAGGAACGTTGCGGGGGATGCACTATCAAGTATCTCCCGCAACAGAAACTAAATTAATTCGTTGCACTCAAGGGGCAAGTTACAATGTGATTATCGATTTGCGTCCAGAGTCGAAAACTTATCTGCAATATATCGGTGTAGAACTAACAGCGAAAAATCGTCGCGCTCTTTACGTTCCCGAGATGTTTGCCCATGGTTATCAAACTTTGACAGATGACACGGAAGTTACCTATCAGGTCAGTGAATACTATACCCCTAATCGCGAAAGAGGTTTGCGCTATGACGATCCCTTAATAGGAATCGAATGGCCAATGCCCATCAGTGAAATTTCTGAAAAAGATACTAATTGGTCTTTGCTATAACCCATCATTTACTATATCGAAAGTTACTGACAAACTATATATAAGAGAACTGAAAAATGCAAGCTCAAGTAATTGTCAGCGAAGCGAATAACAAAAAAGTCGATTATCAATTTGTCGGTGGTAATCACGGCACGATCGATCGAGAACCTTATGTGAGGATCTTGGCTGCCAAGTTGAGGGCATCTATCGATGAACAGTTAGCTACAAGTGACGGAGAATCGTAATACTTTTATTTTGATGTTGATGGAGAATTAATGATGATTATTGTAGATAAAGCATTACAAGAGTGTTTGGCAAGTGGAAACCCCGTTAAAGTAGGGATGATTGGAGCCGGCTTTATGGGGCGTGGTATTGCCAATCAAATTATTAACTCTGTCCCTGGAATGGAATTAGTAGCGATCGCTAATCGTCATCTTGAAGGAGCAAGAAGAGCCTATCAAGAAGCAGGAATAGAGGAAGTCCAAGAGATTGAAACCACTATGGCATTAGAAGAGTCAATCTCTCAAGGAAGATATGCTATCGCTGAAGATGCCAAACTTTTGTGTCGAGCAGAACAAATTGATGCCCTAATTGAAGTTACAGGTACGATCGAATATGCTGCGGAAATTGTCATGGAAGCGATCGCCAATCGCAAACATGTCATTCTCATGAACGCAGAGTTAGATGGAACCATCGGTCCAATTCTTAAAGTCTACGCCGAACGTGCAGGAGTTATTCTCAGTGCCTGTGATGGCGACCAACCAGGGGTACAAATGAACTTATACCGATTTGTGAAAAGTATCGGACTGACTCCTTTACTTTGCGGTAATATCAAGGGCTTACAAGACCCCTATCGCAATCCCACTACCCAAGAAGGTTTTGCCAGACGTTGGGGACAAAAACCGCACATGGTGACAAGTTTTGCCGATGGAACAAAAATTTCTTTTGAACAAGCAATAGTAGCCAATGCAACGGGAATGAAAGTTGCCCAACGCGGTATGCTGGGATATGAATTTAAAGGTCATGTGGATGAGATGACCGGCATGTACGATGTCGAGCGATTAAAGGAATTAGGTGGCATTGTAGACTATGTGGTGGGAGCCAAACCCAGTCCTGGTGTTTTTGTATTTGCCACCCATGACGATCCCAAACAACAACATTATCTCAATTTGTATAAGTTGGGAGAAGGTCCTTTGTATAGTTTCTATACTCCTTATCATCTCTGCCACTTTGAAGTTCCCTTATCTGTAGCTCGCGTTGTTCTATTACAAGATGCGGTAATGAGTCCTCTCGGTAAACCACAAGTAGATGTAGTAGCAACGGCTAAAATCGACCTCAAAAAAGGAGATTTACTCGATGGCATTGGCTATTATATGACCTACGGACAATGCGAAAACTCCGAAGTAGTACAGGCAGAGAATTTATTACCCATGGGATTAGCTGAAGGCTGTCGTCTCAAGCGAGATATTGCTAAAGATAGCGTGCTGACTTATAAAGATGTAGAACTGCCTAGTGGCAGACTGTGCGATCGACTAAGAGCAGAACAAAATACTTACTTTAGCAAAGCTACTAAACAGAAATTAGTATTGTAAAGCATTGTTCAAACAATTTAAAGCGATCGCTGTTGAGCGGATAGCAAATTGCGATCGCCACTAATTTTGTATTTTAAAAATAAGCAGAGATGTTTCAGGTGCTTCAGCTGGAGGGGAAAAAAGACAACTATAGCTATAACTAAAAATATATTGGGAAATTTGCCTAACTACGTTAAACTTGAATACTACTTTTCGAGAGAGTTTTAGAAATATGCTCAATTCTCCTCAATTTTATTCATGGCAAAATTTTCGTTGTGCTTATACAGTCTATAATTCTAATAGATGCTTAATTCCAGGACGTAACGTACTGCCCTACGAATCAACTTCAGAGTTGGTTAGTGTTGTTACTGATTTCCTCAAAGGATTAAAATTGACCTAGTCCTATAACTAACAAAATGATTTATCTAGATTCAGCTATCATCACAGAAGCGGAAATAGCTAAGAAATGGGGGTGGGTAAAAGGAATCACAACTAACCCTACTTTGCTGGCTAAAGGCAATTTATCTCCAGAAGAAACTTTAACTAAATTGGCAGCCATAACTCCAGGAGAACTTTATTATCAATTGTGCGCTACAGATTTTGAAGGTATGGTAGCTGAAGCCAGAAAAGCATACGAATTAATTGGCGAAAAAACTGTACTCAAAATTCCTGCTACTGGAATAGGATTTAAGGCGACAGCTTATCTGGCTCGAGAAATTACTTGTTCGGTTACGGCTATCTACAGCGCAGCACAAGCAGCAGTAGCCAGAGAAGCAGGAGCTAAATATGCGATCGCTTATGTTAATCGTGCTACTAGGTTATTAGGAGATGGTTTGACTTTAGTACGAGATATGGCAGAAGTCCTTAAAGGTAGCGAAACAGAAATTTTGGCTGCCAGTCTTAAATCTTCTGAAGAAGCTGCTGCTGCGATCGAAGCAGGGGCGCACCATATTACCATACCTTTATTTATTTTACAGGCAATGACTACTCATGATTTATCTGCTAAGACAGTGGAAGAATTTCAGCAAAAAGGAGTAGGTATTAAATATTGAATTATTAGACTATCTTAGTATTTAAAAATCAATAACCTATGCCCAAAGCTCGATCGAAGCTAGAATTTATTCCTCCTGATTTTAATCCTTTTTTTCTCAAACTCGCTCATTGGTCATTGCCCATTGTTCAGAGAGTTAGAATACAGCCGTGGCTACCCGCAGGTATTAGCGAGATTGAAACCATTAACGTCGAAACTTTAGTTAATCTTTATTCCCAATTTCAACAGGGTAAAATTCGCTTGATTATGGCGTTTCGCCATTGCGAAGTAGACGATCCTATTTGTGGGATGTATTTACTAGCTAAAGCTTTACCATCCGTTGCTCGTAAACAGGGTATTTCTCTTCAACTTCCCCTTAATACCCATTTTATGTACGATCGCGGTATGCCGATTTGGGCTGGTGCGTGGCTGGGTAAACTATTTTCTCGTTGGGGTGGTATTCCCGTTCATCGGGGTAAGCCTTTAGATTTAATTGCAATTAAAACGGCACGGGAAATAATATTAAATGGTAAATTTCCCCTGGTAGTTGCACCAGAAGGGGCTACTAATGGTCATAGTGAAATAGTAAGCCTTTTAGAGCCTGGTGTGGCTCAATTAAGTTTTTGGTGTGCCAATGATTTAGCGAAAGCTAATCGCCCAGAAGAAGTGGTAATTGTTCCTATTGGTATTCAATATCACTACATTCAACCCCAATGGTCACGATTGGATTGGCTATTGAGTAAACTAGAAGCAGATTGTGGTTTGCCCGTACAAAAAAGCGATCGACCTAAACCCTACAAGAGAGAAGACTTTTACTATCAGCGTCTATGCAAGCTAGGAAAATATCTCCTGGCAGAGATGGAAGAGTTTTATCGGCGATTTTATCATCGCAACATACCTAAAGTCGATAACACCGATCCAGAGGAAAATATAACTTTACGGCTAAAAGCATTACTAGATATAGCTTTACAAGTAGGAGAAGAATATTTTGGACTGAAACCTAATGGGACGGTAATCGAGCGTTGTCGGCGTTTAGAAGAAGCTGGTTGGACTTATATTTATCGGGAAGATATAACTGATGTTAAGGCTCTTTCTCCTCTCCATCACGGTTTAGCTAATTGGGTAGCCCAAGAAGCAGATTTACGCATGAAACATATGCGGTTAGTAGAAAGTTTTGTAGCTGTAACAGGAAACTATCTTAAAGCCAAACCTAGTTTCGAGCGCTTTGCGGAAATTACCCTGATTCTTTTCGATGTAGTTGCCAGAATTAAAGGTAAAAAAACGCCCCGTCGTCCCCGTTTGGGATGGAGAAAAGGAAGAGTAACTGTAGGCGAAGCAATTTCTGTGAGCGATCGCGATCGAGTCTATCAACAAAGTCGTCAAGCAGCCAAACAGGAAGTTAATAAGTTAACTCAAGATTTATATATTGCTCTCAAAGAGATGATTACTTGAGTTCGGAGTTGGGATTTATAATTTTTCCCTACTTTCTCCCGATTCTCTTTTGTAATAAAGATAAGTGAAGAAAAGAGGGCAAACAATTATGAAATTACCTTCCTTAGGTCAAGTTTACTCTAGTTACCAAAATCAAAAGGAAACTGTTGAATCTGAATATAATGTTCTTTTTCGGAGAAACAGCGAGCCTCTTTATCATCTCCTCATTCGATTTATACTACGCTTGCTTGCCTTCTCTCAACTCATAATTCGCCTACTATTAAATGGATATCGACCTAAAATTCGCCAAAGTCGCGATCGAGAGCAAAATATTTACTGGTATGCTTACTATCCTCTCTCTGGGGTATCAAAATTGCTCGCTTCCGAAGCAGAAATCAAACAGTGGCTTGAATTGACTCAAGAAATCTAGTTTAGGCTTTACAATTAGCAATTAGCAACGAACCATATTATTATTTGCTTCATACCTAAAATCCCAACGCCGATTGTTTATCTAGATTCAATTCCGCTACTACCAGCATTAATTACAGGTTGGATATTTTGTTCTGAAGTAAGTACAACTAGAAGATTATTGACCATAGCAGCTTTAGTAGCCTGGTCTAACTCTAGCAGTTGTTGTTCGCTCAGTCGCCGTAAAGACATTTCTACCATACTTAACGCACCTTCAATAATCTGTTGACGGGCAGCAATAATTGCCTGGGCTTGTTGTCGGCGTAACATAACCTGAGCAATTTCAGGGGCATAAGCCAGATAAGATAAACGACTCTCTACTACTTCTACTCCTGCTACCTGCAAACGGGCTTGAACTTCTTGACGTAAAGCTTTGGCAATTTCATCGGGATTACCCCTCAAAGAAGCATTTTCTTCTTCTCCTGTATCGTAAGGATAGCGAATTGCTAAAGCCCGAATTGCTGTTTCACTTTGAATGGCAACAAACTTTTCATAATAATCTACATCGAAAATAGCTTTGGCTGTATCTACAACTCGCCAGACAATTACCGCCCCAATTTCGATAGGATTTCCTCGAGCATCATTTACTTTTAGTCGATCGCTATTGAAATTACGCACCCTTAGGGAAACCATTTGCTTGGAAGCTAAAGGATTAACCCACCAAAAACCATCATTAACAATACTGCCAATATAGCTACCTAAAAAGATTAAAACACGGGCTTGATTGGGTTGAATGGTCAAAAAACCTAAAAAACTCAATCCCGATAGCGCGATCGCGATAATACCTAAGATTTCTATTACTCTTGATGAACTATTGCATAACCAAACACCGATAGCAGCAAGTCCCAAGGCGATGGGCAGAACCAGAAAACCACTAAGTTTAAAAGCAGAAAATTCTTGAGTTTCGCTCATTATGCTAATTCTGTTGACTACTGGTTATTTATTTATCCTATCGAGAAGATTTTATGCAGCCAGAACACAATCATCATCACCCTATTATAAAGTTAAAATTTATGGCTAAGAGAAAATTGAAGTCCTGATGATTGATGAAGGTTATATCAAATATAAGTGTCATTGGCTAAATAAACCAACAGTTACTTCCGCTGAGATTGCAGAATTAAATCAATGGCGAGAAAAATTATACAAATTAAATTTGATCGGTCAATATGATAATGGTATTGGCTTTGGTAATATTAGCATTCGCGATACACAGTCAGAATATTTTATTATCTCAGGAACAAAAACAGGAGCAATACCTCATTTAACCGAAAAACATTACACTAAAGTTACTCAATTTGATTGGGAAAAAAACTTTGTTACTTGTGTTGGTTCTATTCCAGCCTCTTCTGAAGCTTTAACTCATGCTGCTTTATATGTAGCTAACCCTGAAATTCAAGCAGTCATTCACGTTCATCATCTTTTCCTCTGGCAAGCATTGATGAATAAAGTTCCTACCACTAATATTAATTGTGCTTACGGTACACCAGAAATGGCACGAGAAATTATGAGATTGTGTCAGGAAGATGAAACTAAGAAACTAAAAATTATCGTAATGAGTGGGCATGAAGAAGGAATCATTACTTTTGGTAGAAATTTAGCTGAAGCTGGTAATATTTTGCTTGGTTATTATCAAAAAAATTAATCCTTAACTTAGAGATTGACGTAGGTTTTGTTCCAAATTACGAGGGTCTACCTCTAAATTTTCTAAAATCTTGAATCCCAAACTATCGGAATCCCCAAGTAAACCTAATAGCAAGTGTTCTGTGCCTATATGATGTTTGCCTAACTTCAAAGACTCTTGTAAAGCATTTTCCATAGCTTCTTTTACTCTGCGAGTAAAGGGAATAAATATCGGTATTGATTTATTATTTCCACGTCCTATAAGTCTTTCGGCTTCAATTTGCACTTTTTCTAGATTTAATCCTGCTTCACGAAGAAATTGCCAAGCTATTCCACTTTTCTCACTAATTAATCCGATCAAAATCTGTTCAGTCCCGACATATTTATGTTTCAAACGAAGAGATTCACATTGAGCAAATTTTATGGCTGTAATTGCTTCCTGAGTAAATCTAGATGGTAAGGGGAATCCTAAACTAGTAAATAGCTTTTCCCAAATTGGTCTAAACAATTGCTCGGACATAGACTTTTCCTCTTTTGGTAAATTGTTCACTGATTCAATCCTGTTGCTGTCGCTTGGAGAACTTCCCGTGTAGAAAAATGACAGTAAATCTTCCATCGTCTCTGCATTCGCTGTGTAACAAAGATACTGTTTATCTTTTTCGACTTTGACTAAATTTTCTATTCTTAGCTTTTCCAAATGGTGAGAAAGGGTGGAATTCGGGATTTGTAACTCATTTTTAATCTCGTTTACTACCATTCCTCTGGGATAGGCTTTAAATAGCAACTGCATGATTTTTAGCCGTGGTTCTGAACCCATAGCTGCAAACAAATCTGCGTAATAAGATATATTGTTTTTCATATTTCTAGAATAGTCGAAATAACTATTAAAGTCAAATCAGTTAGTTATGATTCTCTTTCACCTAAAGTGCAAAAATTATCTTAATAGCTTCCTGAAGAGGTTTTAAATACTGCTGTTCCAGAATTCGCTTTTATAGACTTCTATCCTAGTTTGGAATGCTTCTTGAAATTTCCGCCTATTAGTGCGATCGCTCATTGAGATAAAATAACTATTATTCTGATTTATGTTGTCTAAGAGTTTTAATCTAGCTTTGATTTAGCGAGTCAACCAGATCATGTCCATCACCATTGATATCACAGCCTTTACCGACTCTATTAGCGATCGCGTTTTCGAGCAGTTGTGTGCGAATAACCCAGAAACCAGGTTTGAGACTAATGCTAAAGGAGAATTAATAGTAATGTCACCGACGGGTAGCGAAAGCGGAAGAAGAAACGGAGATTTAATTATTCAAATTGGTGTTTGGAATAGACAAGCAGGAAAACCAGGAGTAGTATTTGATTCCTCTACAGGCTTTAAACTCTCTAACGGTGCAACTCGTTCCCCTGATGTTAGCTGGATTGAACTATCTCGTTGGAATAGTTTGAGTACAGATTTAAAACGAGGTTTTGCACCCATTGACCCAGATTTTGTGATCGAATTAATGTCCCCAACAGATAATTTACTGGAGCTACAACAAAAGATGAAGGAATATATGGATTGTAGAATCAAGCTAGGCTGGTTAATTAACCCTGATGAGAAACAAGTAGAAATTTACCGTCAAGGACAAGACAAAGAAGTCCTAAATAATCCTAGTAACCTATCTGGAGAAGATGTATTATCTGGCTTTGTTCTTGATTTGACTGAGATTTTTGAATAGCCCTACTAATTTTAACTAGACAAGTGTAACTGAGAACCTCGATCGCCCTTGTAAACTTCTATCCTAGTTTGGAATGCTTCTTTAAACTCCCGCATATGAGTAACAGTAAGTATACAAGCAAAATCAGAGGCGATCGCATTTATCGCTGCAATCAATCGATCGCAACCTTCGGCATCTTGTGTACCAAAACCTTCATCGACAATCAGCATTTGTAAGGAAGTGCCAGCCCTTTGTGCTAACAGTTTGGCTAGTGCCAAACGAACCGAAAAATTAATCCGAAAGGCTTCCCCACCAGAATAAGTTTCATAGGGGCGAGTACCTCTAGCATCGGCAATGAGAATATCTAGAGTATCGATTAGTTTAGATTTTTTCTTAGAACTACTACGGGATGCTTTCTGAGTTAAAAATTGGACGTGGAATTGATTATTTGTCAGACGAGAAAGAATATGATTGGCTTCGGCTTCTAGTTGAGGTAACACATTTTCGATCATTAAAGCTTGAATACCATTTTTACCAAAGGCTTGTCCCAATTCTTGATAAACACGATATTTTTTCTTGATTTCTGTTAATTGTTTACCAGTATCATCATACTGAGTTTTTAAATGCTCGATTTGAGTAAGAGATTGTTGGTATCTTCCTTGTTGGGCAATTAAATCATCTAGTTGCTGACGACGTTGATGAATTCTTTGCTCTAATAATTGAATAGCCCTGCTGTTATCTTCAATTTGTTCTCTTTGTGCCTGATAGTTTTTTATTTGTTCTTCTGTAGCAATTTTAGCTTGTAGGCGTACCTGTAATAATTGCTCTAATTCTTGTAAACGGCTTTGCTGTTGTGGGTACTGTTGTTTAGCTTTAGCTAATTCTTGATAACGTACCTGCCAAGATTGTGCCTGACGGAGAGAAGCAAGCAAATTTTGATGTTTAGACTGTTCGTAACCTAATTGAGTAATATAGTTTTCGATTCGATCTATTTGCTGTTTTATAGGAGAATCTATAGCCAATTTAGCCAGAGAATTCTGTAAGTCAGTAATCTGCGCTAAAAGTTCTGGTTTTTGTTCATTCAGTCTAGCTAACCGCTTTTTTGCGTCGTCTATTTTCGCTTGTTTAATTTCTGTCCATCGCCAGCGTCTTTCTTCTTCTCTTAGTAAGGCATGGGTTTTTTCATCATAGTTAAGTTTTTGCAGTTCTATTTCTAACTGTTTTAAATCAGAATTAAATTCTACTGCATATTCTCCAGCAGAAAGTATTTGTTCTAATTGTTCTTGTTCTGCTTTAATTTGTTTTAGTTGTTTATGAATTTCTCCTGTGGCTTCTAGTTGGGCTTCTAATTGTCCTAATTGTTGTTGCAGGGAATCATAACCAGACAATTCTCGGTCTAATTCTTTATACTCTTGTCTCAATAATTGTAATTCGCGATCGCAGGTAACTAATTGTTCTTTTATGACCCAGATCTGCGATTCAATTTCGTGCTGCTGTTGCTGAGTTTTACCAATCACTTGATGGCGATGATGTTCGTCTAATCCTCTCTCGCAAAGGGGACAGATAGCATCAGGAATAGATAACATTTCCAGCTTTTGTTGTAATTCTTGAAATTGCTGTTCGTACAGTCTTTGATTTTCCTGTAATCTTTCTCTAAATCCTTTTCTTTCTAAGCCCTTTTCTTCGACTCGCTTTTGATAAATTCTTTTTTGATCTAATTCATCGATTTGTGCATCTACGGTTAACACGGCTTCCCGCATTTGGGGTACTCTAGCGATTTCTGTAGTCAATTGTTCGGCAGAATTAGAGAGTTGTTCTAATTTAACGGTTAATCGAGCTTCTGTTCGTTCGATTTCTGTTTGTAGAGTTTGACGTTGCTGTAATAGAGGGGCGACATATTGCTGAATTTTATCTAATTTTTGCAATTTTTGGCGACTTTCTCGCAATTTTTCCAGCCCTGCTTGTACTTCTCCCGCAGATTTAATAATTTGTTGAATCTCTTCTTCTTGTCCCGCGATCGCCTCAATACTAGTTTGAATTTGACGTATTTGTAACTTTAGTTCATTGGTTTGTTGAATTAATTGTTGTTCTAGTTGCTGTTTTTGGGCTTGTGCTTGTTGATAAGCAGCAAATTTAGTCGAAAAGTCTTTTTCTTCTGCTTGTTTTTGCAATAAACGCTCGTATCCGCTATTAATTTCGGCTTCTTGTTGAATTAATTCTGCCAACTCACTCAACTGAAATTTAATAATTTCGATATCTTTCCCTAATCGATCGCAATCTTGACTCAAATTTTGATATTGATGTTGCTGCCATATCAACTGTTGTTCCCAAGCTTGGCGTTGGTGTTCGATCGTTTGTAATTGTTTTAAAGAAGCGCGGTCTTCTGTTTGAGCCTGTTGTAACTGTGTTGATTCTATTTCTAAACTAGCTAATTCAGTCTTAATCTGCTTTTCCGTCTCTATTTTTGCTTCTAACGGCTCTAAACTCTGTTCTAATTGCTCTGTTTGTACCTTATACTCTTTAGCTAAATCTTTCGCTTGACTAGCTAATCCTTCATATCGATCTAGTTTCAGCAAATCGGCTAAAATCTGTTTTCGCTCTCCAGGACGACGTAACATAAACTCATCTGCTCGTCCCTGACGCAAATAAGCAGAATTAACGAAAGTATCATAGTCTAATTTAAGAACATTAAGAATCTCCTGTTGCGTTGCCTTTACTCCCTTAGCCGTTATAGAACGAAATTTCTTCGATGCTGTTGCCACTTGAAACTCTAGAGAACTACTTTTTCCTCTAGGACGAGAGCGAATGATACGATAAGTCTGATTATTACTAATGAGCTCGAAATCAACCCTAACATTGTTCGCGCCAGCATGGATTACATCATCTTCTGTAGCAGTACGGCTTTTGCCCCAAATTACCCAAGTAATTGCCTCTAATAAAGAAGACTTTCCCGCACCATTTGCCCCACAAATACAAGCTGTATGCAATCCTCGAAAATCCAAGGTTGCTTCACGATAACTAAGAAAATTTTTCAGCGTTAGTTGCTGTGGAATCATGTTTTAGGAGTTATCAGTTATGAGCGAGCGCACCAATTGAATAAACATCTGATTCATCTGCGGACTCTATATTTTCCATCTATTTAGCTTGTTTTCTAGTTTATTAGTGTATTTATAATGATTTTGCTTTTTGCCAACTGTAATTAATAAAAATTAATAAAATTGAGGAAGCAGTAAATAATTTTTAACCGCCTTGCCACTCAGAATAGTTACTCTCTGTGATGTACTCCCATCGCCTCTCTGCGAGTAGGCGTGGGTCTTCCCGCTCACGAAGATAAAGATGTTTGCTAAGATCCTTGAAAAACATCGATCGCTTGACTGCTTCAACTATATTGCAGCTATTAAAGCAGACTTCATCTTACAAAAATAACGCAGTTGAAAGCCCATCGTCTTTAGACATGGGACGGGGCGTATAAACATCTGGGGTTTCCCCAGATGACAGCCCCTCATGAAAACTAAAAGCGGATTTATCCGCAGTAAAACTATACAATTTCGACACCAAATCTTTATATAGAAAGGGGTTCGCCTATTGTAGAATTCTTGTAACTAAGATGTTCTTAGTTGTAACTGGGATGTTCCCAGTAATACTGAACCTCGAAAATGGAATAGGTAGAGGGTTGCAGCAACCAAAACCTTTTGCTGCGTAAAACCTATTAAGGAGGACGCGATTTTCGAGGTGTCCTCGAAAATTTAAGCCGTCCGTGTGGAAGTTCAAAATCTCTAGCATTCTAGAAAAGCTTAGATTGTAATGGTTTAAGTCAATGTTAGGGACGGGGTGTTTGGCACTCCCCAGAATTTTTCGATTCTTCTACTAGCCGAGAGGCATAGGGATAACTCCATGAATAGCTAAAACGGGAGAACATTGGAGGACACGGTTTTTGAGGAAACCTCAAAAACGTGCTTCCCGAAGGGCGACGGTACGTCGGATGTCCGTTTCGCTTGTACCGATTTAGAAGCTAGACAGGAGAATCCAACGAGCTTTCAGCCGTTGGAGTGTCAAAAACTGTCCCAAATTGCTTGTAATAAACTATCTAAACCTTTACGAGTAACCGCAGAAATAGTAAAAATAGGGTTAGAAGTTAGTTTAGATAAGCGATCGATCTGTTCTTCTATAGTATTTTTATCGACAGCATCAACCTTATTAAAAGCAATAATTTGAGGACGTTCGGCTAAACCTTTGCCATAAGCAGTTAATTCTGCTTGAATTGTCTCATAGTCAGCGATAGGGTCTTCTACCGTAATATCGATTACGTGAAGAAGTAACTTTGTTCTCTCGATGTGACGCAAAAAATCATACCCTAAACCTACTCCTGCGGATGCACCTTTAATTAATCCAGGAATATCAGCAAATAGGGTACCGTCGCCTGTGGGTTTACGAACAACACCTAAATTGGGAATGAGAGTAGTAAAAGGATAGTCGGCAATTTTAGGACGGGCAGAAGAAACGGCAGAAATCAAGGTAGATTTACCCGCGTTAGGCAAGCCAATAATACCGACTTCAGCTAGTAATTTTAGTTCTAAACGTAACCTTTTAACTTCTCCTGGTAATCCAGGTAGAGAATATTCTGGGGCACGATTACTGTTACTCAGGAAATGTTTATTACCCAAACCTCCTTTACCACCTCTAGCGACACAGAGAGTTTGTCCATTCTCGACTAAATCCCCGATAAGCTCTCCTGTATCTGCATCATACACCATCGTACCACAAGGAACTTCGATCGAGCGATCGCTTCCGTTTGCTCCCGTCCGATTATTAGGGCCTCCTCTCTTACCATTTTCTGCTCGAAAACGACGAGAGTATTGAAAATCTAGTAAAGTTTGTAAGTTTTCTACCGCAACTAGCACTATTGACCCACCACTACCACCATTACCCCCTGCGGGGCCTCCTGCGGGGACATATTTCTCTCGACGAAAGGCAACAATTCCATCTCCTCCCGTGCCTGCTTCGACCTCAATTTCTGCTAGATCGATAAATTGCATTATTTTACTACTATCACTTATTTTTTCAGCTATATGGCTTATTGACAAATTTAGGGCTTATTATAAATAAATTTAACCAGATGATTCTGATTAAATTGTTAGATTTTCTAGCATTTTGTTTAGATCTTGCCAGCTTTCAGTTAAGGAATCAACTGCTCTTTGTAAGCTATCAATTTGACTCCTACGAGCTACATCCATTACTGCATTAACATGGGCAACCGTACCTGCTTTACCTAAGTGCTTATACTTGCTTTTTGTACCAGTATTAGTAGTAAAAATGGGTAAGCTAGCATGTAACTTATAATAATAATAGGTTTTGTCTTTTCCTTTTGCTTGATAACGCAAGACATAGCATTTAGGAGGGGCTATATCTCCTGTGGTTCTTATTTGTTGAATTGTCGAATTAAGGGTGGCGATCGCTGTTTGTAACCGTTCGGCTCTAGCAATTAAATCTTCCCTTTTTTTATTTTTAGTCATGGTTGTGAAGGTAAAAGATATGCCTACAAAATGAAGACATATTAGCAGTTAACCCGATTTTTTCCGGATTTTCCTCAATATATCAGAGATAGACCTTTAAAAAATCGTACTAATGTATTAAATATAAGTAGTTTTCTGGTATTGACAAAAGATTAAACTTTAGTTTTCTTTACTGCCCCACCTAATACCGTTTTGATTTAAGTTTGCGTGACTATGATTGACGCGGAGACACGGGGGCACGGGGACGCGGAGATCGATATGTAACTTTTGATAAATTATCGTTTTTGTTAGCTTTGATAAACGCTATAAGCTAATATTCCACTACCGAAACCCAATAAACACAAGCACCCGATAATCAGTGAAGATATCCAAGTTTTTAAGCCTATAGTTTTTAAGTCTAGCCTGACAAGCAGAGCCGAAGCCAGCAAAACAAAAAATTGGGAAAATAGATCGAGCCACTGAACAACTAAAGCAAAGGTCATAGCACCTAAAATAATAGACATAAAAGCGCCAAAATCAGATTTTATCCACCTCCCAAGACTTACAGTCATTAAAGCGATAGGGGTAGTAAAAGCTAAAGCTATCAATAAAACCCAACAAATTCCTAATCCGTAGATTAGGGGAGTAATAATATTCTTTTCTAATATCCAGTAAAATAATTTACCTTGGTTAATAAAATGATCGGCCCAAGAAGCATAAATCCAGCCAAACGTTCCATAGGCAATACCCAATATACTTAGAGATAACCAGAGAGTTTTTGTCAACCACAGCATCAATATTTAGTTTTGTTTCTCTTGCTCTCCATAACTGGTAATCGATAATTAATAATTAATATTTACTACCAATTACTAATTACCTATTACCAAAATAGACTTGTTTACTGCAATATGTATCTATGTCTTTTACTTTAAATTAGGACATAGTTTGGATAATGTAGTCAAAATAAGGAGCAGCTTGTTCTACGTCTTCTTTAGTAAGAAGATCCAATGCAGCAGTTTTGAGACATTTAATCGAATCTGCCATTCCAGGGACAGGAACATTAAGGGAGTTATACATTTCCCTCACACCAATCAAACCAGTCTTTTCAATTGGTTCTTTATCTCCAGCCAAAACACCATAGGTTACTAGACGTATATACCAACCAAGATCGCGCAAGCATTGATTATACTCTTTTTGACCATAGGCATTACCGCCTGGAGAGCGATATTCGGGGTGAATTTTGAATAACTCTCTACTTGCCTTATCTACAATTTTTTTCTCATTTTCTGCTAGGGTTTCCGCAATGCGTACTCTTTGTTCGCCAGTTGTTAAAAACTTTTTGATTCCCTCTAATTCACCGCTACTGGGATAGCGGAGTTCATCATCTGCTCTAAGAATGACTTGACTAACTACGCTCATAATATCGTAATTGATTTAATTAACTTTAATAATATTAGTATGTCATAGTCGCTTCGCTCTAGTTCGGCGGGGCGTATAAAGGTCTGAGGTTTCCTCAGACCACAGCCCCTTGAGTTTTTAGTTCGTAGTTTGGAGTTGGACTGGCAGAGGACACGGATTCTGAGCTTGGCTCAGAATCGTGAGATGTCCGTTTAGAGTGAGCCGTTCAGGCGAACAAAAAATTTAGTGATGGGAGTGTTAAAAGACAGAATTTGTAACAATATCTTGCCACTCTATTTTAGATAGAGGTTGCTCTTCTAACTTGATTTGAAAACAGTTACAGGCAGCTTGAGTCAAAGCAGCAACAATAGTCGAAATTACTTGTTCTTCTGGTATGTCTATTAAATCTAAAAGATTGCCAGGAGCAGATTGAGCAAAAATTTGAGTAAACAAATCTTTACGAGTTGAGAGCATCATGGAGCCATGTTGCAAAATTGCTTGCCCTCGACGTAGTTGGGCAGAACCGATCGCTTTTTTTCCCGTGGCAGTAATCAAATCTGCATTAGTTGCCGTGGCAAAACAGTTGGGATTGTGAATATATTCTTTGGCAGCACTACCATAGTGTAAGTCTATACCCAACGATCGCCAACCTTCAATTAGAAATTGACAGATTTGTCGATACACTTCCAAACGTTTCCCCTTTTTAGCTGACGTGACTATGGCATAAGTTAAATCTCCTTGGTGCAAGACAGCTTGTCCTCCCGTCGGACGACGAACTATCTCTAAAGAATGTTTTTGCCAATCTAAAGGATATTGTTTTTGGTGATAGCCTAAAGAAATAGCAGAAGGATTCCAAGTATAAAACCTTAGTGTAGGGGGATGTTCTCCTTGGCGGTGTTTTTCTAGCAACCAAGTATCGATCGCCATCTGTATTTCTCCAGAAGCTTCAATTAGAGGGATTAAACGCCAGGTTGATGAGGGGGAGATTAGGTTAATCATTGGGGATGTGGAAGGGCAGAGGAGCAAGGGTGCAAGAGAATAAAGCTAAGAGCTAAAAGCTAGAAGCTAAGAGCTAAAAAATTACCATTCATCTGCTGATTTTGGCTCGATTTCTTGTTCTGCCTCATCTTCCCAGGTATCGGCTATGGGTTTGACTACTTTGGCGATCGCGTCTTTGACAAAGACTTTAACAAATTCATCTCGGCGACTGAGTTGAAACTGTCTCTGTACCACTTCTGTAATTCCCCCATCACCCCAATCTTGATCCTGACGGAAATATTCAACAAAACTCTTTCCGGCAATACGGGTAAGATAAGCAGCCGAAACGGCTTGAATTGCTTTGCCAATTATATAGGTGGCAAAATGAAACTGTAATGCCCTGCCCAAAAGATCGGCTGCACCTTTGACTACACCCAAACTAACTAAAGTTTTACCCAGAGATAAAGCCAAATCTTTTCCTGTTTCTATATTCAATTCGCAACCATAAATTTTGCCAATTTCGACTACCATTTGCGCATTCACGGCTGCGGTGGCTAACATATCTACTACGGGTAAAGGAGTAACTGCAATAACACCAGCCCCGATCCACTGATAGCGATCGATAATTTTATCTGCTTCTCTACGTCGTTGGCGATCGATAATTTTGCGTGCTTCTTCTCCCAATCTTTGGGATTGTAGCAAAATATTATCCGCAATTAAATCTTCTCCTTCAGCCCGTAAAACTGCCACTAATCTTTTAATTAAAGGAGTTATTTCTGGTGATGGTTCGATTATTTTCCCCGTACGTAACTCTACTGGGTGAGGATTAGCAGCAATAGCAATAACATCGGCAGCAGGAATAAACTCTCTTACTCTCTGTTGTAGCTGTCTTAAAATTATCTCTCGATCTTCGTCTGTATAAAGATCGATTTTATTAAAAACTAGGAGCGAGCGCTTGCCAATTTGAGCCAAATTTTTAAGGGGTTCGTATTCCGAGTGACGTAAATCGTTATCGACTACAAATAAAAGTAAATCTGCTTCTGTAGCTAGTTGTCTGGCTAATTCTCCTCTTTCTGTCCCTACTACCCCTGCTTCTAAAATACCAGGAGTATCTGTAATCAAAATGCCCCGTGTCACTCCTTTTAACTTGAGACTATAAGTCTGTTCCGCTTTAGTAGTTCCCATAACGGGATTGACTTCTCCTACAATTTCTCCTAAAAGAGAATTAATTAGAGAAGTTTTTCCTGCCGAACCCGTACCAAATACTACTACTCTTACTTCTCCCCGTGCCAGACTCTCCTCTATTTCTTGCGATCGCTTCAAAAATGCTTCTTGGGCTACTCGATCCTCAATTTGTTCTAGTTGTTTTTTGACTGCTTTGAGATTTTCTGTGGCTACCTGGGCTTTTTCTTCAGGAATTTTAGCTGTAGGGCGACGTTTATTTTTTTTCCGCGACTTCTTGCTCTTATTTGTATAAAATTTAAAGTAATAGATAAAGACAGCAATTAATAAGCCTAATAAAATAATCAGGATTAATAGCAACAGATTGGCTAGTAGAGAAGAGGTGTACGATATTTCGATATAAAGTCGAGACAGAGAAATAACCAGCCAAATCCCTAAGACTAAAATTAGACTTAAACCAGCAATGAGAATTAGTAAGCGGATAAAGAGCATGGGTAGATGGGGAAAAATGCAACTAATTTCTAATGTATCTAATCGTTCCCCAATATTTAAATTCTATAAATACCGCTAATAAAAATCTACTAAAATCTAATAGACCGCATTCCTAACGGTTAGAATGCTAGCTTGAGGACTTTAACCTCCTTTAGAAGACCGTCTTCGACGTTTTTTCTGGCTACATGACCCCTTTTTAGCTAAAGCTAAAAATTCATCTGGATCGGGCACATCAAGAGAACAAGCAATAAACCATCGTAAATTCTTAGCATAGATGCGATAACTTAATGCTCTATTGTTCTTTATAGCGTCCAAAATCCATTCTTGACCTTGAGAATACTCAAAGGTTAATGGCGCATGAATATACTTCCCATATTTAGCCTCTAAAGCATAAGGCACACGAAAAATAAGATTTTTACCATCGTATTGGGTTATTTGATTTCCTAACTTTTCATCTGAACTTCCTACAGTAGAATATTGAGTATTTTTCTGTCCTAGAGTTACACTGATTGGTTTATTCTTTATTATGTAATTCTCTTGGAAGTTCAGTTACTATAGAACGCTGAGACATTATTGTTTCACCGCGAGTTGCTCATGGGGGAAACCCCCAAGACCGCACTCGCTCACCTTTTCCAATAAGCGATCTCCTTCTTCTTGGAGTGCTTGCATTAGTTTTCTATTCTTGGGGACTTGGGGAATTCCATTTTTAGTTTAATTATGTCGCTCTATTTAATCGTCAATATTGTAACGATAAATCATCAGTTATTTACTCTATGTACTTAATTTGAGTACTATTAAAGAGTACTTTTTTTAGTCTAGTCGATTAGATTTATATGCCTCAAGTTAAAGTAACTCTGGAAGGAAAAGCGATCGAGTTTATAGATAATCATAAAAAATATGGTTACTCTAGTAGAACAGAATTAGTAAGAGATGCCATTGCTCTTTTACAGCAACAGTTAGAACAAAAAGAGTTAGAAGAATCAGCACGAATCTATCAGCAAATATACGAAGAAGATACAGAGCTTCAAGAATTAACCGATGGAGCAGCTACTGAATGGCTGGAGTAGATTTTAAACCAAAACGGGGCATGATAATCGATATCGATCTTAATCCCGTTAAAGGTAGTGAAACTGGAAAGATTAGACCTTGTATAGTTGTTACCAATGATACTTACAATAGAATACTTTCTGTAATTCAGGTTGTACCAATTACTGATTGGACTGAGAAAAAAGCTGCCGTTAAAACAAATATTACTCTCATAAAATCTGCTGAGAATGGTCTTACTAAAAAATCCATAGCTGATTGCTTACAAAATCGTCCAGTTGATTACCAAAAAAGATCTGTCAAATTTCGCGGTCATTTAGATGCTGTAACGATGAAAAAAATAGACGAAGCTTTGAGGATTATATTTAGTATTTAGGTAAATACATCGATCCAAGATTTTTTTTACTAACCGCAGAGGGCGCAGAGAGCGCAGAGAGGAGTTTCTGGTAGTGTCCGATAATCAAATGCGGTAGTGTTAGAGAAGGATCGATCTCTCTTAACCTGAACTGAGGCTTGATTAAGTCGATCGAGACTTACGGCAGGGGTGTGGGGAGGTCGTAACGTCCCCACTGGGGACGGCACTCATAAAGGGGCGAAGAGGTTCGCCCCACGGTGCCTTGGCTTGGGGGGCTAGTCCCCCAATAGAAGTTTTGCCTTTAAACGATCGATCGAGTAGAGTCAAAAAGTCAAATCTTAAAATCATACTCTTGTAAGGCCCTACGGGATAAACTAACATAAACCAATCGTTATTCTTCTTTCTTTAACGCAGGATTTTTCTTCTCCGCCCAAGCAGTTAATATATGGGCTAGAGATTCTACTTTACATTCATCGCTAGGACATTTTGAGACTGTCTGATGGGCTTGTCTCCAGAGATTCAATTTTGTGGACAAAAAACTGCTCTAATTGGTCGAATATCAGTACTAAAGGCTTGTCTGCCGTTTCAACTGCCAGGGATAAAAGTTGAAGAAAAGTACGATTATTATCTGGTGCTTCGGGTAAGTTTAAATCATCAACTAAAGCCTTACCAATTGTTTCCAAGGGATCGCGATTATCAAAACGAATATAAACTCCTCGATGGTTGCTTTCTGGTTTAGTAAGTTGGGGTATGATGCCAGCCTGTAAGAATGAATTTTTCCCACAGCCAGATTCCCCCATCAGAATGCCCAACCGAAATCGATCGCTCAGAATAGATTCTAGACATTCTCGTAAATCGCGATCGGCTTCGCTGGCACTGCGCGATCGCGCTGCAATTGAGCAAATATTTCCGCATCATCTTGACTAAAAGCTCTTAACCCCTTAATTGCTTTACGTTCGGTAAAATCGGGAATGGGTGTAGATGCTCTCGGCATCGTTTTTATAGCAATTACTAAGGCAGTTAAAAAAACTCCAGCAAAGATCGACCAGAAAATCAGAGCATATTCTTCTGCTGCAAAAATACGTCAGTTCGACGAAGCTAGAAACTCAGAAATTTATCAGAATTTATTCAGTATTTAGGTGTCTGAATCCCCGATCGTTTCTTTGAAAAAATTATAACTCCGTACGTGTACGCGCACGCGAAGCGACTACCGCAGGTCAGCGACTACCGAAGGTCTCTCCGAACTCCGAATTCCGAACTCACGTCTTAAGTAGTTGATGCAGTTTTTCTATCTTTAATTGCCAACTTCATCTATGCATATTTACATTAGTTGAATAAAAGCGATCGCCTTTTTGTAGAGTTTTGTAGAAGCGCGATAGTTTTTAAGGTTTAAAAAGCTAAAGATTTGGTTATTTCTTATTAACAGACCATTTTTTCCTAAAATAAAAAGAGAGCAGACCATTGCTCTCCCTAATCAAAAACATTTAGCTAGATTGTAACAAAATGGCAAACATAGATACAAGATGGGAACAAGCCTTATTAAATAAAGTAACTAACAACGGCGAAAGAATTGCTGTTATTGAAAGAGATGTTAAAGACATCAAAGATAACTCTTTGACAATGAAAGAGGATATTTCTATCTTAAAAAATGATGTTTCTATCTTAAAAGTGGAAATGCTTCTGGCTAAGAAGCTTATTCCACACCCACCCGAAGGGGGCGAGACAAAAGTAACCTCTACGAACAGTATTTAGTATCAAAATTGCATACCCTCTTACCTTTCAGAAATAAGAATCTACAGAAGAAATAAATTAATACTAAAGATAGTTAATCATGAAACATTTTAAAAGTTTATTTATAGGTTCTGCGATCGAGTCTTATGCTATTTAAGAGGATGTCTGAAAAGTCGAAAATGATACCAAAGAAGCTATCTATTAAATAGGATTGACTCAATCAAAAGCTACTTTTTTAGTCACCGTTACACCGCCGTAAAAGCGGTGCGCGGGGAGGGGGGTTTTATAACCAAATAGATTGGCTGGAAGTACAGACTTAAAACTATTAGAAACCCCCCTTCCACCCCCGCGTCGACGAAAGCGGTCGGAACTTGGCGACGGGGCGTTGACATGGGCGCGACGCTCTCTTTGCGCCACAGCCCCTCAGGTTTCCTCGCCTTAAGCACGCCTACCGAGCAAGGGAATGCTCGCCAAGACACGACGGTGCGAAGGTCGGCGTTCCCTTGCGGAGGGGCTGATTCTGTCGTTTTACGGCAGAACTCATACGCCCCGTCCTGTCGTCGGCGCGGGGTCCGACCTCTGCGGTGACAAGGGGCTGTCACCTGAATTTATTTCAGGTGCTTGAATGCCCCGCCGCATTCCGCGGTCAAATTATTGAATCGAACGCTCTCGATCTAAGTGACTAATTATACTTCTCAGACATCCTGTAAAATTTTTGGGTCTTTTTGTACCATGAAAATCGATGGTAATGATGTACCAGGTCATGTAACTACGAACTCCTGATAACTGATAACTGATAACTGTTCACTGTCAAAATTATTTCATATCATAACCAAATAAATTAGCATCGACTTCTGCTAAATCGATATCTCCTAAACCGTATTCTGCCCAACGTCTCGATACCATAGCTGCTACATCCTCATCGGATTCTAGAGGTTCACCCCATTCATGGTCGGTTTCGGGAGGGATTTTAGTAGTAGCATCGATACCCATACGTCCACCCAAACCTATTTTCTCACTGGCAAAATCGAGAGTGTCAAAAGGAGTATCGGGGAGGATAAATACATCGCGGGATGGATCGACTTTAGAACTAATTGCCCATACTACCTGTCGAGGATCGCGGATATTGATGCTTTTATCTACTACAATCACAAATTTAGTGTAAGTGAACTGGGGTAAGGCACTCCAAAAAGCTAAAGCTGCCCTTCTGGCTTGCCCCGGATAGGCTTTGTCAATAGAGATAATTGCTGCTTTATAACTCAAAGCTTCCATGGGGAGGAAGAAATCGGTAATTTCCGAAACTTGTTGTCTGAGTATGGGAGTATAGATCCGATTGAGAGCGATCGCCATCATGGCTTCTTCTTTCGGTGGACGACCGCTAAAAGTAGTCAGATAAATAGGGTCTTTGCGATGAGTAACGCAGTGGAAACGAATTAGGGGAGAATCTTCTACACCACCGTAGTAACCCATATGATCGCCAAAAGGGCCATCGGGTAATACTTCTCCTGGGGTAATTGTCCCTTCTAAGACAAATTCTGAATCGGCAGGAACTTCTAAATCTAGGGTTTTACATTTGGCTAGTTTAACTCCAGAACCGCCATATAAACCCGCAAACAACCATTCCGATAAATCTACAGGAATAGGTGTAGCTGCTGCCATAATAATTAGAGGATCGACACCAAGCGCGATCGCAATTTCTAATTTTTTCCCTGCTTCGGCTGCTTTGCGTAAATGTCTTGCCCCACCACGAACCGATAACCAATGGACGGTCATGGTATTTTGAGACTGTAGTTGTAAGCGATAGACCCCTACATTCGGTGTACCAGTCTCACAATCTTTAGTTATTACTAAACCCAAAGTAATGATTTTACCTGCATCTCCAGGATAAGGACGAATCATGGGGATTTGGTTTAAATCTACCTCTTCTCCTTCTACTACTACTTGCTGACAAGCAGGAAAAAAGTCTTTTCCAGGTTTGGCTTTAACTACATCAAAAAGAACTTTACCAAAATCTATAGCTTGAGATATCTTTTTGGGGGGTTTAGGCTGTTGTAACATTGCCAGCTTTTTCCCCAAATCTTCCAATTCTGCGGGCTGTTCCATATTCATTGCCCAACAAATTCGTTCTACTGTTCCCATTAAGTTAACAGCTACGGGAAACGAACAACCTTTGACGTTTTCAAATAGTAATCCAGGTCCTCCAGCTTGTAGCATCCGATTAGAAATCTCGGCTATTTCCAAATCTGGATCGACTAGCGCAGAAATGCGTCTGAGTTGTCCTTTTTCTTCTAGAAGTTTAATAAATCCCCGTAAGTCTCTTGCCATAGTTAAGAAATATAAAGCTTATTATTATCATACCGAGTTTGGCTACAAAAGAACTCCTTAATCAAAATCCGTAATTTCCTACTTGCTACTAACTACTAACTACTAACCACTAACTACTATAGCAATCCGATTTGAGTTGTAAACTCCAAAATCTCTGGAACAAATCCAATATGACGCGATCGCCGATCGCTGTTCATGAATCAAATCGGATTGCTATAAAATTTTTCAGGTTCATACTAAAGTTATTAGTTTCTGTACCCCATCATGTTCTAATATTTCTTCAGATCATTTTTGAGAATTAATTGAGATTTACACAGATGTCGATCGATAAAATTATCTGGAAATTTCGATCGAGAGCATTATGCACTTAAATTCTGATTAAATGATTTAGGTTACCTATACTAGTTGAGCCCTCAACTAGATTGCTTCATTATGGCTGTTGTTAGAGGTAAAATATGAAAGTTATCGTTTTAGGTGGAGACGGCTTCTGTGGCTGGCCTACTGCCCTACACTTATCTAATTTAGGTTTTGAAATTGTTATTGTCGATAACCTATCCAGACGCAATATTGATAACGAGTTAGAAGTTAGTTCCTTAACACCAATCTCCCCCATTGGGGTAAGATTAAAAACTTGGAAAGATAATACTGGCAAGGTAATTAAATTTTTTAACATAGACATTGCTAAAGAGTACGATCGCCTTCTTGCTTTAATTCTGCAAGAAAGACCCGATGCTGTAGTTCATTTTGCCGAACAACGAGCAGCACCCTATTCGATGAAATCTTCCAAGCATAAGCGTTATACCGTTAACAATAATCTTAATGCTACTAACAATATTCTCTGCGCGATCGTCGAATCGGGGTTAGATATTCACCTAGTACATTTAGGTACTATGGGAGTCTATGGCTATGGTACGGCAGGAATGAAAATTCCTGAAGGATATTTAGATGTAGAAGTAGTAACCGATTCGGGAGAAAGGATTCAGCAGGAAATTCTCTATCCAGCTAACCCCGGTAGCATCTACCACATGACTAAAACCCAAGATCAATTATTTTTCTTCTACTACAACAAAAATGATGGAGTTCGGGTCACAGATTTACATCAAGGAATTGTTTGGGGAACTAATACCCCTGAAACTTTGCTAGATGACAATTTGATTAATCGTTTTGACTATGATGGTGACTACGGTACGGTTCTCAATCGTTTCTTGATGCAAGCAGCAATTAATTATCCTCTTACCGTCCACGGTACGGGGGGACAAACTAGGGCATTTATCCATATTAAGGATACCGTTCGTTGTGTGCAACTGGCGATCGAAAATCCTCCTGCTAAAGGAGATCGAGTTAGAATTCTCAATCAGATGACTGAAACTCACCGAGTCAGAGATTTAGCCAAAATGGTTGCGGAAATGACTGGTGGAGAAATTGCTTATCTAGATAATCCCCGCAATGAAGCTCCAGAAAATGAGTTATTTGTAAAGAATGAACGTCTTCTAGACTTGGGACTAGAGCCAACAACACTGAGTCAAGGCTTACTCAAAGAAGTAACAGATGTCGCTCGCAAATATTCTTATCGATGCGACCGCAGTAAAATTCCTTGTACTTCACTATGGATTCAAAACCAAAGTAAGCCCGTCAAGGAAGCAGTATTGAGATAAATATAGGGGAGGAGTTAGGGAGTTTAGTAGTTCAGTAGGAAACTATATTCAATTTACAGAATATTCCGTAATTTTTATAACTCCTACAACTTCTTTAACTCCTGTAACCCCTAAACTACTTGCCTTTAAAACATCGAGCTCGAGCGGTTTTTGCTTGCTCATAGTTGGGGTCAAATTTTATCGCCATGGCAAAAGCATTAACTCCTGAAGAAACTTCTCCTGTCTCACAAAAATTTAAGCCTTGATAAAACCAGGTAACTGCTTTTTGAGAACTAGATAAATCTGTTCGTCGTAAGATTAAATCTATTTCTGTTTTTGCTGCTGAATAACGTCCTAATTTTTGGAGAGCTACCACTTTGCCCCATTGAGCGGATAAATAATTGCGATTGTAGTTTAGAGCTTTATTAAAGGCATCTAAAGCTCGATCGTATTCCTGTTGTTGTAAAAGAGCTTGACCTTTATTTGTCCAAGCTACTAGCAAATCTTCTTCTACTCGAGCACTGCTTTGATTCGATTCGGCTTTTTCTAGTAAGGCAAGAGTATTGTCGATCGCTTCTAATGCTAGTTGAGATTGTTCTAACTCGAGTAAAGATTCTGCTTTGTTAAGCCAAAAAATTGGTTCTTTAGCATCGAGGGCGATCGCTCGTTCAAAAGCTGTCAATGCGGGTTCATACTTCTCTAAATTGTACAGAGCTTCTCCTTGGCAGTTCCAAGAACTTTGAGCATTAGGCTCGATATCTGTCGCTGAGGAACAAGATTGTAGCATTTCTTGGTATTGCTGCAATCCAGCTAAGGCGTAGCCTCGATTATGCCAAGCTCGATAGTTACGGTCATCAATTTGTAAAACTCGATCGTAAGTAGACAATGCTGTTTCATATTCGGCTTTTTGCAACATTCGTGTCGCTTTTTGAAATAATGTTTTCTCTCTACTTTTCAGCCAAAAATTAATGCCAATCACCACCGAACTAATTAAAGCCAGCCAAACTAACAGAACGAGCGATATTTTATTGTTTTTTTGGCGCTTAAATCTGTATTCTACTAAGCTTTTATATTCTTTTTCTGGTTTTTTAGTTGGTATAATACTTTCGGCAATCTGAGCCAGTTGTTCCTCGATCCAACTTTGATTAAAAACAGAGCGATAAATGCGATTGGCTACAACAACTTTATTATTTTCTTGCTTAATTAAACCGATATTCAATAACTCTGCTTGCTCTAAACTATTATCGGCTAGTAATTCTCCCCGCAGCCAAATTTTTTTGTAGACTTTGAGTAAATCGAGGGGAAAACATTTTTTGTTTTTAGTCAGGCGATCGCCTAAATCTTGTAAATATTGTGCTGTAGATTTATTTTTCCAGTCATCAATTATATGGGTTTGTACTAATTCTCCAATAATCTGAGCTTCTTGACCTTCAGCAATAAAAAGATCGCCATTACGGATAATTTGGTAAATTTTCTGACTTAAGAAAGGTTGATTTCCCGTCCAAGCACGTACTTCTTGTATTACTTGATAGGGTAAACTAGCTTTCGTTTCTATCCCAAAAAGTTTGAGACGAATTTTACCATAGGGTTGTAAAATATTCAGTTCTCGCTCGATCCAGCTTTGATTAAAAATAGAGCGGTAAATTGATTTGGCTACTCTTAATTTGCCTTGAGATAAAACAATTAAACCACTATTAACTAATTCTTTTTCTTC
This sequence comes from Xenococcaceae cyanobacterium MO_188.B32, assembly GCA_030065635.1. Lineage (GTDB taxonomy): Bacteria > Cyanobacteriota > Cyanobacteriia > Cyanobacteriales > Xenococcaceae > JASJDJ01. Next base: position 42,121 of record JASJDJ010000018.1, read on the forward strand.
TTCACTGCCATTACTATTAATTTCTTTTTGTTGCCAAATTTGCTGATACAATTCAAGTAGCTCGATCGGGTCACATTTTTTATTTTTTAATAGGCAATTTTCTATATGATTTACATTTGTTTTTCCTTTTAATTGAGAATCAATATTGTGAATGATTTCTAACTGTTCTAAGAAAAAATCAACAGTGTTTTGGGCAAGCAAACCATTTAGTACGGCTACAGAACCAAATTTTAATCCTGTTCGCTGTTGTTGTTGCAGAATATCATTAATTTGGCATTCGCTTAATAAAGCTGCTGCTTTAAAATGTTGACCTAATGGTCTATTCGGAAATTGATTTAGCAATTGGGGCCATTGTTCTGCAAAAAAGTTAGCAGTTTCCAACTTAATCCAACCTCGAATTGCCATAATCTCTCCAAGTTTGAGATTAGACAATCGACTTTTCTCTTGTAAAGCGGTTGCTAATTGTTCATCAGAAATCAAACCAGCTTTTTGGAGGACTAATCCTAAAGGCTTAACAATTAGTTTTTTGACCATAATATGGTTCTTAGTCTAGATTGCTCCATATATTAAACGCTTGTTACCTAAAAAGAAAATATTTTTACTTATTTTAATGGTCGTAAAATATTTGGAATAAGTCTCAATCTTGCTTTACCCAGTTGGCGGTAGGTTCCTTTTCTTTCCAGGGAAGAGATTGGTAATTAGGGATTAGGAATTCGGAAAGAACTTAGGAATCCGTCTCTTCACTCTTGATGTGCTTGACAGCTATTTTTAGGCTGCAAATTTGCTAAAATCTAATCATAATAAGCTGTTAAGCTTATCTTTTTTTTTATGCTTGAATCTTTACAAACCACACTTTATCAAATTGCACAATTTGCCGAACATCTAGTTTCTAATCAACTAGACCATCTTGGTATAGTTAGTATGGCTGTTATTTTTGGTGCAGGATTATTGACCAGTCTTACCCCTTGTATGCTGTCAATGCTACCGATCACTATTGGCTATATTGGCGGTTATGAATCTCAAAATCGCTTACAAGCGACTATCCAATCCACTTGGTTTGCCCTGGGGTTGGCAACTACTCTAGCAGGATTAGGCATTATTGCTACTTCTATTGGCAAAGTCTATGGGCAAATAGGTATAGGACTACCTATCTTTGTTAGTCTAATTGCTATTATTATGGGCTTAAACCTATTGGAATTATTACCTTTAAGGTTTCCCGATTTTGGTTCAACTGATTGGATTGGCGATAATTTACCTCGCTCAGTTAGGTCTTATTTATTGGGTTTGACGTTTGGGCTGGTTGCTTCACCATGTAGTACTCCAGTTCTAGCAACTTTACTAGCTTGGGTAGCTACTACAGGAGATTTATTGATAGGTGCAGGTTTATTAATTGCTTATGCTGCTGGATATGTCGCACCCTTAATTTTGGCAGGAACTTTTACTGCTTCGGTAAAAAAACTTTTAGAATTGCGCCGTTGGTCTAGTTGGATTAATCCAATTAGTGGCTCTTTTTTACTTATTTTTGGAGTTTTGTCGTTACTATTGCGTATTCCTGTTACTAATCTTTAAATATGAATCTTTTTCGTCGTTTAATTAAGATAGTTGCTAATTTGAAATTGGCAATTGTTTTGTTATTGGTTATTGCTCTGTTTAGTATTGCTGGTACTGTTATAGAACAGGGTGAATCTCTTTCTTTTTACCAGCAAAATTATCCTCAAGAGCCAGCCTTATTTGGATTTCTTACTTGGCAAGTTATACTGACTCTGGGTTTAAACCATGTCTATAGTACTTGGTGGTATTTATCTCTGTTAGTTCTATTTGGTAGTAGTCTAACGGCTTGTACTTTTACTCGCCAATTACCGGCTCTCAAAGCTGCTCGTAATTGGAAGTTTTATCAAAAACCCCGTCAATTTACGAAATTGGCTCTGAGTACAGAATTAGATATTGGCTCGATTAATACTGTAATTCCTTTATTGGAAAAACGTGGTTACAAAGTTTTTCAGCAAGATAACGCTCTTTATGGTCGTAAAGGAATAATTGGACGTATTGGCCCTATTATCGTTCATGCTGCCATGTTACTGGTGTTAGCAGGGGGAATTTGGGGCATATTTACTGGTTTTTTTGCTCAAGAAATGGTTCCCAGTGGTGAAACTTTCCAAATTAAAAATATTTTAGAAGCGGGCCCTTTGTCTAATTCTCATATACCTAAGGATTGGGCAGTAAGAGTTAACCGTTTTTGGATTGACTATACTGAGAATGGTAGTATCGATCAGTTTTATTCCGATCTTTCCGTAGTCGATCGACAAGGACAAGAATTAAAACGTAAAACTATCTATGTCAATGAACCTCTTCGTTATCGAGGTGTTACTTTATATCAAACCAACTGGGATATAGCAGCAGTAAGAGTCCAGTTAAATAACAGTCCTATATTTCAACTACCTATGGCTCCATTAAATATTCAAGGTAGTGGTAGAATTTGGGGAACTTGGGTGCCAACTAAACCCGATATGAGCGAGGGAGTTTCTCTCATCACTAAAGATTTACAAGGAACAGTTCTAGTCTACAGTCCTCAAGGACAATTAGTTAGTGCGGTAAGAGTGGGGCAAGGTATAGAAGTTAATGGCGTTACTCTCAAATTAATTGACTTAATCGGTAGTACTGGTTTGCAAATTAAAGCCGATCCGGGAGTTCCTATAGTTTATACAGGTTTTGGCTTACTAATGATTGGTGTAATCATGAGTTATGCTTCTTACTCCCAAATATGGGCGTTAGAACATGAAAATAGTTTTTATTTTGGCGGTAAAACAAATCGCGCTCAAGTCACTTTTGAAAGGGAAATCGTCGAAATTATTCAGCAATTACAAGAATCCGCTCGACCTTCAGAAAAAACTAAGTCTTTAGTTAAATCTTAATTATTTAATTGTATTTGTCGAGCCAAAAAAAAAATCAGCCAAAATGACTGATTTTACGAAGATGAGCAAGAGAAACAATCTTTTCAATGGTGAATATCACTTTTAGGAAGTGATTTTGAGATCATTTTCTACCAAAATTACCATTTTTTCTTCGTTAAGATTACGGAAATTTATCAAGATACGTTTATCGCTTAAGTATTTGTACTGACAAATTTAAGAATTTTTATTCTTTGACCGCATTCTGCGGTCGGAGAATTCCCGCTAGAACAAACAGTTAACTATCAGATTCACAAACATAAAATTTTTATTAAATCTCTTCTGAGTTAGAAACCTTCCAAGTCGTGTAATACATCCCCTGAATCACCTACGGCAACTGAAGGGTTAATCTTTCAAGCTGTGGGTAAGTCGATCCACATTTAACTTGCACAATTCTGACGCTCAATCCTTTGTATAGATTGAAATGCCCTGGCAAACTCTATGTTGGTCAGCTTATTTGCCTTAGAAGATTACAGCATTTGGCGTAACTCAGGAAAAGGACTATTGGGTGAGCGATATCTATTGGTACTATATTGCCAGTGATAAGTAGCGATAATTTGATCCTTTAAACTGCTAACATATAGACGAGCAGCCTCATTGAAATGGGGTTCTTGCCAAACTGGTAAATTACTCTCTATTTCAAAAAATTCAACCGCTTCTTTATTAACCAGTACAATCGCCTCATGGACGGCTTCAGCAAAAGAAAGTTGCTCTGCTTCCATCAAAACAGGAATTAAATTGAAGCGCGAGCCAAGACGCAACACCTCTTTTTCATAAGAAAAAAGATCGTTACTAAATCCAAAGAACCGAGTTACAAGTTGAATAAGACTTTGTATTTGGGGATGATATAACACTTCATCAGGAATCAAGATATCTAGAGCCACTTCAATCATACTAATCACGCTTTCTATGCCACTATCAGCCTCGCGTAATTGCATATACTTAGCGACGCTCACAACACCATTATCGTCCAAGATATCATTAATGCCAGATGTTACTGATTTCAGGTGCTTAATAGTACCAACTCGAAAACGCTCAATCGATTCTGGCATAGCAAATTCGTGGAAGCGTCGATGAAGTTCATAGGCTACGGGATAAAACAGATGCTCCGTCCCTGGTTCATAGCCATCACAAATAATACTGATTGTATTTTCTAAGATATTTTGATATTTTTCAGTTTCATTAGAGTAGATATGGTTGATATTGCGATCGTACAGATCATCTATGAAAATTACTAAATTAAGCCAGAGATTAATAGTAACTAATCGCTCTACTGAGGTATGAGGAAAAACATAGACAGTCACTGTATTATATTCATCAATTTGAGCCACTCTAGCCTTTAGAAAAGGCTAGATTCAGGCTAGAAATTGCATTAGCTTTTAGCCCTTCATGGCTTATCTGGCTAATGTTTTCTAGCTTCATGGAGACTTGCTCTACTGAGGAATCAGACCGCAGGGTTTCGGACTCGCCTACTCCACTCGCAAGTTGTCGATATTGTTGCCATGCCTCCAATAAGACCGACTCCAGCCTTTGATACTCTAATTGAGCATCTTGCAATGACAACTTATCCTGATTAACGTATCTCGCCAAAAAACTGCTCCATATATCTCTATGATGAGGCACTATTCCTGTAACATCATAATGCACTCGTTGAGATAAGGATTTCTTGATACGAGTCCCATCCAAGTGAGTTTGGGACAATGCAGTTTTTTTCGTCGAGAACTTTTGAAATGAGCCGTTAGCACTTTCAGCCTTCCGCCTCAACTGTTCCTGAACAAAGCCTGGGGATTTAGCCCCAATAGCCTTACCGTATCTCTTTTGCCATCCTTTTACGGAAACATTTTCAGTTTTAATATGTTTTCCATGACGCAAAATTTCATT
>JASJDJ010000126.1 GCA_030065635.1 Xenococcaceae cyanobacterium MO_188.B32
AGCACACATCATGATAGGGACGAAAACGCTGCTAAAAATATTAGAGCAGAAGGCATTAGACAATTATCGGTCTTAGGAACTAGGACTGCTGCTAGTGGAGGGGATGTCAGACCAAAAAGTGGGCGTAAGTCTGTTTTGACGAGCGACCCCGCCGAGGTTTCCTCGGCATGGGAACGCGCGAGTAGGCAATCCCCAATTGAAGTGTGATAACTTCAGGGAAGCTAGAAGCTCGCGATTTATCGCGGGTAGTTCACTAAACGCGAATAAGTTAATAGATTTTTTTTAGATATGGTCAAGACAGTCGCTAAACCAGAAAGTAATTTAGGTCAAACTAAATTAAAAACCATTGCCCTAGATGTGGAAGGAATGAAATGTGCTGGTTGTGTCAAAGCAGTAGAAAGGCAATTGCAGCAAAATCCTGGGGTGGTATCTGCTTGTGTTAATTTGATTACTGAAGTGGCAGTAGTAGAATATGAGGCAGGGAATGTAGAACCAGAAACTTTTGCCGAAAAGTTAACTCAAACTGGATTTCCTTCTCAATTAAGAGCCAGCGATCGCTCTATTGCCGAAAGTTCGACTCAAGCAGAGTTAAAACGTCAGCAGCAACAACGGCAACAACTATGGCAGTTAATCACCGCAGCAATTTTACTCGTTTTTTCTTCTATTGGGCATCTTCATCATTTGGGTTTTCCTGCTATTCCTGTATTGAGTAATATCTGGTTTCATTTTGTCTTGGCGACTTTGGCTTTACTAATTCCAGGACGTTCTCTACTGATCGATGGTTGGCGCAGTTTAGGGCAGGGAATGCCTAATATGAATACTCTAGTGGGTTTGGGAACGGTTAGTACTTATATAGCCAGTAGTTTTGCTCTCTTTTTTCCTCGTCTGGGTTGGGAATGTTTTTTTGATGAACCAGTGATGTTATTGGGTTTTATCTTTTTGGGACGTACCCTAGAAGGAAGAGCAAGAAATCGGGCTGCATCCGCTTTGTCAGCTTTGGTTTCTCTTCAGCCTCAGATAGCCCGTTTAATTAGAAAGCAAGATACTGCCGTTACCGAGACGGTAGGTATTGAAATACCTGTCGAACAAGTAAAAAAAGGAGACTGGATAAGGGTCTTACCAGGAGAAAAAATTCCTGTGGATGGAATAATAGTAACAGGAGAGACAACGGTAAATGAATCGATGTTGACTGGGGAATCTCTTCCTGTGGCAAAAAGAGTGGGAGATCGAGTGTATGCGGGAACGATCGATCGATCGGATGTAATTAATTTACAAGTAACTCGTACGGGTAATCAGACTACTTTAGCCCAAATTATACGGGTGGTAGAAGAAGCCCAAACTCGTAAAGCCCCAGTACAGCAATTAGTTGATACGGTAGCGGGATATTTTGCCTATGGCGTGATGAGTGTTGCTAGTATCACTTTTCTGTTTTGGTATTTTTGGGGGACAAAAATTTGGTCAGAGGTATTAGTTACTAATTCTCACACGATTTCTCACTCTATGGCAGGAGAGGGAATGACTATGACTACTTCCCCTTTACTATTAAGTTTAAAGTTAGCGATCGCCGTATTAGTAATTGCTTGCCCTTGTGCTTTGGGTTTGGCAACGCCTACTGCTATTTTGGTTGGTACGAGTATTGGTGCAGAAAAAGGAATTTTAATCAAGGGTGGAGATATTCTCGAACAAGTCCATAATTTAGATACTGTTGTCTTCGACAAGACAGGGACTTTAACTGTCGATCGCTTAGAAGTAACCGATTGTATCCCTATCTCTAGTATTACCCCAGAGCGTTTATTGCAATTAGCAGCTTCGGTAGAAATTAATAGCAATCATCCTTTAGCTAGCGCGATCGTTTCTTCTGCCCGAGAACGGGAATTGTCTTTGTTAGAAGTTACCAATTTTACCAGTCGCTCTGGTTTGGGTATTTCTGCTGTAGTTGATGGTCAAACAGTCTGTTTGGGTAATCAAGATTGGTTAAATCAGCACGACATTAGTATTAACGAAGAAGCTCAAAGTAAAGGAGAATTATTAGCAAAACAGGGAAAAACAGGAATTTATCTAGCTTTAGATCGGGTATTAGTCGGATTAATTGGTCTGGAAGCTAGTTTACGCCCTGATGCAGCCAAAACAGTTGCCACTCTACAAGAAAATAGTTTAGAAGTAGTCTTGTTGACAGGCGATCGCCCAGAAATAGCCAACGCGATCGCCAACCAGTTAAATATTACTCGAGTTTTAGCAGAAGTAAAACCCAACGAAAAAGCAGAAGTAATTAAATCTCTACAACAAAGCGAGCAGTTATCAGTTCGGAGTTTCGATCGTCAACACCTCGATTGGATATGCGCGGGAGACCCGCGCATCCCTCTCGGTCAATCCCCAGCTTCTAAAACTGTAGCTATGGTAGGAGATGGGATTAATGATGCTCCTGCATTGGCACAAGCAGACATTGGGATCTCTTTACAGGGAGGTACGGATGTAGCCATAGAAACTGCCGATATTGTCTTAATGCAAGGTAAATTATGGGATGTAGTAGAGTCTATTCAGCTAGGAAAAGCTACTTTTAAAAAGATTCAGCAAAATCTAGCTTGGGCATTAGCCTATAATATTTTGGCAATTCCCATTGCTGCCGGTATCTTACTACCTAACTTTGACTTGATACTTAGTCCAGGCATCGCTGCTGCTGCGATGGCATCTAGTTCTTTAATTGTGGTTACTAATTCATTACTTTTACGCCAATATACGTAATTATACGGAGTTAAATTCATTGATAAAGATGAAGATAACTAATAAGTAGTATGCCAAAATAGAATCAGGCAATTATTTAGATAACTTACCGAGTTATTACGCATTCCTCATTAATGCAAAAACTTTTTCAATGATTTATTGCAAGACCGGCTCGCCAATGGCTGCAAAACCAGCAAAACACCATGAAGATCATGTTTTGATTATAGTAGACGGCAAAGGACAAAAAGAAATTATCCTCAAAGATCCAACCTATTCTATAGGTAGAGGAAAACAGTGTGATATCCGTCTTAATTCTCAGTTTGTTTCTCGTCATCATGCCACATTAATCCAGCGATCGCGAGGAGATGGTAGTAAATACTATCGAATTGTTGATGGAGACTCTAGTGGCAAAGTTAGTGTTAATGGATTACTCATTAACGGACGCAAGGTATTACTTCACGATCTGAAGGATGGTGATAAGGTAATTTTTGGACCTCAAGTATCTGCAATTTACCAACACCGTCAGTATGATGTTTTTCCCACAGTACCCCCAGACGATCCGTTTGATATTACTCTTATCGATCCCGCTATGATCGATAATGATGTAGATTGGGATGATGAGTGATAAATAGAAGTTTAGATTTCTTAATCTAGTTAAGGAGGAGTCTCAATCTCCTTCTCAACTACTAAAGAAAGCTAATTTTAAAAATAATGACCGATAATTTGATTGGTCAAGAACAAGCTGTAAAATTATTACAAAGGGCTGTAGCACTTAAACGAATTGCCCCTGCTTATCTGTTTGCGGGTACTCCTGGCATAGGAAAGAGTTTAGCAGCTAGAAGTTTTGCTCAACTTATATTCTGTCACGATGTAGCAGAAAACAAGCATTTTTCTATTCACAAACGCTTACAAACCGGAAACTATCCCGATTTTTTATGGGTTATGCCTACCTATCTTCATCAGGGAGAGTTGGTTACCGAAGCTAAAGCAGCAGAAATCGGACTAAAACGAAAATCTCCACCTCAAATACGTATCGAACAAATTCGAGAAATTGCTCAGTTTGTGAGTCGCCCTCCCTTAGAATCATCTCGTTTGGTAGTAATAATAGAAGATGCTCATACCATGGCAGAGTCGGCAGCTAATGCTTTACTAAAAACTCTAGAAGAGCCAGGTAAAGCGGTTATAATTCTTATTGCTCCAGATGCTAATTCTTTGTTATCTACTCTGGTTTCTCGTTGTCAACAGATTAAATTTAATTCCCTTTCTCAAACAGATTTAACTAAGGTGTTACAAGATAATGGTTATGGAGAAATTTTAGAATATCCAAACATAATGGCGATCGCTCAAGGAAGTCCGGGTAAAGCGATTGCTGCTTTCGATCGGCTTAAGACAATTCCTGAAGGTTTACATCAAAAACTGTTACAAGTTCCTCAAAATTCTCTAGCTGCTTTACAATTAGCCAAGGCAATTACTCAAGAATTGGATACTCAAACTCAACTTTGGTTAATTGATTATCTTCAGTATTATTATTGGCAATTGAAAAGAAAAGTTGAAGTACTGGAAAAGCTATCAAAAGCTCGTCAATATCTGCTTAGTTATGTTCAACCCCGTCTTGTTTGGGAATGTACTTTATTAAATATCCTGCATCAGTACGATAAATCTCGGTTAGGGTGAGTAGTTAGTAGTTATGTAGTTAGTAGTTAGTGATACCGGAAATTATTAGTCATTTAAAACAATGCTGTAAACGCGATTGGCTAATTGGTTATGATAGTCAACTATTTTGGCGATTGACTCAAGATTCATGGCTGCAATTATTAGAGTTTAAACAACAATTATCATCACCTCCTGTAATTTTTATCGCAGAATCAAACCCCTGGAAATTCTTGGCATTTTTTTTAGCAAGTGTTGCTGCTGAAACTAGAGTATTGCTCTGTAATCCTGACTGGAAACAACAAGAATGGCAACAAGTTTTTGAGTTAGTTGAACCCGATTTAATTTTAGGTGATGATTATTTAAAATTTACACAAAACAATAACACTATCAATAAGTATAAATTTTCAGAAATTCAAGACAAATCTTTAATAATGATTCCTACAGGGGGATCGTCAGGAAAAATTCGCTTTACTATTCATAATTGGTCAACCTTAACAGCCTCTGTTACAGGATTTTGTCATTATTTTTCTATTAATACTGTTAATTCATTTTGTATTTTACCTCTATATCATGTTAGTGGTTTGATGCAATTTCTGCGTTCTTTTATTACTTCGGGTAAATTAGCAATTTTATCTTACTCAGATTTAAAACAAGGAAAAAAACCTAATATAAATACGCCAGATTTTTTTATCTCTCTTGTGCCAACACAATTACAATTTTTATTGCAATCTCAAACAGACTGGTTATCTGATTTTCAAACTATTTTATTAGGTGGCGCACCACCGTGGCAGTCGTTATTAGATGAAGCTAGAAAATATAAACTGCCATTAGCCCCAACCTATGGCATGACAGAAACTGCTTCTCAAATAGTTACTCTCAAACCACAAGATTTTCTTCGGGGAAATAATAGTAGTGGTCGAGTTTTACCCCATGCCCAAGTAACAATTTTAGATGAAAAAGGTAATCTACAAGATAGAAATAAAGTGGGATCGATCGCTCTGACTGCCGAATCTCTTTATCTTGGATACTACGGTGATTCTGTTAATAGTAATCTTCAACCGTTAGCCAAACTAATTACTGACGATCTTGGTTTTTTTGACGATCGAGGCTATTTACATATCGTTGGTAGACGCAGTCATAAAATTATCACTGGGGGAGAAAATGTCTATCCTGCAGAAGTAGAAGCAGCAATTTTAGCTACCAAGTTAGTAAGTGATGTATGTGTAATTGGATTACCTGATTCTACTTGGGGACAAGCAGTTACGGCTGTGTATATTCCAGCACAAGAGAATATTTCTAGTGCGATGATTCAACAACAAATTGAAGATAAGTTAAGTAAATATAAATTGCCGAAATACTGGATTCAAGTCGATCGATTACCTCGTAATGAACGTGGGAAAATTGATTATCAAAGAATACAAGCCTGGTTGACTGACAAAACTCAACAGGCATAGTCAAACCACCTTACTGTAAACTCTAAACGATACTTCTTTCGCTCATACTGTTGGCAAGAAGCGATCGCTGGTTGTGGGTCACCTTGACCATTTAAGAAGAGAGTCTGAAACAACTCCCAACCTTGAGAAGCGTGCAGTTTTAACCCATGCCCAAGGGTGTAATTAAAAGTGATGGTCAAGCGCGATCGCCCTCACCTAAAGCCTGGGGTGTTGATTCTGCATCATGCGCTCGCAAAATAATTCATGCAACTTTCATGTAATTTTTGGGAGTCGAAAAAGCCAATTTTCTTTTAGATAACATAGATTGACCAAAAACTTCATTTGACCAAGCATTAACATCAGTCAAATGAATAAGCTTAGACGCATTTACATTGCACTTTAAAATTCTCAAACGCCTTATGGAGAAGGAACAAAATAGGTAACTTTAGTGCGTCTAAGCTTACTTTCTAGGGCTTGGAGTACTTTATCTGGAGGTAAGCGTCCCAGAGCTTTACACCACCATAGGAGTTTGAGTGTCCATCGGACTATTTGGTAATAGGGAGGGAGCGGATAAATCTAATCGCTTGGCACGCATCGCTTCTGTTAGATAATCCAATGGATTGCGCTGCTGTGCTTTCAGGGATGTCAAAGTCGCTTCGCTCTAGTTCGGCGGGGCGTATAAAGGTCTGAGGAAACCTCAGACCACAGCCCCTTGAGTTTTTAGTTCGTAGTTCGGAGTTGAAATTGCGAGCGAAGTCCGCTTGTACCTCTCCCAAAACGGACTTCTCGAGCGCGGTTCGGGGGCTTCAAAACACAATAATTCAACTAAGTACACAGAAGAGTTTATCGGAAATAAGAGCGCTCGATTCATTCGCAGGATTTGGCGATTTTCTCTCCTTAGGTGCAAGATATGAGCACTTTCTCTAGTTTATTCTCGTTCATTCCCCTATTTTCTTCCTCCTTCCCCCTGTTAGGTTAAGGGTTGGTGGCTACAGGGAAATACTTGGGCGGAGAGATTATTTTCCTGTAAATCCCTTACGATCGCCAAATGGCTCCAATTAAGTAATATTCATATATTACATTTTGACGTGCGGAAAGTGGGGCAAGAGACCGACTTCAGAAACAATCCCAATCTTCCCAAGATTGATTGTTAAAATGAAAAGACTGTACGCATTGTGCCTGTCACAATTGTGCCGTTACTGTCTTGATTTCCTGCATTAGTAATTATTTGAATCGATGGCGAAATCTGAATGTTTCGATTCAATGGGTAGTTATAAAACACTTCATAATTTGTCTGAGTTGCATCACCAATCTCACTAGCAATAAAGGGCTGACCTACAGCCAATCCTGCCAAAGCACCCTCGCGAAATAAATCTCTAGAGGCAATCCCTGCCATCCAATAATGAGGTTCGATATCACCAAATCTTGTTTTATCGTAGCTACCGTAGCCATATCGACTGAAAAGACCCAGTTGTGGTGCTAAGGTAAATTCAACATTGGCACTGATGACATCAAAGTGATTGTTAAATAATTCACCACCGCTATATTGCAATCGTAAAGCAAAATTTCTCGTGGGGGAGTATTCTACTTCTACCGTACCCTGATAGGTATCCCCAAATAAGCCGAGATCGCCTCCTGCATTAGGAATGCTGGTTTCCTGGGGAAATAGGACTCTTATAAATGGTGCAGTACCAATAATTGGTCGTATTTGTTCTCCGCCAGGATTATTGGCTTCTGCTGCTGCATACAATGCCCGTATAGCAAATGATCCTTTACCTGGCTGCCAGTCAATTGCTGCCCCACCAGCAGGTCCATCAATTGGAAAGAGAATCAAGTTATTGACAAATAGCTGAGAGCTAAAATCTAAGAAGCTGAGGTTAGCATAACTGTTGCGGTCAGCATAATCGGTTGCCCGAATATCTGGTCCGAGGGAAACTGCTAAGTCGGGAATGGGTTTAAAAGTATAAACTAATCTTCCTATCCCAAGATCTCCATCTTCTGTAGGTGGCTCGGCGGAATAGTCTAGAGGACTGCCAAAAAACGGCTCTAATACGGCGGCGGCATTGTCTACACCCCTGAAACCATTAATCGTAGAGCCACTAGCACCCTCAAGGCGGATTAATAAAGAGTCAGTACCAAAAAAGCTGGTGGTTAAATCTAGCCCTGCTCGATACAATAATGTCGTCTCGGGGTTTGAATTGGCAAGTTCTTGCATACCTGAAGGGTCGACAATGCGATCGCCGTCAAACCCTCCAGCGTTAACCGACACAATTACTTGTCCTCTCAACTTGGTAGTAGGGGAAAATTGATGGTCTTCTAAGAAAGCGATACGACCTTCGAGATTGTCCACCCGCCCTGCCAAGCTAGCTAGTTCCGCTTCAAACTCCTTCTCCAGCCGCTGTATCTTTTCGAGATCTTCCCGAATGACAGATTCACTAGCAGCTATCAGGCGCTCTATCTGTTGTATACAGGCATTTAAACCTGCGGCAAACTCCCAGCGAGTTAAAGTACGGTCGCCCTGGAAAGTCTGGTCGGGATAGCCGACAATACAGCCATAGCGATCGACTAAGCTTCTTAGTGCTTCGTAAGCCCAATCATTAGATTTTACATCTCTAAGTTGGTGAACTTTAGTATTTTGGCTCATAGCAGGGATAGAGCCTTCTTCTTGGGATTCAATTAAATTGAGAGAATTTGGGACATGATTGTGAGGGCGCGTCCCCCGAATCGAATTCGGGGGCTTGTGCCGCCCGTCAACTATCGGAGTCTCTGCGCGAGCGGAAGCAGTATTCAGGAGTAATAAACTAGATAAACAAATGCTAGAAGTAATGATGCGATCGGGCAATTTTTGGTAAATCATCATAGAAATCTTCAAATTTATGGGTTACTTAATAAGTTCTAGTCTTTGATTCATAAGGGTTGAGCGCTTTTTCGGATTGTTCTAGTACAAGGAAAATGACGGGCGACACAAGCCCACGGAGCATTCAGGGACTCGAATAAGGGTTCGGGGGACGCGCCCTCACGAAAATTGTAAGGTTTCCTTGCACTTGGTGACTAAAACTAAGGTTTGAAAAAAAAGCTTATAGCTTATAGCTATTTTAGAGGTTACATCTCCCGATTCAATTTTTTCAGTAAGCCCAATTTACATCTATGAACACAAGTTAGTCTTAAGAGTGTTTTGGTTTTTACTATCCGTTTTTTACTATTCGTCTGGGAATTAAGAGGAAATGAAATACTACTAGTACCACTAGTGTCAGCCCCGATCCCCCGTAGTAGATAGCTGGCATTCCTCCAAGTTGCAAAGCGAACGCGGCAATAATAGGACCTAATGCTCTTCCAAATGCTTGAATACTGACATTCATTGCCATAAATCCTGCCCGATAGCCTTCTGGAGCAAATTTGGCTAACGAAGATTGAATAGAGGGAAAAGCCATCCCTTCGACTGCACCGATGAAAATACTGGGGATTAAAAGCAGACTCACATTGGGAACTTTAAAAATCAGTAATAGTGAAACTGCAAAGATAATCAAGGAGACTTTAATTAGTTTGATTTCTGATAGCTTCCGTGCATATAACCCGACCAAAAAGGCAATTAAAGCTAAAGAAATGGAATTAGCAGAGAAAATCATCCCAATTGCCGACCCAGAAGCACTCATAACCGTTCCCGCTAGGACGGGAGTGAAGGTATAGAACGCACCAAACTCGATCGCAAACAGACCAATCACTGCCAATAGCAGTCCTATTACCTGACGATTGTTAACACTGCTGCCAATATGTTGAACATAGGTTTTTAGCTCAACATCATTAATCTTGATGGCTTGTGGAGGAAGTTTAAGCTTGACTAACACTAAGATAGCTACGGGAATCGCCAACAAAGAAAGCATAAATGGCAATCGCCAGCTAATATCTGCTAAAGCACCTCCGATAGCAGGATAAATGGTAGCACCAACGCCGATCGCGCTAGCATTTAAAGCCATAGCTGTGGTGACTCTTTTTCCCCTGTATAAATCGCAGAGCGTTGAGATGACCATAGCTTCTAAGCTAGCTGCTCCCAATCCTTGCAAACATCGCCACTCGATGAGGCTGCGAAAATCTTGGGCAGTAGCGCATAAGACTCCTGCGATCGCAAATAGTAGTAAGGAAGGAACAAGAATTTGCTTTCTGCCAAAACGATCGGCTAAGAACCCAAAGATCGGCGTTCCAATGGCGACAGGCACTAAAAAAGCCGTTACTACCAATCCGATTTGTCGTGACGAGACTGCTAAAGCTTGGGCGATAATCGCCAGAGTGGGATTAATACTAAAAATTGGGAGAATTGCAATCAGCGTTACACAGAGGATAATTCGTAGATTGCGGTCTTTATATACGCTAGTTTGACTTTGGGGCTGAAATTTTAAGCTTGATATATTCATGATTTTAAAAATTAGTATTCTAGTTTGAGCAAAATTCTAAAAGTTATCGTTGGTTAGACTTGTTGGAAGCTAACATTAAATAAATAAGGGAGAGGAAGCAGGATTTATGCAGTTGCGGAAGTAGGGAAAATTCATTAATTATCCCTACTGGTAACTTATTAAAGATTTAACTAGCGTTCAAAAACTTGGCAACGGTTTGGACATCTTTATCGCCCCGTCCCGAACAGCAAATGATAATCCGGGGACTGCCAGTCAGTTGAGGGCAGAGAGTTTCGAGATAGGCGATCGCATGAGAGGTTTCCAAGGCAGGAATAATTCCCTCTAGTTGTGAAAGCAGTTGGAAAGCAGCTAAAGCTTGCTGGTCGGTTACACTGTAGTATTCAGCGCGCTCGCTGACTTGTAAATAACTGTGTTCTGGCCCGACACCAGGGTAGTCTAGTCCTGCACTGACAGAATGTGCCTCGACAATTTGACCCTCTTCATCCTGTAGGACGTAACTCATCGCACCATGCAAAACCCCAACTCGACCCTTGGTTAAGGTGGCCGCGTGTTTAGCAGTATCAACCCCCTCTCCAGCAGCTTCAACACCAATCAGACGTACTGAAGGTTGGTTGATAAAGTCGTGGAATAATCCCATGGCATTGGAACCACCACCCACACAAGCCAGGAGAATATCTGGTAGTCCTCCCCATTGTTCCTGAGATTGGGCGCGAGTTTCCTGACCGATTATGGCTTGGAAGTCCCGTACCATCATAGGATAGGGATGAGGTCCAGCAACTGAACCTAAAATGTAGTGGGTTGTCTCTACATTAGTTACCCAATCCCGAATTGCCTCACTAGTAGCATCTTTTAAAGTTCCTGTCCCTGCTTCTACTGGACGGACTTCTGCCCCCATCAGACGCATACGAAATACATTGAGGGCTTGTCGTTCCATATCGTGGATGCCCATGTAAATGACGCATTCTAAACCAAAACGGGCGCAAACAGTGGCAGTGGCTACACCATGTTGTCCTGCTCCAGTCTCAGCGATAATACGTTGTTTGCCCATACGCTTGGCTAGAAGCACTTGTCCGAGAGCGTTGTTAATTTTATGTGCCCCTGTATGGTTTAAATCTTCACGTTTGAGGTAAATTTGTGGACCCGTACCATCAGGTCGAGCATAATATTGACTAAGACGTTCGGCATAATAAAGTGGAGTTGGTCGTCCGACATAATTTCGCAATAGCTCCTGGATTTGTTGTTGAAACAGTGGCTCATTTCGGTATTTGGCTAAGGCAGTTTCTAACTCACTTAAAGCTGCCATCAAAGTTTCGGGGACGTATTTGCCCCCAAATTGACCAAAGCGACCTAGGGAATCGGGTTGCTGAGAGAGAGATGGATTTGAAAGTTGAATACTTTGAGTGTCTACTAACATAAGAGTTTCCTGAATGGTGAATAACTAGGTTGCTTATAAGGAGTTCGTTAGGAGTCGAGAGACTCATGAAATTGTTGTTTTCAATTCGCTACAAAAATCTCGAACTGCTCGCAGTCTATGATAAGGAGTCCCTTCTGCTAGGCGTTGTACAAAGGCACTGCCAACAATAACCCCATCTGCACCCCAATCGATTATTTGTCGCGCATGTTCGGGAGTGGAAATCCCAAAACCAACGCCAATTGGCTTATTAGTAACACTGCGAATCTCTGTAATTACATCTTTGACTCCTGTTTGGATTTGAGAACGCATTCCAGTAACACCTGTGACACTGACTAGATAAATAAAGCCACGAGATCGATCGGCGATCGCTTCGATCCGCTGTTTGGGACTAGTGGGAGTTACTAACAAAATGACTTCAATTCCTGCTGCATCAGCTTGTTGTAGTAACTCGCCAGCTTCTTCTACAGGTAGATCGGGGACGACTAAACCTTTGATGCCTGCAGCAACAAGTTGTTGCAGAAAAATTTTAATACCCAAATTTAGGATTGGGTTGTAGTAGGTAAAGAGAATCAAAGGCGATCGCAGATTGCGGGTCAAAGACTGAGCCATTGCTAAAATACTAGCTAAGGAAGTTCCTTGTTGGAGGGCGCGGGTCGCTGCTGCTTGAATTACCGGTCCGTCAGCTAAAGGATCGGAGTAGGGAACTCCCAATTCGATGAAATCAGCACCGCCAGCATCTAAAACTCTAATAGCTTCGGCGGTAAGATCGAGATCGGGATCGCCAGCAGTTATAAAAGGAATTAAGGCACGCTGGTTGTTTTGACGTAAAGATTCAAAGTGTTGCGAGATAGTAGTCATAATTAGGGCTGAGGGAATAGGCAAACAATAATGTGCAATTAAACTAGAGTTTCTTGTCTGGGATTCAATAAATACTGGACAGCCTGTTCCAGGTTAGGTTGCTTGAGGAGGGATTCTCCCACTAGCACTGCGTCTGCTCCCGCTTCAGCCACAAAAGCTAAATCGGCAGCAGTGTACAAACCAGACTCACTAACTATGGTTATTCCTCGGCAGTTTATTTTTCCCCAACGTCTACTTAATAGATATTGGGTCGTTTCGAGATTGACGCTAAAGTCTTGAAGATTGCGGTTGTTAATACCGACTAATTGCACTAGAGGTAGAGTCAATACGCGATCGATCTCTTCTATAGTATGTACTTCGATAAGTGCGGTCATGCCTAACTCTCTTGTAAGTTGAAGCAGCTTGGCAATTTCTCGATCGGATAAAATGGCAGCAATTAATAACACTGCATCTGCACCATTAACCCGTGCTAGATAAATTTGATAAGGGTCAACAATAAACTCCTTGCACAGTAAGGGCAATCTTACTTGTTCTCTAATCCTCCGCAGATTTTCAAAGCTGCCTTGGAAAAATTTGCTATCGGTTAGTACTGAGAGACAAGCAGCACCGCCACGTTCGTATGCTTGAGCGATGGCAATGGGAGCGAAATCGGCACGAATTACGCCTTTACTAGGGGAAGCTTTTTTTATTTCGGCAATTAAGCTCGGTTTCCTGGAATTTTGCCGTAAAGCCTCAAGGAAATTTCGGGAGGCAGGAGCAGTACGGGCTTGTTCTTGGAGATTTGCTAGAGGTAGTTGCTTAGTTCTCTGTGCCACCTCTTGTAGTTTGTACTCAAAAATTTCTTGGAGTATGGGTTTGGGTGTAACTGAGCTGGTATCGATCATGATTAACGACTAATGATTACTGATTAATGAGTGATTAATGGTAGAGTCGGAATTTTTGCCGTATTTGTATAGACAAGAACTACATTGTTAATAATTGCCTGACCGATTCCTCCAGCTAAGGTCATAATTGATTCTGGGTGGAACTGTACGGCAGCGATGGGTAATGTCTGATGTTCGATGGCCATAATTACTCCATCATCGGTAATTGCGGTGACTTTTAATTCGGCAGGTAGTTTCTCAGGCAAAGCATAGAGGGAATGGTATCGCCCGACTGCAAAAGATTTTGGTAAGTCTTGAAATAGGGTAGAGTCGTCAGCGACAACAGAAATCTGAGATACTTTGCCATGTTGGGGATAGTCAAGAACTCCTAGTTCTCCGCCAAAGGCTTCGACAATGCCTTGTAGTCCCAA
This sequence comes from Xenococcaceae cyanobacterium MO_188.B32, assembly GCA_030065635.1. GTDB lineage: Bacteria > Cyanobacteriota > Cyanobacteriia > Cyanobacteriales > Xenococcaceae > JASJDJ01. The sequence continues at coordinate 13,783 of JASJDJ010000126.1, forward strand.
ACAAACACCAAAGATAGGAATTTGTCGTTGTTGGCAAGCGGCAATGGTTGCTGCTACTTTAAAGTCAGCAGGTTTTCCAGGACCAGGAGATAATACTACTAGATCTGGTTGTTCTCTATCCAAAAGTGATTCAGCAAAACCATGACGTAAGGTGGTTACTGTTGCACCAGTTTGACGCATGTAGTTAGCGAGAGTGTGTACAAAAGAATCTTCGTGGTCAATGAGTAATATACTCTTGCCAGTTCCTGGTTTAATTTGCTGCTGTCGAAGATGAGAGCTAATCGCGCTCTTGAGACTGGTATCTTCGGCTTGTTCTAGGGTTTGAAATAGAGCCGCAGCTTTGGTAATGGTTTCCTCAGCTTCCGCCTGGGGATCGGAGTCGTAGAGAACCGTTGCCCCTGCACGGACTTCGGCGATCGCATCTTGTAACCGAATAGTCCGCAGAATTAAACCCGTGTTTAAGTTGCCATCAAAAGTTAAATAACCGACTGCACCACCATACCAACGCCGGGGACTACGCTCATGTTGTTCGATAAACTCCATTGCCCAACGTTTAGGTGCGCCTGTAACCGTTACCGCCCAGAGATGGGTGAGAAAAGCATCTAAGGCATCAAATTCAGGACGCAGTAGACCTTCAACGTGGTCTACAGTATGGATTAAGTGGCTGTACATTTCAATTTGACGACGACCAATTACTCTTACCGAGCCAGGTTCGCAAATTCGCGATTTATCGTTGCGATCCACGTCAGTACACATGGTCAACTCTGATTCATCTTTCCGTGAGTTGAGTAGTGTTTGAATCTGTACTGAATCTTCAATGGCATTTTGTCCCCGACGGATCGTTCCACTGATGGGACAGGTTTCTACCCGCCTGCCATCAACCCGAACAAACATTTCTGGAGAAGCACCAATTAGATATTCGCCCCCTAAGTTAAAAATAAATCCATAGGGACTGGGATTTATTTCTTTCAGGATGCGGAACAGTTGAGTAGGGGATTTTGTACAGTGTTTAAAGAAGTTTTGACTAGGTACAACTTCAAATAAATCTCCTCGGCGAAAATATTCTAGGGCTTTTTTAACCTGTTGCTCGTACTCTCCTGGTGCATGATCGCGAGTTCGCTCGGGAGTTAGATTTTTACCTCGGTAATCGAGCGCTTCACCACTGCGGGGTAAATCTCTAGTAGTACCATTTTTGGTCACAAATTCATACTGCAAACGATATCCCTGTTGCTGATAATAATCGACAATTAATAGTTCATCAGGAAGATACAGTACTAAATCTCTTTGGTCTTCTGCTCTCTGTTGTCGTTTGGACATTTGCTCAAACTGAAACACCAAGTCGTAGCCAAACGCACCGTAAAGTCCTAAATGTTCGTCCTCAGAGCTACTAAAGAGCTGAATAATTTCTCGAACCACAGTAAAAACCGATGGTTGTCGACTACGTTCTTCTTCAGAAAATAGGCGTTCTGTTGGTTTAATCGAGCCCAAGAGTTGATGCTCTTTTCTCTCTAATGCTTCTAATTGCGAGAGGTTAGACAAAGCTTCGGTTAAATACTCAAGCAACACCATTCCGCGCTGGTTATGTGCTGTGAGGGTGAAAGTATTGTCGCGAGTTGCCAGTTCTAAAGGTGGATTAACAAAGCCGATCGCCCATCTAGTGTAACGTCCTGGATATTCATATTGACTTTTAAGTAAACCTCCCCGTTGAGAGTCAAGGCGTAATAAAACTTCTTCTAGAGCAGCTTTGAGGGAAATCTTGTCAACGGTACGAGAGACAAAAATACCGCCTTGAGTATTGTAAGAATGGGTGTCTAAATACATGGAGAGTTCCTCTTATAATTGAGTGAATCTGGGCTGTTGGAGAAAACTTGAGCGACGATTAACTAAATGCAGTCTGTGTGTAGTTGCCGATTATGAGATTACGATCGAGACTTGGAGAGAAAAGAAACTTTGCTAGTTGTAGCTGTTGGCAAAGATAATGTGCTGCCACGACCGCAGAATTGGGCTAATGGCATCATTTCCTGCATCAGTCGGACAAAATTTTCGAGGGTAAGAGACTGAGGCCCATCGGACATTGCTTCGGCTGGATTGGGATGAACCTCAATCATCAAAGAATCTGTACCGGCCGCGATCGCTGCCATTGCCATTGTGGGAACGTATTCTGATTTTCCAGTAGCGTGGCTGGGATCGATGACTATGGGTAAGTGAGTTAGGGAGCGCAATACTGGCACAACAGATAAATCTAAAGTATTGCGGGTATACTTGGAATCAAAGCTACGAATGCCACGCTCGCATAAAATTACATTGGGATTACCAGCATCGAGAATATATTCCGCCGCCATTAACCATTCTTCAATGGTTGCAGATAGTCCCCGCTTTAGCAAAACTGGTTTATTCTTAGCTCCTACTTTTCGTAGTAGAGGATAATTCTGCATATTACGAGCCCCAATTTGTAGGATATCTGCTACAGCGGCAACTTGCTCCACATCAGCGGTATCCATTACCTCGGTAATAATTCCCAACCCTGTAGCTTCTCTAGCTTGAGCTAACAAGCCCAATGCACTCTCACCGTGACCTTGAAAGGCATAGGGTGATGTCCGAGGTTTGTAAGCTCCTCCCCTGAGAAACTGTGCTCCTGCAGCTTTTACTACTCGTGCTGTGTCAATAATCATCTCTTCGTTTTCTACCGAACAGGGGCCGGCAATGATGACTAGAGGATGGTTTTGACCAAAAGTTACTGCACCATTGGGAGTAGAGACAGTTACTTCGCTAGGTTGACCCTGACGAAATTCTAAACTGGCTCGTTTGAAAGGTTTTTCTATTCGTAAAACCTGCTCGATAAAGGGGCTGATTTGTTCAATCAGATCGGGATTGATCCTAGCTGTATCCCCCAAAAGCGCGTACGCTATTTTGTTTTGACCGACTATTTCTTCGGTTACTATATTCTGCTGGCGACGAAGTTCAGTTGTAATTCGTTCTCTTTCTGCTGCTGGCGTTCTCTTGTTGATAGTTACAATCATTTTTTAGATTTCTCCTCGATTCAGCTTGTATAGTTATTCGTTTTGTTAATTACCATTGTTTGTCTTATTTTAAATAAGTAATAAAATTGATATTTATGCACCTTTCATTGGGGTTGCCTGAAAAAATCTTTCTTCACTGAAATAACTGAATACCGTTCTTATTTCAATTCTGGAGCAGAAATCTCAAACAGAAAAGTTACTAAATTTCCTTTTCCTAAGTCAATGCGATCGCCCGAGCGCAACTTATACCAATTTCCAGGTAATAGAGGATATTGATTCAGATAAGTACCATTAGAGCTACCCATATCCTGAATATAGTAAGTATCTCTCTCAATACGAATAGTGGCATGTCTCTGTGAGACAACTCCTGCATGGGGAAATTGAGACACATCTATATCTGGAAGAAGAGATGCAATGGGTTTACCGATACTAATCAAAACCTGAGTGTTTGGTATTTCCATTGTTTGATTAGTTGGAAAATGAATTAACTTAGCACTGTACAGTTGCAGAATTGTCGGAAATTGTGAAGAAAGTTCGTATACAGGTAATGTAACCGGAGTTATGACTGGTGGGGTTTGAGCAGCAGTTACTTTTTGCAGCTCTGGAGTTGGTCTTTCTGGTTTGGGTAGCAACAGCAAATTGAATAATACTAAAGTTATTAGGGAAAAGCCAGCAGTTGCCCAAAAGACACCCTGCATACCCCATAAGCCAAAAGAAATACCTGCTAGCAGAGGACCTACTGCTTGACCTAGTGATTGTACGCTAGCATTGACCGCCATAAATCCAGCTCGTGCATTGTCTGCTGCTAATCCCGCTAATATTGCTTGGCTAGAAGGTAGTGCTAAAGCTTGAGCTACACCGAATAAAATACTAGGAACGATCAGCAGCCAGGCATTATAAATCATAGGAGTAATCACTAGGGCGATCGCAATAATAATAAAAGCTACTTTAATAAGGGTTATTTCCGATGTTCGCCGCGCTAACCTTCCCAACTGCGAAGCAACCACCGCTAGAGATACTGACATACTGGCTAAAATCAAGCCATTGAGCAATCCCGAAGCACCAAAATTAACTCCTGCCAGGATGGGGATGTAAGTGATAAAGGCTCCAAATTGAATTACAAATAGGGAACCTACTGCCAACAGTAGCCCCAGCACCCCAGGATTGTTAATACTGTTCCAAGTAGTTTGCAGATAAATCTTGAGATCGTCATTTTGACTACTACTGGGCTTCTGGGGAAGCTTGAGTACCATAAAAATCAACATTACCAGGGGAAAAGCAACCACTGAAAGTAAAAAAGGGTATCGCCAACTAAATCCCCCCAATGCCCCACCCGTTAAGGGATAAACTGCCGTACTAATGCCAATTACACTGGCATTTAAAGACATGGCTGTGCTTAAGGATTTGCCACGATATGACATGGCAATCATAGTAAGTGCCAACGAATCTAAACTAGCAGCTCCCAAACCTTGCAAAAATCTCCATCCGAGCAGGGTTTGAAAGTTATCAGCCAAAGAACTAAAACCCCCCGCAATACCAAATAGTAATAAGGATGGAACTAATACCTTTCTGATGCCAATGCGATCGGCGAGTAAGCCTAAAATTGGTGTAGCAATGCCAATAGGAATAAAAAAGATGGTCATTACTAATTCGATCTCTTTGGGGGAGACATCAAAAACTCTAGTTAAATCTGGAAGTATAGGTGCAATGGTTTGCCCACCCATAATCGCGATCAGGGTTACACCAATGATGATATAAAGATTGCGATCCTGAAGAGGATTTTTGTTGCTTGTAAAATCAGGTTGCATAGTTCAGTAAACTTTTTGCAGAAGTCAGATAATAGTTAATAGGGGGAAGTTTTCCAGCTTAAGCACTTCTTACCATTATTTTTTTACTTTTGCAAAAGGTCTAATAATTAATATATGGGTGTGCAAGTTTAGCGGGTAAGGTTCGACACAGGAACATTCGTTGTGTCGGTAAAATTCCAAACGTACAAAGGAAAACCAAGTATCTTTGATACGTTAGTACCGAAGGACTTTCGGGGAAAGAAATTGACTGTCAAGTCGTACTGTCGGGGAATTGTGATAGCTGTCATAGTTCTAGATAAGTGGTGAACCAGTGCGGTCTTGGGGGTTTCCCCCATGAGCAACTGGTGAACCCGAAGGGCGCGG
>JASJDJ010000127.1 GCA_030065635.1 Xenococcaceae cyanobacterium MO_188.B32
AGCGTTCTGTAATTCTCCTATATCTGAAAATCTATCTTGAGGAGATTTGGCCAAACACTTCATAACAATATTTGCTAATTCATCTTTGATATTTTCACATCCTGGTTGTTCTTTTAACGGTTTAGGAAGAACTCGAGTATGGTAAGCAATCCAATCTGCTTGAAAGGCAAGACTGTTCGGATAAGCATAATTTCTTCTTCCCCTGCTCCCCTGCTTCCCCTGCTTGTCCAAACCCACCACTTTTCTTAACGGAACAGTATTTGCTTGAGAGGAACTAACATCATTATTCAAATTGTAAGGATTTTGACCACAAATAGCTTCATATAAAATTACACCTAAACTATAAATATCAGTTCTCTGGTCAATATTTAGTAATCCCCGACATTGTTCGGGAGAAGCATAGCGATATGTTCCGATAAAAGACCCTTCTCGGGTTAATTGAGTAGATTTTTGGTCATCAGCACTAATATTTTTGGCAATCCCAAAGTCTATAATTTTGACAATTTCCCCAAACGCACCACCAGCGACTAAAAAGATATTATCAGGCTTTAAATCTCGGTGAACAATCCCTTTTTGATGAGCTTCTTTTAGTCCTGCACAAACTTGACGAATAATGTGGGAAAGAGAGTCTAGAGGTATGGTTCTATTTTCTGTTAATAAATTCTGTAAAGTTTTACCGGCAAAATACTCCATCACATAAAATGGTGAACCAGAAAAAGGAGCGAGAGCGGGCGTAACACCAAAGTCTAAAATTTGGATAATATTAATGTGTTTGAGGCGAGAAATAGCTTTAATTTCGGCCATAAATCTTTTAATTAAATGCTTACCACTAGCAGCAGAATAATTAGTCATTAATTTAATTGCTACTACACGGTCGTCAAATTTAGTATCTAAAGCTCGATAAACTTTACTCATTCCTCCCTGTCCGAGTAAAGTTTGTAAGAGATAGCGATTATTGTCGCCGATAGTTTTTCCTTCTAAAGGGTCTTTTCTCGCCAAAGGAGTTCGAGGGGTTTTACTCGGATTAGGTTCAACTACGGTATTTTTTGCTTGAGAGGGATTTAAATGTGACTCGTCTACCGTCTTTTTTGGTTGGGGATGAGATGAATCTGAAGAATTATCATAATTATCTGACATATTCTTAAGGATCCTCGCTCTATAAGTATACTATAAGTATATGTATTAAGTATAAAACTTATGCACCTCAAAACAAGTCGAGTACTTTACCAAAGTTACGCCTCTGAAGGCAAATTGGTATAACTTAGCATCTCATTGAACTTTACCCATTCTTCCTCTAGCGAATGTGTTTCTGAAGAGCTATGCTTATTTGTTAACTCCCCATCAGGCAAAAGCGAGTATTTAATTATTAATTTCTCTATATGCCTGGTAAACTCCTTGAACGTTATACCAATTTAAAAAGATACGGGCAATTTCTAGGGCTAGTTGGGGTTTACCTCGATCGATTAACCATTGTAATAGAGGTTTCATGGTCTTCTCATTTAATCTCCCTCCTAGAGAAAGAATTCCCCATAACAGGCGATGAAATAGAGTCATTTGAATCATCATCTTGACATTAAAAGTAGGATGTTTTTGATAGAAAATTACCCCCATCTTTCCTCGTTCGATTTCTCGTTCGATCATGCTGGGAATTTGTTCTAAATTAAAAGGGGGATGCCAATGATAACCGACAGCTTCAGGACATTTGACTAGTTTTAAGCCTAATTGTTTTAACCTTACTCCTAATTCTAAATCTTCCCATCCATAGAGTTGAAATCGAGTATCAAAAAGTCCTACTTTTTCTAACCATTTACGAGCGATCGCTACATTACCCGTAGCAAAATAAGCAGCAGAAAAATCAGTGATTTTATAGGATTCAGAGGTGGGATTATCGAAATTACAAGTATTAATTACCCAACCATAGGTAAATAGGCGATCGCTGTTAGTTTTCTCTTCTCCTTTTGCTAGAGCATTAGCATGAGCTTGTAAGAATGTTTCGGTGACAATTAAATCACTATCGATAAAAATAATCGTGTCTCCCTTTGCTTGTTTTACTCCTAAATTTCTGGCAGCAGCAGGACCTTGATGAGTTTGAGAAAAAGTTTTTACATGAGGAAATTTAGTTGCATTTTCTACCAACCATTCTAAGGTGCCATCTGTCGAACCATCGTCAACTAAAATAACTTCGTAGTCTTTAATAAAATTACTTTTTTTTTGTGTTTCTAGAGCTTTAAGACATTTAATTAGAATTGATTGACGATTATAAGTAGGAATAACAACACTAAAAAATTTAGCAAATTGCTCGGACATTAATATCAAAAATATCTATGTTTTAAATTTTTTTCTCTAATAATTTGCGAATTACCATTGCATCTTCAGCATTAGGCAAAATTGCTAGATAGCATTCTAGATCTTGAAAAGCTTGTTTTGGTTTATCTAGTTGGTAGTAAACAAGACCTCGATCGCGCAGCTCTTTAGGATTATCGGGATACAGCATTAGAATACCACTAATAATATCTATAGACTTAGATAATTGTTTATTACTCAGATAAATATATTTGAGATTAGTAAGCATTCTCAATAAAATTTGTCTGCTATTAACTGGAGCAAAAAAACTTTTTTCTAGTTTAATTGGTTTTTCATATAATTTTTTAAGCTTATTCAAACAGTCTTGCTTAAACATAATTTCTCCCTGGTTAAATGCATCAACAAAAATACCAGAATCTTGAAAAGTAGGACGAACTAAAAAATGTCCTGGCATTCCCACTCCTACCATGGAAAAATCAATGCGTTTGGCGATTTCTAAATAAATTACCGATAAAGTAATCGGAATTCCCGTACGGCGATCGATAACATTATTAAGAAAACTATTGCGAGGATCGTAGTAAGATTGATTATTACCTCTGTATCCTAACTCAGTAAAAAGATAATTATTAATTGCTTTCATAATCTTCAAAGGATAACGTTCTTCTGGTAATCGTCGACTAATCTCCTCTGCCATAGCATCTAAAATGCTAATATACTTATCAACATCTAAGTTAGAATATTCAGCCCGAGCATAAAAAAGACTAGCTTTGGCTAAATTAATTTGGTCATCTGCTTGATTTACTTCTTGCTCGAAATTTTGCCAACCAAGATTAATATTCATTGTCGATCGACTAAGTATTTTATGATTACTCAGAGGGTATCTTAATACTTACTCACAATGAAAGCAACAATTCTTAAGTTGTACTTAATCTCGATAATCTGCGCCACAACCATATTTCCAGGCATCCAACCAACGATGATAAAAATATTTTTGTCTTGGAGATAAACGATCGGCGATAGGTTGCCCTAACTTTCCGAGAGAATATAAACTCCGATATAATCCCAAATTAAAATAATGAACGCTCCAATTAAGCAGAGAATTGATACCTACTTGGGGTAATATCGGTAAAACTAATTTAGGGTTAACTAGGGGTAAAGTTTTAGCTAAAGGGGTAAACTGAATTACATCTTGTAAAAAAGGCTTAATTACATCATCTCCTAACCTATCCATTACCGCAAAGACACCATTCATTAAATTATTAATTTGTTGGGGATTTACTTGCCGATCTATCCTTACACTCATAGTCTGTTGAAATAACCAAGTAACAGAAATATTTGGTTGATAAGGTTGCAAAAGAGATAAATCTTTACTTTGTAAACTACCTACTTTTAAAGCTTCATCGATACCCAAAGTTAGACGTTGCAAATGGCGCACCATTGCGCCAAAACCACCAAAACTAACAGGAGATTGTCCGCCACTACTATCTCCTACAGGTAAAATGCGATCGAAGGGTAAATGCAGAGGACTTTGACGATAGGCAGGAAAAAAACCAAACAGAAATCTTTTAAAATCTAATTGTGCTAATTCTATCTTTTGATACTCTGGTAATAATCTTAAATATTCATCCATAAAAAACTCTAAACTAGGACGTTCTGGATGAGCATCTAAATAACTAAACATATAGGTAGTCCTGCCGTCTCTAGCAGGAAAAGCTTCCCAAAAGTACTGACATTGATGAGTAATAGGTGTAAAAGAATAAATCAAATCTCCAGTTTCATTTTGGTTATACCCTTCCGCACAACTACCCACAACCACGCAAATACCATCTGGTTTTCTTCCTTGTCTGGCTTGTTTGACAATAGGAGAAAAATGTCCCATTGCATCAATTAATAAAGAAGTTTTTAAATCGATTTCTCCTGTTTTAATTAGGACTCCATCAGAATAGATAGTAGCAGTTTTAAAGGAAGTATTTTCTAAAAGTTTTCCTCCATATTCTAAGAACTTTCTTTTTAGAGTATCCAATAAAAAAATCGGGTCGACACCAATATTTAATACATCTCTAACCCAAATATCTTTACCACCTAAAAACCCAATACGAGCAGGATTATATTCTGTAGCGATCGCTTGTTCTAATTCTGCTTCTGTTAATAACTCTAATTCGATGAAAGTTGCTAATTCTTGACGAGAAATATTCCACTCTTGTTCTCTTCCCCGTAGAATACCTCTTTCTAACAAAGCTACTCGCCAGCCTAATTTCTGGAGTGCAGCACCAAGTAAAATACCCAAAGTACCGCCACAAATAACAAGATCCCAGTCTGTTTCTTCCAGAGATTCTGAAGTTTTGGTGACAACTTGAGGAACTTGCATCTGTTGAGAACGCAAAGCAGTCCAAAATTTATCTGCACCTCTAAGTCTTTCTAAAACATTATCTGGTTGTCGAGCAAGAATCTGTTCGGCTAAACTCATTTATATTACCCCGAAATTATAGATTATAGATAGTTTTAAACAACTTGACCATAATCTAATTTAATTATTCTATCTGCTTCTACAAAATAGCGATCGTCGTGACTTACGGCAATAACAGTTTTACCTCTTTGTTTTAACTCTGGTAAGAGTTTTTTATAGAATATTTCGCGGACTAAATAATCTTGAATTTTCTGTTCGCTATAATTTCCTTCTATTCCTAACAAGCGATTGAATAAATAAAAGTCATAAAATACCACAGAAAACAAGCCCTAATTAAACCAATTTTTCTTGAAGTTGGAAAAAAGTTCGGCTCAAGTAAATACTCTTGTTCTATTTAAGCGGAACTTTCAACATACTTTGAGCTAGAAAAAATAAACCCCTAAAAAAAAATCTATGTAAATCTGGGGTGGAAAGGGGGGACATATCCTGAAAGATAACTGTCATACATGAGAGCGTTAACTTAAAATCCCCCCTTCCACGCCTTCTCTAAAACTCTTGATTTGTCGTCAAAGTTATCGCCCGCGTGCCTTGCGGTTTTTATCAATCAGAATACGAAAATTAAGCCATCGAACCGCCCTGCTTGCGCGACCGAGATTTACCAAGGTTTATTGTAACCCTTGCGATCGCCATTAGGATTTTTCAGATTTCTCAAATCACATACGAGATCATCTTGGGATTATTGAGAATAAAGGCAACTTATTGACATTAATCGAGCAGATTTTAGGTTTGTGATACTATTTTTGAACTTTTATCTGTAGTTTTTGATACTAATTTAACTGCGCGCTCGCGAACTAAGATTCTTCAAATCCCGAGCGCTTCGTGGTCATAGTGATCGCCTAAAATTGTCTCTCTATCTCCTGTTAAACGGCTGAAAGCCTTGTACAGAGGCTTATTGCTCTCATTTATTAACCAACTCCATTTAAAAATAAGCGAACGGTGAGTCTTTGTATTGTGTTTAATTACTAATTGATTGCTTTCGCCAACAGTATCAGAGCATTAAGATAAAGGTTGAAAATACGTGCCAAATAGATAAAGATCGGATTGACGAAATGGATAACGGCTCTTGGTATAAATTTTTTCACAGTTTAAGCAATCCTGTTTTCACAGATGAAGCCTGTCAAAAAGCCGATAGGCGATATGAGGAACTACATGATGGTTTTTTGGATAAATATCTATCTCCTGGAGACGGGCCTTTACTTGCACTAGGTGCTGGCTATGGACTTGTGGAAATCCCTATTGCCCGCCGTGGCTACCAAGTAATTGCCTTAGATAATGATAAGGGTGTATTAGAAATACTACAGGAAAATGCCAAATACGCCAAAGGAAATCTTACTGTTGCTTACGGAGACCTTGATTCTGATTTTCATTTAGATTATCAGGGAAAAGGAATTCAGGCCTGTATCAGTTTTGGATTATTAGAGCATTTTTCGTTAGATGATTTGCCAGTCATTATTGAAAAGCAATTTTCTATTAGCCCACTGCTGATCTGTGATATTCCTATTCGGACTCTGGCGACATTAAAGACATTTAATGCCGAAAGTAATCCAGAAGGACATATAGATGATTACGGGATTTATCGAAATTTCTGGACAGCTGAATATTGGAAATCCCAGATCTTTGGAGCCTACACTATTGTTGCAGATAGACCTCACACAGAATATCGCCAAGATGGTCAAATTGATGTCTTGACATTGGTGGTACGAAATCAAAATAGCGATCGCACTTTAGGATAATGAGTTTCTTAGAGCTACTGGCGATCGCGCTTTTAGCTTGCGAGTGGGAAACCCTACACTGTAAAGCGAGGCAGACTTAAGCAAATCTTGATTTGCGCTGCCGATGCGTCAGTGTAGGATGAGAACGAGCGCGACAAATTATTGGTCATAGGTTTACAAAATCGAAGCAGAATCTTTATATAACAAGGTTTCTGGTCGATATATAATGCAGTTGAGCGTATCAATGGGTCGCCAGTTACCGAAGATCGGATAAACAAAAACCTAAAACTGGCAAGCACCTTGACAATCAAACATATGGGGTTGCAACCAAAAAATAGTCTCGGTTAGAGACTCGGTGGTTGCGTAAAATGTTTGCCGTACAAAGGAAGCATTTTAAAAACTCGTACCCAGGGACGCTGGGGAATGGGCGAGAGGGATGCTGAGGTTTCCTCAGCTTATCCAATCGAGCCGTTGGAAACTGCCTGCTGACAGCGTACTGTCGGGGATGCATAATACTTGTATTGTTCATCTAGATAAGTGCTACGCAGGAATGCCTGCTCGCGAGGGTAGGAAGCCCAGACTGTACCGCTTGCGGTCAGTGTGGGAGAACGTCACTTCTCTTGTGCTTCCATCAACTTGAGGAGCGCATCGAATTCCCGATCGTAAAGCTCTCTCAATAATTTTTGACTGTCTTTGTCTAGCTCAACCAGACCCGATGTGTTAGCTACAGCCTGTTCTGGTGTTTTAATACCAGGGATGACAGTGGAAATTTCTGGGAAACTGAGAACGAAACTCAAACTCAGTTGTGTCGGAGATAGGTTACATCGATCGCTCAGGGACCATACAGGCTCTAGCTCTTGAATCGCTCTTTCTAAAATAAGTGGTTTTAAGCGGAAATGACGGTGGTCGTCTGGGTGAAAACGAGTGTTGGGGTTAAATTTCCCCGTTAACAGACCGAACTGAAAAGGCATTCTGGCAATCATACCGTATCCCTTTTGGCTAGCTAGCTCAATAGTCTTGACAGCTCTTTGATTGATTATATTGAGAGCTACCTGAATACCTGAGCCGAGACGGTGTTTAAACATAAATTCGGCTTCAGGAAAAGGGTCAAATGTGTTTAATGAGAGACCCCAATATCTGATTTTTCCTTGTGCCTTGAGTAATTCCATCGCTTCAATACACTCGCCCCTTGCCAAATGCGCGACCCTCGGAGAGTGGAGCTGATAGTAGTCGATGCTCTCTCGTTTAAGTCTGGTTAAGCTTCTTTCACAAGCCGAAAGAATATAGTTTTGAGAATAGTCAGGTTCTATTGCCTCATTATCTTTAATGCGGTGACCAACTTTACTGGCAACGATAATGCGATCGCTATTGCCAAAAACGTTGCCAATTAATTCTTCTGAATGACCTAAACCATAGAAGTCTGCCGTATCGAAGAAGTTAAGGCCTCGGTCAACAGCTGTTCTCAGAGCTTTAATAGAAACTAAGTCATTCACAGTTCCCCAACCAATTGGTGTTGCTCCCACCATAGCGGGGCCTCCAATTGCCCATGCCCCAAAGCCTACCTCGCTGACTAACAATTCTGTATTACCGAATCGTCTTTTCTTCATAAGATTTTTGGCGCGGAAACCTCATCCCCTTGTGAGTAAGGAGGAGCGCAACCTCCTTAACAATCTATAACAGTAAGATATTTCTGCTCTGTTAAGAGCAGTCAAATTAAATAGTAAATAGAAAATTATTAAGTTGTGTTAACTATAGGAATGTAACGCATAAACAATTCAAATAGTCTCTATAAATAATTTTGACGCTCCAATGGTTATAGTAGGTATTAAGTTACAAAATGTTAAGAAAAATTCGCAAAAATACAATGACAAACTATACATCCCCAAGTAAAGTATCTTCCAAACAATCTGATGATTTTGCTTTTGTTTCCCCTGCTTTAGGAGCATTGGCGGGAGTTGCAATTGGTTTGATAATTGGTAATTTAGTGGGAATTGTCTAAATTTATCTGCATTAATTGAGCGACTGCACTTAAGCACCTACTCGTCGTAGTTTTTTGAGGATCGGGATTTCCCCAAGATATCGGGAGGGCTGCGATCGCTACTATGTCCGAACAGTTTGATATACCATCTGAGGAAAAGATAGAGTCAGAAAAAATTTTAGAAGATAATTATTTTAGTTAGTTTATTCATTTATTTCAAGCGATCGCTACTGTAGATCGGCTTTACTATGATTACCATGGATTGATTCAAAGAGTAATAAATGCAGCGCTCAAAGTCAATCCTGATTGGGTAATTAGTAATTGAGGCTGGGACTTATAACCTCTTTTTAGGAGATACAGAACATTATCAGTCTAGCCAAGAAACCTTTGATTCATCATATAATATGTTTCATACCGCTTTTCCTGAAGGATTTCATTGGGAGCTAATCGAAGTTTTGTCGCCTCCTCCTAATGTGGTCTTTAAGTGGCGACACTGGGGACAATTTAAGGGCAACTTTAAAGACTTTGCTCCCACAGGTGAAACCATAGAAATGTTTGGTTTGAGTGTAGCCCGAGTTACGGAAGACCTCAAAATTGAATCGGTAGAACACTTCTTTGATAACAGTGCTTTGCTGAACCAATTAACCGCCGGAGGATGTCCCTTTCATTCTTGAGAAATGGGATCAAAAGATGGCGATCGCAACTACTTAGTATCCCGATGCTGATTCAAAGAATACAGCGCGGGACTTATAGCCCCTCAAACTCCCCTAAAGTTAACTTTTGTGTACCATTGCCCTGTTGCCAGAAGACCCCTTCTTGACTATTGCCAAAAACTCATCATCTAGCATGACCTCAAGTTCTCTGTTGAGGAAGCTAAAATAATCATGCTACTCGTCGTAGTTTTTTGATGATGGGAATCTCACTGTCATAAACTCGTTTAACACCATCCCCTAAAGCTGTTTCTACAGTACGAATATTTTTGACTAACTGAATAAAGTCTTGGGATTCAAGGGATGCTGATTGATCGCTACCCCACATAGTTCGGTCCAGGGTAATATGACGCTCAATCGCACAAGCTCCCAAAGCTACTGCGGCAATAGATGCAGATATACCTGTTTCATGACCAGAGTAGCCAATGGGAACACCATAGCGTTCTTTTAGAGTTGATATGGTTCTAAGATTTAATTCTGCTGGTTGAGAAGGATAGGTGCTGGTACAGTGCATGATAATTAGATTATCTGTACCGATAATTTCCACAGCGCGATCGATCTGCTCTAGGGTACTCATACCAGTAGAAAGAATAATCGGACGCTGATACGAGCGATGATGTTTGAGGAGTTTGTCGTCAGTCAGAGAAGCCGAAGCAATTTTGTAGCAAGGAGGCTCAAACTGTTCGAGAAAATCCACTGAAGCTTCATCCCAAGCCGAAGCAAACCAGAGGATATTATTTGATTTACAGTAAGCAGCAATTTCTTGATATTCTGCTTGGCCAAATTCCAAACCATATTTAAGATCGCCATTGGTACTACCAAAGGGATTTTCTCTCGGACGAGCTAGTTCTTCTGGGGTATAGACTACATCTACTGTGCGTTTTTGAAACTTGACCGCATCGCATCCTGCGACTACCGCAGCAGCAATTAATTTTTTGGCTAATTCCAAGCTGCCATTATGGTTAATGCCAATCTCAGCAATAATAAAAGCAGGTTGATTTTCCCCCACTAGGCGCTCGCCAATTTTAACTGTTTGCTTCATATTATTGTTCCTAAAACTTATTGTTCCTAAAACGAATATTAAAAACTACCAAACGCTCCGTCCGCCATCAACGATGATATTTTGTCCTGTCAGATAGCGAGAAGCATCCGAACAGAGAAACTGTACCACACCTCGGTATTCATCGCGCTCTGCCATTCTTCCCATAGGAATTAAGTTAGTCAGACGAGTCACAAATTCTTCTCCCTGATTGTTATAAATTCCTCCAGGAGATAGGGCATTAACCCTGACTCCTCGCTCAGCCCAGTAGGTTGCTAAATAACGGGTCAGTCCCACTAGTGCTGTTTTAATCACCGAGTAGGTGACTGGTTTCACGGGTTGTTGTTCTTCTGGCCCGCGGCGATAGAGACGCTGATCTGGGGCAATTACGGATAAATCAGAGGCAATGTTGAGGATTACTCCAGTACCCCTTTGTGCCATAGCAGTACCAAACACCTGACTACACAAAAAAGCACCAGTAAGTCCTACGTTAAGCTGGAAGTTCCATTGCTCTAAGGGAAAACGCTCAAAGCGAGAAGTTTCTAACAGACTGTTATCTTGCTTGACTTTTGGATCGATCGCCGCGTTGTTAATCAAGATATCCACGCCCCCATTGGCGTTCAACTGTTCCTGTACTGCTTTAATAGAAGTCAAAGCAGTTACGTCCATGTTGTATGCCAGGATTTGGTTGGCATCAAACTCATTCTGGAGTTTTTCTGCTGCCTTCTGAAGTGCTGCTTCATTGATATCAGTTAGCACCACCTTGGCTCCCACCGCTGCTAGTGCTGCTGCGTGTTCCACACCCAACAGTCCTGCTGCTCCCGTAATTAATGCTGTCTTATCAGTTAGGTCATAATAGTTGCTGCCCATATCTTTATTAGCTCCCAAACCTCATTCCTTACGAACGTACCTGACCACCATCGACTACAAACACTGCACCAGTTGCAAAAGAAGCCTTTGACGAGACTAGAAAAGCTGCAAAATTAGCAATTTCCTCTGGTTTACCCAGACGCTTGAGGGCGACCTCCCGCTCCAACATTGTCTCTACCGCCACTGGATTTTCTTTAAGCTTCCGTTCCCAAGTCCCCCCAACCGCAAGAATATTACCAGGAGCGATCGCATTAATCCTAATTCCCTGTTTGGCTAAGGGTCGGGCAATTCCTTTAACATAGCTATTGAGGGCGGATTTAGCTGCGGAATAGGTAACAGGTGCGCCTAAAGTTTCTAAACCGCAGATAGAAGAGATACAAACAATAGCTCCGCCACTGGCTACTAAGAGTTTCCGTGCAGTTTCTACCATATTGGTAGTAGCGAAAAGATTGAGGTTAATTACTCTGTGCCATTCTTCAAGAGATTCCTGTCCTGGAGGTACGGAAGCACCGCTACCAACGTTACAAACTAATAAATCTAGTCCGCCCCATTTTCGTTCGACAGCATCAATTAAAAGTTGACATTCTTGGGGTTGAGTTACATCAGCTACATGAAAACTTACGCGCTCTACCCAATTAGCAGCAATATTAGCAATTTCCGTCTCATGACGAGCATTAAGAGCTACATAACAACCTTCTTGATGTAAAACTTTGGCGACCGCTAAACCAATACCTCTACCTGAACCTGTAACTAATACTGTTTTGCCTGTAAGCCCTAAATCCATAATCTATTAAGTATTAGAAATAAGTTGCTTCACTAAATCTCGATAGCTACACAAAACTCCAGCATGGTCATTATCAACTGCACGAGCAGTTTGCAAAATATACTGTCCTGAATAATTAGCTTCTTTGAGTAACTTAAACACTAGGGGTAGATTGGCGTTACCTTTCCCCAGAGGAACAGTAGTTCCCCCTAAAAGCCGATCTTTAACGTGAACATTCCCAATATAAGAACCGTAGGTAGCTATTTCTAGGGCAGGATCGTAACCTAAAGCAGCACTATTACCGATGTCGTAGTTAATCCCAAAGTACTTGCTATCCCAATCAGAAATTAACTTGAGAAGTTTAGCAGGGGAAAAATCAGACTCAAAGACCATCTTGAGGTTGCCATCGCGTAAGAGCGGGCGAATAATATCTAGTCCTTGATAGAGATTATCGATCTGCTGCTGATTTTCCAAACTGCCATTATCTACTAAGGGAACTACGACATAGCTGATTTCTAAACTAGCAGCAGCAATTAGGACTTCTGCCATTTGCTCTAATAGCGTTCGCTGTTGCCTTCCTTCTGACTTCCAAAAAGGAGCTTGCATAAAACAATCTCCCGTCAACGAGCGAATGGTAATGCAATATTGACTGCATAGCTGACTAATTTGCTGACGACCCCATCTAGTCATTAAGGGGTTTTCATCTAGTCTTTCTTGCTCAATAGTCCATTCCATAAGCTCAAAGCCAAGATTTTGAGCTATCTTAAATTCTGACTGCCAATGTGACCAAGGAAAGACTTGAATTTTACCCTCTTCGATCGGAGAGAGTCGTCCCTGCATAAAACCGATTTGATTCATAAGTAAGCACAGACTGGATTTTCAGCGAGTGTCTAGCGGGTTTTTGGCTAACCCTTTAAGGATTCTTATCTCTTAAGAATCTCCGTCGATTTATCGCGGAGAGTGTCAAATTGTGAAAATTAGCTAACTACTGTAGGGGGTAACGATCATACCTTTAGCAGTCCAACCACCATCAACAAAGATATCCTGACCCGTCACGTAAGCAGAGGCATCGGAGGCTAAATAAATGGTTGCACCGACTAAATCTTCGGGTTGACCCCAGCGAGGAACAATCATGTGCCGCAGGCGTTGTTCGTAGGTTTCTGGGTTAGAAAAGCTGGCTTTAGTCATCGAAGTTTCAATATAACCTGGGGCAATATTATTGACACGGATATTATCTTTAATTAAATCCATCGCTAAACCTTTGGTCATCAGGCGTAAACCACCCTTAGCAGCAACATAACCTGGATTGCCAGGAAAACCTACAATGCTATTGATACTGGTGATATTTATAATAGAACCACCGCCAGACTTGGCCATATATGGGGCTGCTGCCATACTGCCAGCGTAAGGGGCCCGCAAATCCACCTCAATGGTGCGATCGAAGTTAGTCAATCGCTCTTCTAAGGTATCGGTATCTTTTAGAGGTAGAGTAATTCCTGCTGCATTAACTAGGATATCCAGTCTTCCGTGTTCTTCATAAAGTTCCTGGCACAGTTTTAGAATTTCCTGAGCTTTAGAAACGTCACAGCGCTTGTAGTGTAAGTTTTCGATCGATTCCCATTCGGGTTTTTCCGAGCGCCCAGTGCCGTAGGTTTTAGCTCCTGCTTGGGCAAGTCCCTTAGCAATACCCGCGCCAATACCGCGAGAAGCTCCAGTAACAATAGCAACCCGATCTTGTAAAGAAAAAAGCTGTTCGATATAACTATTCATGTGGTTTATCCCATTTCAACTATTGAGACTAAAATTTGATAAGTAACTCTAGATTGACTTAAGCCAATCTGGCAAGATAACGCAGGGTTTTTGAGCAGATAAAGGTCGAAACTGAAGTAAAAAAAGAGACTTTTCCTAACTATGCCATGATTTCTCTGTCTTGAAACCTTTATACGCTTAAAACCTAACTTCATAGAGATTTTAACACTAAAACTGTAACATCCCTCATGAACCTAGTTAACAGAAAATCTTCTGCTAATTTTGAGAAGTGGTTTGTTGAGTAGCCAATGCCTCAAGAATTAGATCGGCGACCTCTCTTACTGCTCCTTCTCCTCCTCGATTTGTAGTAATGATTTGAGCAACATCTTTAATTTCTGGTACAGCATCCGCAACAGCGATAGGGATACCAATGTAACTCATACAGGCAAGATCGTTAACATCATTACCCACATAGGCAACTTGTTCTAGACTAAGGGAACGTTCTGCTATGAGATGCCTGAGTACTGCTAATTTATCATCGCAACCGTGAATACAATTTATGCCTAATTTTTGACAGCGAGCGCGGACTACTTGATTAAGTTCAGTAGAGAGGACTAAAATTTCTATGCCTTTTTCTTTTAGGCGAGCAATTCCCCAGCCATCTCCTCTATTACACCAAACAGATTCTGTACCGTCCTGACTGACTAAAACTCGGTTATCAGTTAGCACTCCGTCAAAATCAAGGATGAGTAACTTTACCTGACTGAGATTGAAGTTTTCTTGATAGGATTCTTCCAACGAATCTACTAATTTCGGGATATTTTGGCTGAACTCTTGGGTAATTGGCGTAATTTTGGCTGGTTTCTGTTCTAAAGATGCTTCTACAGCTTCACAAAGCACATGACAGATGGTGGTGTGAGCTTCCTGAATTCTAGCGGTTCGAGATGAGGGGACGCATAAGCTTAATGGGCATAAGCTTTCTAACTCTCCACCTGTTTCTCCCGTTAACCCAATCACATTAAGTCCTTTAGCTCTCGCTGTTTTTACTCCTTCAAGAATATTGCGAGAATTACCACTGGTACTAATTGCTAAAATCAAGTCTCCTGGTGTTCCTAATCCTTCGATTTGACGAGCAAAGAGTTGATCTACGCCATAGTCATTGGCAATCGCTGTCAAGACGGAAGTATCTGAAGTTAGAGCCATAATTGGTAGAGAACGACGCTCTCTCTCAAAACGACCGACTAACTCAGCAGCAATATGCTGAGCATCAGCAGCACTACCACCATTACCCATTACTAAAATTTTGTTTCCTCTTTTCAGAGTAGAAATTATTTGTTCAGCAGTATTAACGATCTTCGGGATCATTTCTTCTAGTAGTATCTGTTTGACTTGGATACTCTCTCGTATTGAAGAATCAACAAGAGCTCCTAGCTCAGAAGCAACCAGACTGCTTGGACTCAACTGATTCTGATTCATAATTATCTCACCGTTCGCTCAAATTTCTGAGTCATTAAGAATTATAAGGGCAAAAAGCTTACAACATAAAGGTTTAAGAAGATGTAGAGAAGGCGAACTCTTAGAGGACATCTGAAAAGCGATCGTTTTGACATTCGAGTTCTTGGTTTTGCCCCCCCAGCCCTACAATTCTGGGGGGAGAACAAGTTAAAGTCCCCCAAAGTTGGGTCACGCTTTAATGTAGCAAATTAGACTTTTCAGACAACCTCTTATAGTTAGAGGAATTACCAATTCAAATAGCTAAAAACTAAAAGTAAAAGATCAAATTTTTTTGATAACTGTTAACCGTGTCCAGCTTTAGGGAATTATATGTAGGTATCGACTTGTAAAATACTAGTGTAGTTACCATTAAATATGAAACCATTCAAAAAAATAGCTGCAAGCTGTTTATTAAGCTTGGGATTTATTTGTCTATCAGGTACAGTTTTTAATATTATCGAGCAAGACAAAACACAAGAAAATTGGGATAAAGCTTGGGTTGGTATAGTTTTAGGATTACCTTTGACTATGGCTGGTGGTTGTCTAATTTGGAGTTTATCTCAACAAAATCAGCAACAAAAAGAAAATTATCTCCGCTCAAAATTTTTTCATCTAGTTGAAAAAGGAAATGGCTCGGTTACTGCCCTTAATTTTGCCATGGAAGCGACAATTTCTGGTGCAGAAGCTAGAAAATATTTGGAAAACTACTCCAAAGAGTTTAATGCTGATTTTGAAGTGACAGAGGAAGGAAGCATTATTTACAAATTTGCTTTTTTAAAGTCCAAGACTAACAGGCAACAGTTACCAGAAAAACATAGCACGAATCAGGGATAATAAGTAATCAGTATTACTACGAACAACTAATATATGCTTTCTCAATGGGACTGTTTTTTGAAAAATTTAGGTGAGTGGCACGGTTCTTTTACTCGTCTGTCTCCTTTAGGTGAAGAACAAGAAGACACCCCTACCATAGTAACTTTAGAAGGAAGAGACAATAATAAGGCAGTTCATCAAGTAGTTCCCTATCTTCCTCCCAACGAACCACCCCGTGACTTAGTCTTAGACTACACTAATCTCAATAGAACTATCCTCTTTTTTGAAAATGCTGCTTTTTCTCAAGGTTCAACTCAATGGTCATCTTATGGTCAATTTGGCGGTGAATTTGGTTTAATTGAGGGCGATCGACGTTTGAGGATGCTACAACTATATGATGGCAAGAAATTTGAGCGCGTAGTATTAATCAGAGAAAAGTCATCCCAAAGCAATACCCCAGAAAGACCACCCCTGACTGTAGAACAGCTAATAGGAGAATGGCAGGGACAAGCAGTTACTATCTATCCAGATTTGAGAACTCCAGATACTTACTCTACCCATTTAAAAATAAAACAAAAAGACCGTCATAGTATAGAACAGCAGTTATCTTTTGGGACTCGGACTATTACTTCTAGTGCAAAAATTGAAGGTTCGAGACTTCTTTTTAGAGAAAGTAATTTACCAATCCAAATTCTACTCTTACCAGATGGGGCATCTTGTAATTGCCCCGAAGAAATAACCTCCGCTCGACCTTTTGTTTTAGAAATGGGTTGGTTATCTCAACCAAATCGTCGCCAAAGAATTATTCGTAGTTATGATGATAAGGGTGCTTGGGTCAATTGTACTTTGGTTACAGAAGAAAAGATTTAGATTAAAAAAAAGATGAGTGTAGCAAGTAGGGAGTAGCTGATTTAGATTTTTAATTTATTTTGGCAATAGATGTCATGAACTATCTTTTACAACCCAGGAATGAAAATAGATTTATTTTGACTCCTGACTTCTATTTTTAAGACAGGACATTAAAATTAGCACAAAAATAACTATTAACTACTGTACAGATGCACAATTTTGCTTCTCTAATCGACAATCACTCAAAATGAAGCCTACACAATCTTCAAATCCAACTATTATCCTCGATCGACATGCCCATCATTATGCAGAACAGTTTGCTAGCGAACAAGCTACACCCGAAAAAGGAGAACAAGTTTATCTCAATACCCTATCTGTCTACGCCGTGCATACCTATCTAAAATCTTTTTCTCTTAAAACTACACTGCTTCAAAGTGATTGTTGGCATCCTGGGTTAAGAGCAATATCTAATGTCGCGGATTTAATTTTACCCAACTTTGGAAAGTTAGAATGCCGTTGGGTTTTACCTAGAGAAGAATTTATTTCTATTCCTACTGAGGCAAGAGAAAATCGCTTAGGTTATATTTTCCTACTATTCACTGAAGAACTAGATCGAGTAAAATTATTGGGTTTTATTCCAGGTAAAGAGATTAACCCTGAGACAGAATCGATCGCGCTCTCACAACTAAAACCTATTGACTCTTTCTTCGAGACAATCTATCGATCGCAAGCAAAAGTAAATCTGAGTAAATGGTTTACAGATTTGTTTAGCCAAAATTGGCAACCAGTAGAATCTCTAATGCTAGGAAGAATGGTAAGAGGTTTGTCTATTGATTCTTCAGCCACTAGTATTAGTCGGGGTAAAATCCTGAGTTTGCAACGAAATAATCTTGAAAAGCAAATAATTTTGGTTTTGACAGTTACCTATAAATCGACCACAGATATTGAGATTTGCCCACAAATATATCCTGTTGATGTCAGGGATAATTTACCACAAGGTTTATTAGTACAAGTATTAGATAGATCGGGCAATATTCTTGTAGAAGCAGAAACTCAAAATGTATATGATTGGATCAAACTAGAATTTGATTGCCAAAAAGGAGACGATTTCAGCGTGCAAATTATTTGGGAAGAAGTGAAACTTCTAGAACAGTTTACGACTTGAAGCAGAATGCAGAATACAGATGTCAACTAACTTCTCTCGCTAAAAGAGCAACTTGAGTGCGATCGCGTAAGTTTAACTTACTAAGGATACTAGTAACGTCAGTAAAGGTTTGCAACTCTAATTTAACTATAACAATCCTATTTGAGATGAGAGAGGAGAATCAGATATACTTTGCACGGTCATAACTTGCGTTTTTGCATACCTTATATATACCAGTGTGAAAAAAGCTCAGATTGTAACCGTGCAAAGTATAGCTCCCTCTATGAGTTTGCCATAATTTCCAATGACTTACGAGTTGTCCTCAGTTAAAACTTCCAAACCCGAAACGAAGACAATTTATTAACTTTTAATGTAGGCCGAGATAAATTGCCAATTTACGTTTAGCTTCAGTCAGTAAATCTGATTCTAACTCACCGATATACTCAACAAATCTTTTCTTATCAAAAGTAGCTGGAGCGATAGTTATCAACTGGCTATCTCGATTCAATCCGTTAAGAGAAGATTTCGGCACAAAAACTCTAGCTGCTCCTTGAGCTGGTAAGGGTTGACTGGTAAATGGTAGTACGGTTATTTTTTGCCTTTTTTGGTTAAATCCTGTTCGACTAATAATTAATCCTGGCCTCACTTTCTTGATTTCCGTACCTACTTGTGGCTCGAAGTTTATTGACCAGATTGTTCCATGTCTATAATCTGACATTCTTGTTCCTCTTCACTCCAACCTAATTGATGTCTGTCTATCTCCACAGCATCAGCGATCATCTCTGCTTCTTCTAATTTATGGGCTTCTTGTTCGACAAGTAATGCGATCAGTGCGCTACGACTGCGCTCTGTTGTTGTCCCGACGTTGGCTAACAAATCTTTAGCTAGTCCTTTTTTGGTCAAAAGATCGAGTTTTTGTTGCTGTTCTTCAGATAAGTAAATCGAGATATTAGGCATACTATTAGTGATTATATTATTTTTTATATTATATATTAAGGCAGTAAATTTAACTCTAAGAGGATGTCTGAAAAGTCAAAAAAGTTACGCTCTCTGAGTGCTACTGTGACCGCGGAATGCGGTCGGGGAATGGGGCTAAAATACAACGTTAACTATCGGATTCACAAACATAAAATTAAATATAAGCCCCCCGCGCAATGGAGCTTCTATTACCCCTAACTTAAGGCTCACATCCATAGATTAAAGAAGATTAAAGCTCCATTCGCGCCCCGCAGGCACCGGAGGGGCTGTCTCTTGAGGTTTCCTCAAGAGTTTATACGCCCCGTTCGTT
>JASJDJ010000128.1 GCA_030065635.1 Xenococcaceae cyanobacterium MO_188.B32
TTGACAGAAAAGTTCAGGCGATCGCACTGACAACGAAGTTATCAGAAGTTGAGGAATATTAGTTGGCGATCGCCTGAACTCAATTTTCTGAGGTTTTCTCCCTCTCTACTTTCTTAAACCCTTATTCAGCTGGAAGTCGGATTTGGCTTTTGGCAATCTAAGGTACTTCTGACCGCCGTTGAACTAGAAGTTTTTACCATATGAAGTTTTGCATCTAAAAGGACCTTGTAGCGCGATTATTGCCTATAAGTAGCATAATTAATGTATTTACCGAACATATCTTAGTTTTTCAAGCTAAATCAAATAAGTACTCGGACAAAATTAAATTAATCTTCAAAATTTTGACATATAGCTATGAACAATTATTCTATTTCCCACCTATTAAACAGAATACCCAGTCCTATTTATCTCTGGACTGCCGTTCTCATCTTCGCTGCTTCTAGTTCGGTAACGCACAAAATTATCGACATCGGCGAAAATCATCTAGTCAATGGCAGGAATCCCATCTCTCTGTGCAATGTTCTCTTCGTAGGCAATATCTGCGCTTTGGCATTGATGCTCTTGCTCTTTTATCAACAATTGAAGCCCTCTCATCTCAAACAGTTTACTCGTAAAGATTGGATTAGTCTAGTATTCATCGGTATTCTAGCTGGCGCGATCGCACCTGCTTTATTTTTTGCAGCTCTCGATAACACTACCGTAACTAATGTGGTTTTAATTGGCAGACTCGAACCCCCCCTAACTTTGGCTTTAAGTGTTTGGCTATTGCGCTCGCCAGTTAATGTCTGGACAATCTTAGGTTCGATCGCCTCTTTTGTCGGTGTAGCGGTGACAGCATTGTTAGCCAGTAGTTCGGCACAAACAGTAGCAATGATGGGTGGTTCGTTGCAATTAGGCAAGGGAGAAGTGCAAACAGCAGTAGCTGCAGTTATTTTAGCTGTAACTACTGTACTAAGTAAGCTACGCTTACAAAATATTTCCCTCGGCTTTTTCAGTCTCTTTCGCACGGCACTGGGAACAATTATCTTTTTCTGGCTGGCTATCTATTTCTACGGTGCGGGACACTTTGCCGAAGCTACATCTCCGTTTCTGTGGGGCTGGATGCTCCTTTACGCTGCCATTATTGTAGTCTTAGGGCAACTTTGTTGGTTTGCTGGCTTAAAAAGCTCCACTTCAGCGGAAATTACCCTGGCTAACTCCTTTAATCCTATTGCTGCGGTGATTATGGCTTACCTAATCTTAGGAGAAGTACCAACTCAGGGGCAATATCTGGGAGGTGCTATTATCTTGGTGGGAATTTTACTCAGTTTAATTGGCAATTTTAATTTTACCAAAACTACCTTTAGACCCCTTCGTTTTCGCCTCGGACAGATTAACCTGAGCGGTTTTAAGGGTATTTGATATAAGAACTACGGCAAAAATTCGAGGAGATAAAAATAAACTCAAGCAAGTTTTGATTAATTTGGTCAAAAATGCTTGTGAAGCGATCGCGCCAGGAGAGGTAGTAACTTGTCAACTAAAACGAGACTGCAACCCCAATTACATTCAGATTAGCGTCCATAATGGTGGCACGCTTATCCCCGCAGAAATTATGCCCAAGCTAACTCAACCTTTCTGCTCGGGAAAATCAGAAGGAACTGGATTGGGACTGGCAATTGTCAAGCGAATTGTTGACGCTCACGAAGGAACTATGTCGATTCAATCCAATGCTTCAGCAGGAACGACGATTAGCTTTACCCTTCCAGCTTTTGAGCTGTCACCCATTTAATGCTCGAGACTGAGCAACTTTCGTAAGAACTGCCCATTATTTCGTTGAAAAAATTATAACTACGAACTCCGAACTCTTAGGAAACAAATTAAGGTATCCATTGGGGATGAAAACCCGCCAAAGGTAATTTTTCTATGTGATGAACCTTAGCAGAAGAAGGAATTAAAAGCCACAGGCGACTATCAACAATAGCTTTTCCTGAATTATCGGTAGGTACATTAACTGCTGATACTAAATCAGTAGTTAGTATTTGATCGAAGAGAATTCCTCTTCCATCAGGAGCCATGCTAATTTTACTATCTTGATATTCGGGTAAAGTCAGAATTGGCAATATTTCACCTGTTTGAAGATTAATTTTTGCCAAGTAAGGTTCTTCTCGATATTCTTCTGCTTTTTCTAGTTTAGTTAGCAAACAGTAAAGATGAGTAGCATTGGGATGGAACTTACAATCGAGAATAGAACCTTCTAGATTAAGTAATTCTTTTTCTACTCCCAGATTATTAACGTAAAAAAGCGATCGCGTGTAGCGTAGCTCGGGATTATCTTTATTGTAGTTAACCATGATTGCCGATGAGCCATCAGGAGAAAAAGTAACTACTCTACCAAATTTAGAAAGAAAATCAAGCGGTTCGGCATCTGGCTGTAGGGGTAAGAGGGCAATTCCTTCTCCTTGTGCCACAGCAATAGTTTTACTATCAGGGGCAATCGAAAAATCTCCTCCAGGAGAATCTCCTAATGGTTGCGGTTGTCGATCTTCTCTAATAATCCACAAGCCAAAATCATTATGGTTTTGCCGATTTACTCTTTGTACCACTATTACTTTGCCATCTTGAGAAAGATCGAATTTATTATTTTGATATTGATGATTATCTAAAATCAGCTCGATCTCTGGAGTTACTTGTCGATCTTTACTCTGGTTTATTCCTGTAGCTACGGTATACAGTTGCAAAGTAAGTAAAGCATTATCTCCACTACTTTTTTCGGCTGCGGAAAATAAAATTTTATCGCCTTGAGGGTAAGGTTTAAACTCAAAGACAATTAAATTGGCAGGAGTAAGAATAGTTTTAGTTTGTTCTGTCCAATTCTGTAAAATTAATCTACCTTTTTCTTCTCCTTTGCTACCAATATAGACAAAAGCGCGATCGCGACTCCGAAATTCTCCAACAAATGGTTGTATTTCTTCTCCTCGATCGTTGCTACCAGCAAACTTTTCTTTTGCCCCTGCCAACTGGACTTGATATGTTTCTCCATAAAGGACGGGTGTTTTTAAAGTATAAGCCAGTCTTCTACCCGACCAACTAAATTGTCCTGGTAGTGGCGGATTAATAACTAAGTTTTTTTCCACACTACGGCGATCCATCGGACGGTTAAAAGTAAGTATAAAAGCTCTATCTTCCCCGCCTACAAGTTTATTTTGCCAGCTAAAGTTACTAACTTGAGGTCCAGTATGAAATATACAATCTTTACCACAAGCATCACTACCCCAAACTAGTAAGCCAATTAGGATACTAAAAACAAAAATTACCGCGATCGCTGTTTTATCTATTGGTTCTAACAATCTTTGGTTCATATATTGTGATTAATTAATAATCATAGTAATTAAGCGGGTTGCGTGGGTTCTTAAGGGGCTGATTCTGCTGTTGTACGGCACAACTTGTACGCCCCGCTGCGTTGTAGCGACTGTAGAAGGCGGGTATGGTAAGGGCGTAGTTCTGAGGTTCTCCCAGAATGTTGACCGGGGAACGCCGGTCACCGCAGAGGTCAGACCCCGCGTCGGCGTAAGCGGTCGGAACTTGGCGACGGGGCTTTCAAGGGCGCGACACAGGTTCGCGCCACAGCCCCTCAGGTTTCCTCGCCTTAAGCACGCCGACCGAGCAAGGGAACGCTGACCTTCGCACCGTTGTTTTACGGCGGAGTATCAGTCACCACCCGCACCCAAAGGGCAAGGAAACCTCGCACCCCTCTCGGTCAATCGATTTTAAGCTATCAGCACTACCTGTCTTCGTCTTAATTATCACTCGCACCCTTTTTTCTTTCTCTCTCTAAGTATTTTTTGGCTACTATGCTGACTGATTCTGGTAGAATCAGTCAGTATTAAACTTTGTATATTACATTTATAACTCAAGACCGATGCTCCCTACTGCTTCAAGTCAATCTTAGATGGTTATTAGTTACTTTTCCAATCTTCCTGAAAGATGATCAGAAAAAGTGTCAAGAGGAAGAGTCCCCAAATAATGGCCGTTATGACGGTTATTAGATTCCAAGGTGCATGATACAACATAGTTATCACCTCTTAGCAATACAGATTTTACTCCAACACTGTTTTGCCTTATCACTTATGTATCTCAATTATCTTTAGACTTCTGTACAGTTATCGCCCTTCTTGTATTATAAGACAATAGTCTTATAATTTTCAGTGCTTACCTTCAGTCTTAAATTTGAGAAAAATCCTAGCAAAAGTCCTGATAGGATAACTTCCCGTGAAGAAGTTGGGTACATTTACTTAGTGTTTACCAATGATTAATAATCATAAGGATCGGAGGGAGTCGGAATTTTTTCAATAGATTTGGCTACTAACACTAACTGACGTTTTTCTGTCTCAGTTTCGTCATTCTTATCGATCGCGGGTAAAGTTGCTGTCTCCATTGTTCCTTGTACTACTAACCATTTATCCTGAGGATAATTAGCACGGCTCTTTTCTAGTTGTACGGGTATCCCGACTGGATAGGCATCTACAGCACAGCAAGTAACTACAAAACGAGCCAAGAGTATATAATCGTCGGGGAATTCTGGTAAATGAATGATAAACCCCTTTACGTTTGCTTTTTGTCCTGTATAAGCGTCTGGTTCGGGATAGGCATTGAGAGTACGTACCCAATCTAACAGCGATCGCTCTTCTGGTTTAGTCGAAGTACGAAAACTTTGGGGTTGAAAGCGAGTTAAAGGTAAAGTATCTGTTACTCCTCTTTGCAATGCTGCTTGACTGGATAAAACATTAGGAGGAATTAATAAGCCCAAGATAGCGACTACCAGTAATAAAGAACTACTAAAACGAGGAGAAAATAAAGTAATGTGTTCCGAACTACTGTCTCGATTTGGGTTACTCCGCAGTATTTGCAATCCTTTAATAACAGCTAACAGTAGCAGGACTAAGCTAGTAACCAGTACTAACCCAATATAATTAGGGTGAATCAATAATTTTATTTGACTGGTAATAACATATTTTAGTAATAAAATTCCCCAAGTCAACAAAGCAAAAACATCTAACCAACGAGTAATTTGGCGAGACTTTTTTTTCTTTTTTTTATTCTTAAGTGACATTGGAATGAAAACGATCGATAGATAACTAATTATTTAAAACATATAACCGTAAATGAAGGTCAAAATAAAAGTTAGTTGGGCAGCCAAAGCAAAAATATAAATAATAATTCTCGGTTTAAAAACTGATAACATCAAGCCAATTCCCTTGATGTCAATCATAGGGCCAAAAATTAAAAAAGCCAGCAAAGAACTACTAGTAAAAGTAGCAGCAAAAGAAAGAGCAAAAAAAGAATCTACAGTCGAACAAATAGAAACGATCGCGGATAATAGCATCATCGCTAAAATAGACGTAATCGCATTTTGACCGAGACTGAGAACAAATTCGCGGGGAACAAAGACTTGAATAATAGCAGCGATCGCACTACCTAAAATTAGCATCCCTCCTAACTCTCTTAATTCTTGTACTACATTTTCACTAAAGAGATAAAATTTGGATAGTTTAGATGGCAAAGGTAAAAAATCTGGTCTTTTTTCACCTAAAGAAGCATCCATTGCTAATATCTGCCCTCGATTTAATAAAAAACTACCTGATTGTAGTAAAGGCGATACTTTTTCTGGTTTTTGCTCTAAATTAACTTTATTTAGATCGTAGTTAGACTGCCATCTAGTTAATCTTTTTACCAAAGTTGGTTGTAATAAAGGTTGAGAATTAGTTTGGTTACTAAAAATAAAACCAATAAAAATAGCGATTGCCAAAGAAAATAATACTCTTAAAATAACAATGAATGGTTGTTCGCCAAAAGCAATCCAAGTTGACCAAATTACCACTGGATTTATCGTTGGGGCAGCGAGTAAAAAAGAAATCGCGATCGAGGGAGAAACCCCTTTAAGTAATAATCTCCTGGCTACAGGAACATTACCGCATTCACAAACAGGAAATAAAAAACCAATACAACTACCGACTACTGCCCCTAAAAGTGGATTTTTGGGTAACTTGGTAATTAGTTGCCGTTCATCGATTAAAAATAATAAAGAACTAGAAAGCAAAACCCCTATTAAGAGAAAAGGCATTGCTTCTACTAATAAGCTTAAAAATAAAGTAAAAGCGTTATGGATTTGAACCATAGGGAGTTATGAGCCGTTACACATTAAATTAAATCAAACATTTCTGGATATATGGTTAGTTTATACTGGATTTTAGCAAATCGCTTTCAGGATACATTTTATACTTACACTCTCTAAGATTGGCGATCGCACTATAGACTTCTTACCAAAATAAACGATCGAGCGGAATTAATCCCTTTTACCTTTTACCTTTTTAATTGGTTCTTCTCGTGTCATTTTTCAAAGATATCTAATATATTGCTTTAGCTAGATACAAAAGAGCAGGCAATTAGGCTTTAATCGATATTATTAAAGAAAACTTCGATCGACGGCACAAATATACTATTTTTCTCTTTTAACTAATAGTAATGAAATTTAACCCAGTTAACTTAGTAGCGATCGCTTTTTTATCTTTTACCATTGCTTTTACTTCTCTTAATTCAGCTATGGCAGCAACAGTCAAATCCAATCCTGTAGATACCGTAAAAGAGGCTGCCCGAGAAGTAACAAAAGACACGGGAGCTAAACAGCAATTTGGTAAGTCTGAAAATGGCGATCGACTTTTAGATAATGCTCGAGAAAGAGCCAGTCAGAAGCTCGATAATTTAGCAGAGAAAGCTAATTCTAGTCAAGAGTTAACTGATAGTGAACGACATTTTATGGATAAGGTTCACGGTAAATCTTAGACAAAATAATCGAGTTCAAAACTTTGCAGATTAAATTGTTTTATAAATGGAGCCAAGGTAATATTTTTCGATTCAAAGAGCGACCCATAAACTTGAATTTTTCAATTTTGCTGTTGTAGTCTTTTCCACCAAAGTGTCCCGCAACACCATCAAATTTAGGTTCGATTGGAAAACGAGAAATTACTTTTGCTTCTTTTTCTGCTTTTTTAATTCCGTCATACACTTCAGTTTCAATACAAAATCCTCCTTCATTATGTTGTTGATGTAAGGGCATAAGATATCGCTCGTAAAACTGTTTGCTAAAAACTAAAAAACGAGTATCACAATGAGGACTTACTTGTTTTTCTCCCCACAATCTTCTTAAGAGCCAACCATGATCTTTATAATCACAATAACAATCATAGGTTTTTTGAGGATATTGTAATAATTGACTTAGATTGCGTAAATAAATTCGACCAGTAATTTTGGCGATATGGGTTACGCTATTAACTAACTTGGATTTTTTTAAACCTTTTTCGATTAGCAAACATTCCCCATAACCTTTGCTAAATCGACGGGGAAAATCATTACAATTTAGAGAAATAAACTCTATTTCTTTGTTATGCGGATTCTCCTTAGCTGCTTCCATTACATAATCTAAAGACCAGCCAGAATTTTCAATAAAAATTATTTTACGAACAATAGGATGATTGTTAATGTAATATTTTAAGGTGTTGAAATAATCTTGTTGTCTTTGCTCTGCTGCGGTAGGAATTGCTTTTGGCATTCCTTTAATATCAATACTAGCTGTTAATACAAGTGCTATATCTTGCGATATTTTTAGTTCGGCTGAATTATGTTTTTCAAGAGAATAATTCATACTGATAATAATGACTGGGTTAGTGATCGAACAAAGCCTGGCACTGTGCGATCGTATTGAAGAATAACCGATATTATTAATTTAATATATGCTATAATATTCTACCAGATATATCTATCATCTATGTTTTATTAGATAATGCTCAAGAAAGAGCTAGTCAAAAGCTCGATAATTTAGCGGAGAAAGCTAATTCTAGTCAAGATTTGCCTGATAGTAAAAAGAACTTTATGAATAAGGTTCACGGTAAATCTTAGCCAAGCTATAGGATTATACAGATAAGATAGGACAGAGCGTATACAGTTTTGCCCCTACATTTAATGTAATGTTCTAATCTTTATCTGTAATGCTATAGTTAGTTCTTTTCTCATCATTTAATACTCTGTACAGGATTAATTTGATAAATTAATATCACAATAGTCTTAGTTGTAGACCTCAGTGTATTCAATGCTAATTAATCCTGACAAAATTCCAGAAAATATCAGTATAAATTATCTAAAATTCTTTAAAGACTTAGGATCGGAGTATATTAGAAAACGAGTAAACATTGAATATTTGACATTTTACATTGATAGTAAAGAATCCTGGTGTAGCCTGTACTTATTCGATCGCCCTGTCAATAAGTGCTAAATGAATTGACATTCTTCTCAAAATAAATGTATCTATATTGCGGTTCTTAAATTAGTAGATATCTATGCAATTATTTCACCAGGGCTTAAAAGATTTACTCAATTTAGATCGGTATCTTCCCGATAAAAAACTAGAATTTTTATCTATTGAAACAACTCTTCCTCCTTGGCTTAAAAATTTTACTCGGGCTATTCCTATTTACGCTATAGGTCTTAATTTACGTCGAGAGTATCGGCATATTGCTATGGGATTAAGAGCTTTAAAATTTAAAGATAATCATGCTATTTTTGTTTTTGAAGCCTATAATCAACATTTTTTATTCTTACTTCCTTTACTTGCCTTAACTAAAAAAGAAATTTTTATTATGCTTCATGGTAA
Organism: Xenococcaceae cyanobacterium MO_188.B32; assembly: GCA_030065635.1. Taxonomy (GTDB): domain Bacteria; phylum Cyanobacteriota; class Cyanobacteriia; order Cyanobacteriales; family Xenococcaceae; genus JASJDJ01. Next base: position 8,684 of record JASJDJ010000128.1, read on the forward strand.
TCAACAATTTGCTATGAACAGTAAAATTAAATACTTGGGTTTACTGTATTTAAAAATATATTTAAAGTCGCTCGAAAGATTCAAAGCTCTTTTACTGGAAATAGATGATGATATTCTACCACCAAAAGTTCAGTTACCAGAGCGAGCTAAAATAGTTATTCCTCATCCTTGTCGCAGTGATTATTTACCTAATTTAAAACCAGGGGAAAGATTATCTAGCGATACTAAAATTAAAATTGGTATAGTTGGCATTATTAGAGCAGATAAACCCATTGGCAAACTAATTAAAAAAATTCAGGAATATCAAACAAAAACAGAGCAAAATTGTGAATTGATAATTGGTACACCCAAGAAACAAAAACCAGCTTATCTCGATAAATTAGGTATAGAATTACGCGATACAACTACAGAAAAAGATTATATTCGCGTTCTGCAAGAAATTGATATTTTAGTGATTCACTACGATCGCGATCGTTATTATTACCGTACCAGTGGGGTGATTAGCGATGCTGCTTCTTGTGGATGTTATATTGTCGCTTCCGACTATCCATTGATTAAACATCAAATTACTTATCCCGTAACAATTGGCTCAACTTTTACCGACTTTGAAGAACTAGAAACCATTTTAGATAAAGCGATCGACTCTGTTCTTACTAATGGTCAGGATAATCACTGGCTGTGGCGAGAAAAGCGTACTGCCAAATACATTGCCAGTCTTCTTGTTGCTTGATTAACCTAATTGAACTGTGAATGGGTTCGGGAATTAATCGCTTCTCCTGTCAAACTAAAAGCACGAACTTCGGTAATCTTGACCTTCACAATTTGACCTTTGAGTTCCTCAATTTGGCCAGGGAAGAAAGTCAGACGATTTCCGTTAGTTCGCCCCATTACTTGAGCGGGGTTTTTAGGATTTTGTTCTTCTACCAATACCTCTTCAATGCGATCGCGATAACGTTGGGAACGTTCGGCAGCTTTGAGGGCAACCAAGTGATTTAATCTTTGTAAGCGATCGCTTTTTACTTCTTCACTCAACTGATTATCCCATACAGCAGCGGGAGTACCAGGGCGAGGAGAATAAGCAGCCGTATTCAACTGATCGAAACCGATATCATCTACTAATTTCAAGGTATTTTCAAACTGGGCTTCTGTCTCTCCAGGGAAACCAACGATCGCATCAGCACTAATAGCAGCATCGGGCATATATTCCCGAATTTTAGCAATAATACGGCGATATTTTTCGTGAGTGTAACCCCGCTTCATCGCTTTAAGGATTTCGTTGTCTCCCGACTGAAAAGGAATATGGAAATGTTCGCACACCTTCGGTAATTCTTTACAAGCTTTAATCAGTCTTTCGGTAAAATAACGGGGGTGACTGGTAGCAAAACGAATCCTTTCTATCCCTGGTACATCGTGAACGTAGTAGAGTAAATCTGTCAGAGTATGCTGATGCCTTCCTTCTGGGGTACTTCCTGGTAAATCTCTACCGTAAGCATCGATATTTTGCCCCAATAAGGTTATTTCTTTATATCCTTGTTGTCCTAATTGTTCCATTTCCGCCCGAATTGCTTCAGGAGTGCGAGATTGTTCTGTTCCTCGAACATTAGGAACAACGCAGTAAGAACAACGTTCATTACAGCCATAAATAATATTTACCCAAGCAGTAACGGTACTATCACGGCGAGGTTTAGTAATATCTTCAACAATGTGAATGGGTTCTGTGGCAACTACCTGAGAGCCATCAAATACTTGTTGTAATAAGTCTTGTAAACGATTGGCGTGTTGGGGTCCCATCACCAAGTCTAATTCGGGAACACGCCGTAGCAATTGTTCCCCTTCTTGTTGTGCCACACAACCAGCCACTACTAAAGTTAAATCTGGTTGCTGATGTTTTCTTTTCGCTTGCCTGCCTAAATAGGAATATACTTTTTGTTCTGCATTATCCCGAATGGTACAGGTATTGTAGAGAATTAAATCTGCTTCATTCGGGTCTTCTGACCAATTGAAGCCCATATCTTCTAAAATACCAGCCATGCGTTCCGAGTCAGCTTTGTTCATCTGACAGCCGAAGGTAGTGATGTGATATTGGCGTGGTTTTGTGGTCATGTTTAGCTATGGGCAGTGATTACAGTTAAGAGTTTCAAACTTCTATTATAAATTTTAAACTTAGTGTTTGACGCATTTTGACCAAAAGAATTCGGAATTTGGAGTTAGGGTACAAACATCATTAAGTAGATCGACTTAATTAAATTTAATTAAATAGTGAATGGGTTTATGGAAGTGATAATTCATAGTTCGGCGATCGAAAATTATGAATTAGATTGAAGTTCGGGGATCGAAAATAAAAATTTAGGGATCGAAGTTAAAAAATTAAAAATTGAAATTTAGAAAAAATTCAAGAGATAATATTAAAAATAAAATCCTCCCTAACGTCTAATAGTATTTAAATAAAAGGTTGGAATTAAAATATAGCAAGGGATTTTTCTTCATCAACTCTTTATCAATTACACCAATATATTCAACTAACCTTAAACGTTTATTCAGTATTATTTCTTAATCTAGAAGAAATAAAAGCAAGGTTATTAGTCATGAAAGTGCGGTGGAAAAAATTATTGATAAGGACAACTTTTTGGTTAGTAGCTGAAGTATCTCTCAATTGTTTGGGTTTGGATGACATAGCAGACTACAGTGAATTTGTTTTTGAAAGAAATTCAATTTCGTTGTCTCAATAATGTCGTCTACGCATTTTTTAATCGAGAAAAATATAGAGTTTTAGATAAAGCAAAAAGAATTTACCAAACTTCTCAGAAAAGTTAACAATGAGCTTGAATAGCTTGATAACACTTTTCAATTGATGCTCTTTCTTCCATAGCTGCAACTAATGCTTCATAAGCTTTTTGATGTTTTTCTAATAAATTACTTGCTTGTAGCTGCGCCCAACGCTCTTTTTGCTGGTAAGCTGCTTCGGGAAATCCTCCCATATTTAATACAGTTCTAATTTGACTGCGGTCTTCTCCTCCTCCTTCCGCGTTACCATAGACCATATTTTCTGCTGCTATTCCTGCCATCCAAACAGTACAAAATCGTTCCAAAGTTAAACGCATTTCTCCTAAGTTAAGGGGTTTTTCTGTCAAAGCTCGTGTATCGAATTCTACTCCGCCTATTCCTGGTTTTCCTCTTTTAAAAGCTTCCCAAGCAGTCAGAGTATAGCCAGTAATGGGAATACCCAAAAAATATGCTGTTAAAAAATGCCCTGCTTCATGATGAATAACTCTTTGACGTTGTTGTGGTGAAGCAAAAATATCTAACAGAAGAGTAACGCCTTTACCTTCCCAACTTAGAGTATCTACCGTAGCTAAACCCATAAGGCTAAAAGTAGCTGCTGCGGGTACGAAAGGAGAAATATGAAATAGAGGACTTAGTAAAGAGGAAAAAGTCATCGTGAAAATCGCGATCGCGACTAAGTTCAAAGCAGTTGGTTGCATATTATTTTAATTTTCTTAACATCTCTTAATACAAATATTAGCGAAAAGTTGTGATTTAGCCAAAGAAATATTGTATTTATTATTTAAATTTGGTGAAAAACCCGAAGAATATAAGTTTTCAGGCAGAAGAATTAACAGAGGTACTTATAAAAGCAAGCTTGGCTTAGTCAATTGTGATGCTGCATCAGCAGCCAATATTCTGAAAAAAGTAGCGATACAGCTAGGCATTAGCCTAGCCGAGGTCGGTAGGGATGCTTTGATACGTCCCAAGCGATACAGTTTAACTTGCATGAGTAAATTGTATCGTAAGCGCTACGAAACATGGCTTAAGCCTGTTTCGTAGCATCAGCTTAGAATCCTGCGTTTTCAAACGTAGGAGATATCAAAGGCGCAACTATCGAAGAAACTATTTCACAAATTACGGAAGCTTTAAAGTTCCATTTTGAGGGTTTAAGAGAAGACAATGAGCCTATTCCTCAACCTACTACTCTCTGCGAATATGTTGAGCTTAAAGTTCCTGTTTAAAGCTAATTCCTCTTTAAATAGTAGATATTTACAATATATAACTATTGTTACGACTAAAGTGATTTAATCTGTAAAGACATATATTCCATATCAAAATATTGATGATTCAATTTATATGCCATTTTCTCTATTCCATATATTTGAAACCCAAATGATAAATAAAGTTGTTTTGCTATTAGGTTATTTGTAACCACATCAAGTAATAATATTTCTATCTCTTTAATAGCCTTAGCTCTTTCAATTAATTCATTTAGTAATAATTTACCTATACCTTTTTCTCGACATTCTAGTTGAACGTACATAGAGCGAATATATGCTTTATGCCTGACTTTCATTCTTGATTCTTGATGAAATGCAACGATTCCAATTAACTCTCTATCCTTATAACAACCCAAGATAAAGTTATTGTTATCTACTGGTATTCTCTCCCTAAATTTATCTATCGTCATAATGGCTTCTTCATGATACATTGTGCCAAAGGAATCTGGATTATTATATAAAGCTTCTAATCTGATATTCCTATAATCTGGAGCATCATGTTTTGTTAATTTTTTAATTATCATTGAATGAATAATAATCAACAACTTGAGAATGTAAACTTAAAAAAGCCATCAGCTTTTTCTGGTAACTTGTCTGGGAAAGTTCGGTACTAATAAAGACTCTGCTAATTCTCCTTGCTGGTTATAAAACTTGATATTTCCTTTTGAGTCACAGAGCCATACTTCTTCTGCTCGTGCTGCTAGATATAAATCTTTTTTTTCTTCCATTTCTACTAGGCTATTACTGGCAGAAATAATTTCTATACAAATTTCTGGGGCGATAGAAGCTGCAAACTCTTCTTCAATCTGATTAAATCTTGCTTCAGAACACCAGACGACATCGGCCACTTTGACATTATCAGTGGTTTGAATTGCACATTCAGGAAAAGCAAAACCTCTTTCATCCATTAAGGAATTAAGTAACTCAACAATTAATCCTTGATAAAAAGAGTGCTTGATTTTGGCAGGACTCATCACAATTTGTCCCCATTTATTGAGTTCGATTTTAAATGGTAAATCCTGTAAATATTGACTTTCACAAACTTCTTGCCATTTCATAATTGTTTCAGGTCGATCGCTTAAATACTGGTAAGTTTAATTATTGCTCATCTTATTGAGCTAACCAATTGGCTGATACATTTTCGCTAAACCGTGAGGCTTTTGCCAATACTTTCCGCTACGAAGAGGACGATAGGTTTCATTATATAAAGATAAAGCTTGAGGATTATTAGCCATAAAACTCATCATCTCTTTCATCATCCGACGATGTACTGGACTATGAAAAAACTCCATTAGGCTAGCTTCATCCTGCCAATAACTAACGATTACTGCTTCTTGAAGACTACAGTTTCCTACTTTAACTTCCTCACATCCTGCTGCTGCCAGACACGCTTGTCTAATTGAAAACTTCTGTTTCCACAACCACCAACATCCTGCTAAATTCTCTGCTTTAATACCATTGACAAATACTACAGCAGTGGGAGTTTTTGGTAAATCGATCTGATAAGATGCCTGTTTCATGACTTTCAATTTATACGTTGGTATATGTTGCTATTGTCAACATTTATCATAAATACAAAAGTTGATGCTGTCAACATATCGGTAGAGATGGGATAATAAATAAATGATAAAAGCCAAAGATTCCTATCATCATGGCGATTTACGTCATGCCATTATTGAAGAAGCGAAAATCTGGATCGAAACTAAAGATATTAGCAGTTTATCTTTACGGGGAATTGCCCGTCGTTTGGGGGTATCGCACAATGCACCCTATCGTCACTTTACCGATAAAGAAAGTTTACTCGTTACGATCGCCGAAATGGGTTTTGAAAAACTGAAACAGTGGTTGCAACAAGTTTTAGCAAAAAATACCTTAACTCCAGAAGAAGAAATTAAAGCTCTGGGAGTAAAATATATTGAATATGCGGTGTCTAATCCTGCTTATTACCGCGTTATGTATAGCGCATATCTCTCCGATTATCAAAAATATCCCAGTTTAGACAAAGCAGCAGAAGAATCCTTTACTATTTTGATAGAGACGATCGCCCAAGGACAAAAAGCAGGAGTAATTAGAGCAGGAGATACAAGAGAACTAGGCTATGTTTGTTGGTCTTTAGTCCATGGAGTATCGATGTTATATCTCGAGCGACAACTGCGCTCGTCTACAATCGAATCTGTAGAAAAACTAGCTAAATTAGCTACAGCAATGATGATAGAAGGATTAGAGGTAAAACAAGAGAGTTAGAGTTTTAAGAATTCCCGTGCAGACTTAACTACCTTAGCCAAACAACCAGATTCAAAAGGCGATACCAAATTAGCCGATCGAACTAACTCTTGAAAAGGTGCTTTACCCCCACGTTGACAGAGAGCAATATATTCAGACAGAGTCTGTTTGTAATCTGATTCGGCTTTAACCCAAAATTGCATGGCGCAGCATAAAGCTAAAGTGTAATCGATGTAATAGAAAGGATAACAATAGATATGTTGTTTTTCTTGCCATAAACCCCCTTTAGCTGGATAGGCTAAGTCACCGTAATTACGCCAAGGAAGATAACGGGCTTCCATTTCTTGCCACATTTGATGGCGTTGTTTGGGTGTGGCTTCTGGGTTAGCATAAACAAGATGCTGAAAATGGTCTACTGCACATCCGTAGGGTAAAAAGAGGATAGACTCAGCTAAATGAATCTGACGAAAGCGATCGGCATCTATAGTAAAAAACTTATCCATTTGTGACCAAGTGAGAAACTCTAAACTCATCGAATGAATTTCACAAGATTCATAAGTCGGCCATAAATAGTCAATTATAGAAAGATTGCGACTTTGCCAATTTTGAAAAGCATGACCCATTTCGTGGGTAAATACTTCCACATCTCCTTTAGTCCCGTTAAAATTTGCAAAGATATAAGGAACATCGTGAGTGGGAAAGCTAGTACAAAAACCACCGCCAGCTTTTCCAGGACGGGTTTTGAGATCGAGGAGATTTCCCTTAACCATCATCCGAAAGAAATCACCTAACTCTGGGTGCATGGCATCAAACATCTGTTGTGCTTGTACTAACATCCAATCATGTTCGCCTTTGGGAGTAGGATTTCCTTGGAGATCGAATACAGACTCATCCCAGAAATATACTCGATCGAGATTTAGCTTTTCTGCTTTTTGAGCAATAATTTTTTCAGCTAGAGGTACGACTTCTTTAACTACTTCATCGCGGTAGCGTGCCACATCTGCTTCTGTATAGTCGATACGCTGCATTTTTTTGTAGCCGAGTCCGATGTAGTTATCGTAGCCTAGCTTTTGTGCCATTTGATGGCGTAATTTAACTAATTCATCGTAAATTTCGTCTAAAAGCTCTTGATTTTGACTAAAAAAGTTCCAGTGGGCTTTTTCTGCCCGATCGCGAGTAGAGCGGTCGCTATCTTGAGTATATTTGCGAATACCAGACAGGTTGACAGTTTCACCTGCAAATTCAATTTCTGCTGAGGCTATTAATTCTACATATCGATCGACTAACTTAGATTCTCGAACTAAATCATCTTCGATCGCGGGTTCAAAAGTAGTAACATCTGCCGACCATAAACTAAAAACGTGTTTACCCAAAATTGTTTCTAATTCTACCTTGTCGGCACTACTGAGTAGTTTGCGTTTCATTTCTACGGCTAAAGCCGTTAACTTTGGTTGTAATTCATCGCTATAGTCTTTTTTTTCTTTATAATCTTCGTTGCGAGTGTCTTGACTAAAATGTAGTGAAGTCAGCGAACTCCAGCTTTCCAGACGACGGCGTAAATCATCCCATTTTTGCAAAGCTTTTTCTTTTTCTGCCCTGGTTTTTGCTGTATCTAAAGCTGTATTAATGGCTTGATATTCTGCCTTTACTTGTTCTAAGGTAGGAGTTTCTACTTGAATATTAGCAAAATCAACTGTAGTTAGGCTCATGATTACCAGGAATTAGTGCTACTGTTGAAATTCTAACGAAATTAGCCCTGATTTTTTTTCAAATAATCATCCCAATATTTTTGAGACTTATTCTTTTTGTACTGCGCTACTTTTTTGTTATATCTTTGATTGATTGATTTGATCTTTTTACCACAGATAATAAAACTTTTGCCTTGATTGCTGGTTATAGAC
>JASJDJ010000129.1 GCA_030065635.1 Xenococcaceae cyanobacterium MO_188.B32
GCCGAATTTACCTCGTCGAGGTAAATTCGTCTGAAACCCAGATATATTAAGGATTTAGCTATTTTGAGGTTAAAGTATTGATATATCAGGCTTTCACCCCTTTTTGAACCTAGTTTTTTGTCAAAGTCCCGTTAGGAAGCCTCAATAAAGCGATCGCCAATATGCGGATCGAGATAACCATAAAGCAAATCCTTCAACTCCGCAAAAATTACTCGGCGGTACTCTATATCGTTGCTTTTGAAAGCTGCGAAAAATAGACTGCGAAACGTATGGTGAGTTACTTCAGAGAGTAATTCGCTCTTGTCTCGACTCAAACGTCGATGGCGATGGCAATTAACTAAAACGTGGCAAACTTAGAGCGATCGCCTTACGATTGCCAACAACACCAATAAAGACCAAAATTAAACCAATTAGTAAGCTTTCCTCTAAGTTATCTGTTCTACTATTCTTCACAATTTCCTCAAGGTTTTTGTCTAATCTAAAATCTAGAGTTATCTAACCAGTTGCACGGGTAGCATAGTCATAATACTAGCTTTCCGAGCGCAACTGAAGTAGACCAAATATTAGAGTGGCTCGGGTTTGGTCTTGAGAAAGAGAGTCAGTTATTTGCTTTTGTTTACCGTGAGCTGCTCAAAATTTACAGGAAATTTCAGTAGGTAAAAGATATGGCATCTACAAACCAAGCCAGTCTCAAACGAGTTGCCATTTTAATGGAGGAGCGGTTTGAGGATTTTTTGTTTCAAGTTCCCTATCAAGCACTGAAGCAAGCTGGAGCAAAAGTCACCATCATTGGTTCGCGCATGAATGAAGAATATCACGGCAAGCGGGGGAAAGTGTCCTGTAAACCGGACGATACGGCTACTGAGGTGCGAGCTTCTAACTTTGACGGATTTGTTATTCCTGTGGGTGGTATTCGCGCTAATCCTTTTGCTGTAAGTCTGATTAAAGAAGCAATGGCTCAAGACAAGGCGATCGCTACAGTTGGCTATGGAATACAGCTATTAATCGAAACTGAGCAATTACAAGGCAAGAGAGTGACGGGTTTGCAGTCGATTCGTAAGGATATCGAGAATGCAGGGGCTGACTATATTGGAGGACCCGTAGTCGTAGATGGAAATTTGATTACAGCAAGAAGACCGGGGGATATGCCCATCTTAACCAATAGTCTTCTCAAGTACCTGCAGCTAGAAATTAAAGAAGAAACCCCTGCCGATCGTAGAGACCATACTTTTGATTGGTGGAAATTGGCAGAAACCTGGGGGGGTTCTAGCCGAAGAGATATTATCAATGCCCTGAATACTGCTATTATCGGAGAACGCTACACCCTAGAAGCCTTCAAACAGTATAGCTATCGGACAAGAGATGAAGAACTACGCCATGTTCTCCAAGAAATTAGCACTACCAAACAGCATCACGTTCAGTCCCTTGAAACTCGTCTCTATAATGCTTTTAACGAAAGAGTGACCTGGCAAGCAGTAGGTAGCGAAGTCTATGCTGCCTTACATAGCTGGTTACAGTCGAGCGATGAGCTGTCAATTTTACGCCGTGCCATAGGAGATATTCAAACCGGAGTGATTGATACTTACCATCTTGGCCACCAACTCACTGACCCATTAACGGTAGCAATTTTTGACGAAATCGAAGGGGATTTATCCCACTACGAACAGCGTTTAGCAGAGCTTTATCATGCACGTTATGGCGACAAACTACAGCCACCCCTACCAACTACCATTGCTGCGGTTCATTAATCGCCAATGGCTTGATATTTGTCTTGGTTCGGGAGAAGGTTAAATCAAAAATCAGGTTAGAACCTGATTTTTTTTAGTTGAGCAATGACGGACTAATCAACGAGAATTCTTTGAAGGGTATCTCTGTGATTTAAACCATAAGCTTGCCATATTTTAAATCATAACTTTGCCATTTTACTCTCTAAAATAAGCTTTTGCTAGTAGTTAACGAGAATTTTAATTAAATTAATAAAGCATATATTTGCCGAAAGTTTTAAAATAAAGCATAAACTTGCCAAGAGTAACAAATAAAGTAGTAATGCTTAGAAGTATTGCTATTTCTTGATTCCATAGCAATCGATATCATTATTATTGATGGATGTTTCTAACAAAATCGATCGCTTGGGAAATATCTAATAAATAAGACTCAACCATTTCAAGTGAATTATTTGTTGGCAAAGCGGATTGAAATTTGCTCAATCTATAGTTCGGTAAGTTAGCTTTGATGAACGATCGAGTTGAAGAATCTTGCCAAAAATCATCGGTACTCAGATTGGTAATTATTTGCCTTAGTGACTGGGGAGTAAATCCATTTCCCTCAATTTTTAATTTAAAGTTGTCAGCAATGATTTTCCAGTCTTTTTGTACCTGGATTCCATATTTAAGAGTGTGGTTGATTTGTCCGCCAGCGAAAGTCCACCAAAGTACTCGTTCTGGTTCTATTCTGATATTAAGTTCTGAATGATTTAAAACTGGATTTAATTCTTCTCTCCATTCATCGAGAAATGTTTGTGCTTTCTCGTTTAGGTAAGGAATACGATCGCGTCTTAAAAGTAATTCTTTAATTTCCTGACAAATCTCGAAGCTGAGTAGTTGAGGAATAAAACCACCCCAGGTAGGCTTTTTACCACGAGGGGCTGGTATTACTTTTACTATTCTGTCTTCGTGGCTAATGTGATTAACTATCCAAGCTTTACCGCTTAAAAGAAACGAACTCATTTCTGCTACTAGTTTATCGACGAAGTTTTGTTCTAGTGAGCCGATAATATAACCAGTTTCAGTTGAAACTTTGTAGAGTTGTGGGCTACTAAAAACTGCATAGATTTCCATAAAGTTACGACGACCAAACGTTTTTTCGGTTTGGTCGCCAATAGACAGTAATCCTTGTGATAGAAACAGAAAGTGTTCCCGAACCATGTGAGCAATTAAATACTCAAATTCACTCTGACTAATGCCTGAGAAATCAGGAATAACTGATAGCTGCTGCCAACATTGTTCTGCGCTAATTGCGCCAAATTGAAGGGTTAAAGCTAAGATTTGATGGACTAAAACCGACCAAACTCGATTGTTTGTTGGCACAGACTCCACCCAGCCTTTTTTAGCCAGTTCAATTAAAGCGATCGCCTGTAGTACTGTTTCTGTATCTTCGCAAAAAAAAGTAGTATTAGCCCTTTGTCCTTTTCTTCTGCCTGTACGTCCCAAACGCTGGAGAAAGGAGGAAACGGTAGAAGGAGCATTGGCTTGTAAAACTAAATCTAGGTCGCCTACATCAATTCCCAATTCTAGAGTAGATGTACAGATGATACTGGTATTGCCACCACGATGAAAACGTTCTTCGGCAGTGGTTCTTTCTTCTGCTGATACGGAACTATGATGGACAAATACGTCGATATTCCGCTCTTGCATTTGTTCGGCAATTTTTTCGGCTAATGAGCGACTTTGACAGAAAAAAAGGCTTTTTTGACCTTGGGCAATTTGACTCGCTTGGGAGGCGATCGCTCTAGTAGTTTCTTGATAGTAAATGCGGATATCTTTTTTAGAAGGAACGTGAGGTGGATCGATAACGCAGCCTTCTCTTTGAGATGTTCCCTGTAACCATTGGAGAATATCTTGGGGATTACCTACCGTAGCACTTAAGCCAATACGCTGCACATCGTTATCGGTACAGGGAAATAACCTTTCAAAAACAGAGATTAAATGAGTACCGCGATCGCTTCCCGCCAAGGCATGAATTTCATCTACTATGACCGCCCGAAGATCGTTAAATAGTTTGACATGAGGAACTTTGGAGGATAAGAGCATTACTTCTAAGGACTCTGGAGTAGTCATTAGAATATGGGCTGGTTCTTTGATAAAGGCTTTTTTCTCAGATGCTTTGATATCCCCATGCCAAACAAAACGTCGTAACCCCACCATTTCGGTGTAGGTTTTTAATCTTTCAGCTTGGTTGTTGAGTAAGGCTTTGATGGGTGCAACATAAATAACTCCTATGGTTTTAGGTTCTCGTTCGATTAAATTAGCTAAAACGGGAAAAATCGAGGCTTCTGTCTTCCCCCCAGCAGTAGGAGCGAGAATAATCGCATTTTTGCCATCTAGCAGTGCATGAGATGATAGTTCTTGAACTGGACGCAAAGACGACCAGCCAAGGCGAGAAACAATGGCTTGTTGTAAGCGGGTCGGGAATCGAGCAAAGGCAGATGTCATGTTAAAACTCTACGGCTGCATAGCCTTTGATATCGTCTGGTTCTGATTCAAAGTAGTTTCGTTCTTGGGTAATACTTTCTTCGTGAATATTTAAGTCTTGGGGTTTAAATTCTTTCAGTTGGGAAGGATCGAAGTTTTTATTTTGATGGGCTAAATCGAGAATGTTGATAAATTCTCTTAAAAATTGGCGGGGAACGACTCCCACATCCCCCTTAAAACCTGTAGTTACCTTGTCTATTAGTTGTTGAATAAACTCAGGACTGATTTTATGAGGTACGGTGACAGTAGGATCGATGGGATAGGTGTCTCTTAACTTGAGAGCGACTTCTTTTAGGCGTTCTCGATCGAAGGGTTTTAATTCCAATTGGGGTTGGCGGGGATTAACAAAGCCTTCATAGGTAGAAAATTTAATGCGATCGTGTAGGGGGGCTAATCCAGCGATGCCTCGTTGGGTATCAAAAAACTCTGGCGTTCCCGTAAATATCCACAATAGCCCCTGATAGCGATCGGCTGCATCGCAAATTTGACGAATACCGTTGAGAGATTTTTCTCGGATATCTCGTCGCATTCTGAGAATAGTTTCAGCTTCGTCAATAACGATAACTAAGCCTTTATAGCTTGCTGCTTTAACTATTTCTAAAATTCCTTGAAGATAATCTAGAGCTTCGCGACTCCCAATATCTCCTTTAATTCCCGCAATTCTTTTGGCACTAGCAGCGACATTTTCACTACCCGAAAGCCAAGATATTAAAGCACTGGCTTCGGAAAAATTCCCCTGTTGTTTTAGTTCAAAGATGCTGCGGAGAACGCGAGCCATATCTTCGGGTGCTTTGCCTCCTGTAATCGAAGCAAGCTCTTCTTCTAAACGTTTGGCAACCTGCTCGTCAAATTCAGAACTATCTTCATCTGCACCAGCAGCAATTAAAGCATCTTCGACTTTGGCAATCCAGCGATCGAGGATATCAGCTAACGCACCTCTAGGACAGGAATTTGTGCCTAATTCTTGAACTACGCGGCGATAAACATCATCAAATTTGTGAAAATGAAGATCGTTATCGGAAACTACAACAAAGCTAGTAGCAAATCCCTGAGATTGAGCATCGTTGAGGGTTAAGCGGGACATGAAAGTTTTACCACAGCCATAACCACCTCGAAAAAACTTAAATACTCCTTCGCGATCGCTGGCTAATTTTAACTGTCGATGAATTTCTGCCCATTGTTGTTCGATACCTACGGCAAAGGCTTCTAAACCTCGTTCGGGGACAACTCCCGAGCGCAATTTCTCAAAAATATGCTCGATATCTCTTTCACTTAATGCCATAATCTAAAACCTTGTTAATTATTAATACTTGACATAGCGTTTACCATTACTGGTAGTTTCAACTTTGACCGAGAAAGGCACTCGTGTAAGATACTGCTCTAAATTTCCAGCAAAACGCCTCGCTTTACGGGGAGAACCTAACATTTGGTTGAGTTCGGATTCGGTTATGGAGTTATGTCGATCTAAATGTAAAAATACTTGCTTAATCTTGGCATCGGAGAAGCTATCTTGCCACTCTGAATTAGAAGTCGATCGTGCTGGTTCTGAGGATGATTTATCTTTGATTAATGCTCCCGATACATTGAAATAGGAAGTTAAAGTAAGAGGTTCTATCTCGGCCACATTATCGGGATGGAATATTTCTATTCTCACTCTTTCATCTTGATTTCCTCTGAGAGCGAATAATACTTCTGCCCAAGTTTCATCAGCTTGCAAATATAATTCCTGGTTTTTAAGTTCTACCCCAACCGCTTCTTTGATGGTGATGAGAATGTCAGAGCGATCGCAAATTCGTAAAGCTAAATTGATTTTCTCAGTTCCCATATAAGCCAATGCCCAGCCATCTATAGTGGTGGGGTCTTGTCTTAATTTCAGCTTAATTCGGCTAAAGCCTAGTAATTCCGATTCTACTTGAGCTTCAATAACATATTTGCTATTTTTTGCCTCAATAAAAGCTTGTTGATGGGAAACAGTAAGAATAGGGATGACTCTTTCTTGAAGGCTATTACCACCATGAACAAAATTAGCATGAGGTTTTCCCGTAGCAAAAACGGCGGTAGTTTTGGGGAAGAGAAGATAACCTTGTTGTCCTTCGTAATTAAGGGCATTCAAGGAAACTGTTATCAGATCATTTTCTTGTCTGGGTTCATCGCTTAAAACGTAGCGACGTTTGGGATCGCGTTTTGTCCCGTAGGTAATCTCTTGAGTAGTTTCTTCGTCCTGGAGTAAAAATCCATGATCGGCTGTAAAAACAAATTCTTGAATGCCAATACTTCGTAAGTGCTTCCAAGCTTGCTTAATTTTTTGTAGCCATTTTTCAAAAGTCGGTAGTCCAACATTGGCTTCTCCTGCATCATCGATTTCTTTGCTATGCACCACAATCAGATGGGCATTAGCACAGCTTTGTTTGAGGCTGGTAGTGGACTTATGACAAACATCAGCCAAATCGAGACTACGAACTTTCCTACGTCCAGAACTTACGTTATCAATACTTTTATCTCCCATTGCCCGAACGCGATCTCTCGGCTTACGAACGGTGTATTCTCCAGTCTTAAAGCCTGCAAAACCTCTATTACCAGCTAAGGTTAATTTACCCGACTGCTGTACTGGGGCAAGTACATTCATACCCACTGCGGTAATACTGGGCAATTCGCTGTAGCAACCCTGTAAATTAACTGTTGTCCCTGTTTCCTTAAATTCCTCTATTAGTTCTGTTGCCATTTCGTAGCGGAAGGCATCGATAATAAAATAGGCAGTGCGACCCTCGCTTTGGGTTAAAGGATGAATCAAGCGATCGTAAATTCTGCGTTGTTGTAGCTCGGTGTCGGGAAGAAAACCGTTTTTAGTACAAATATTGGCAAATTTTTCGGCTAATGTATCTGCCCAGGTTCTATATTTATGTCTGAGTATATTTCTGATTTCTATTAACTGAGCATAGTAAGGGAGGGTTGTTTCTAATAATTGAAAATTTTGTTGCTCAAAGTGGCGATGAAATTTATCTATTTGATAGCCTGTGGTGGTGTAATAGTCCATTGCTTCTGTGAGACTATCTACATTTTGCAAAGGGTTAATATCTCTCTCAATGGTCTGTCCCAAAATAGCAGCAGCTTTGACTAATGACCAGACTATACGACGATGGCGATCGTGTTTTAACCAGAAAGAATCTGTTTTGCTACGAGATTCTGACCAGTTGAGAGCTTTTGTCCAGTTTTCTGCTATTAATGCTTGGACTGCACTTTCAAGAACTTTAGCTTCTTCCTGCTTAAAAGTGTCAATTTTACCCAAATCTTCGGGCTGCATTGCTTCTAGTTCGTCATTTATCCAAAATTCAACCTGTTGTGCTAATTCGATATAGGTTGAATGTTGCTGACGCAATTGTTCGATTAAATTTTGGCAAGTTTTGAAAAGAGGTTTGGTAAGCTTTGTAAGGGGTTGCAATTCTTCTAAATGAGGAGATCGTTTGAGATCGTGGACATATTCCACGCACATCAGCCAACCTGCTAATATTAGCCCTAAATTATCAAAAGATATGGGAATACCTGCCAGAAAAAAGTCACAAAAAGGAAGATCTATCCCCGTATGACGGTTGAGATAATCTAACAGTATGTTGAAATTATTTTTTACTCCTACTTGTTTTTGTAAATCATCATCTTTTGTTAATAATCGATTAAAAATTTCTTCTGGCTTGAAGTTTTCCAAATAACTTGCAAATCCTGGTTTGGATTTAGATAGAGACTGTTGTAACCATGACTCAGCAGCAATAATATCTTCCATACTATTGCTCACATATTCTTCAATCTCATCGGGTTTGAGATGACCATTGGCAACTTCACGAACTAGAGTGTGTAACGCCTTCCGAAATCGATTACCTGCCCTATATAACTCTAATACTGGAGTAGTGCGAATAGTTTCTTCCGTATGGTTAGGCATATGAATCAGCAAAGGTTCTGGATCTAAGCCACTAGCATAGCTATCCAAACCGAGAATCATTTCTAAATAACTACCGCGAAAAGCAACAACGGGAGCAAAAAATTCCCCTTGCTGATGGCGTTCGATTAAATCATCTACATAAGCTGTATAGTGAGCATCTTTATCCAGCCAGACGACAATTCCTTTTTGGCGGAGTTGTTCGGTAACTTCTGCTTCTAAAGTTTTGGTTATTAGTCCTAACTCGATCATCTGTTACCCTCCTGTGCTGATTTTGCTCTATCTATATTGCGTTGTCTTCTTTGTTGCTCTTTGGTTTTTAATTCTTCTATTTTGTCTGGATGTTCTCTTTCAAAAGCTTGGCGGAGTTCGTCAGAATTAACTTCATCGATAGTAAAATCTTCAGCAATCTCATCTTGTAAACGTAGTTCCCACTGATAGGCTTTTTCGGGATGGTACTGCCAAAAACAACCATGCGCCACCGCTAAAGAAGGATCTTGCTGGCATTTGCGATCGCATCTTTTGGGAAAATATCTGGCTGCTAGGTGCGACCAGTCATAATCTTTTTTACCCTTGGCATTACAAAGTTCCGACCACCATTTTTTCGGGTCTTTCCACTGAGGTTCGAGTAATGTCCAGAGTGCTGCACTGTTAACCATAACTCCATCATCTAGGTTCATTTGAAAACGAGCATCAGTTTCTCTGGCAGTATCTTGTGGTTTGTGTTGTGGCGCACCCCGTTCAGCACATTGAGCAACTAGCTCGATAAAGGTTTGCAGTTCTTCACCGAGTTTTTGTACGGTAGCATAACGGTTTTGATTGCCTCTATTTCCTGTTGTTTGAGCTTCTTTAAGATCTTGTAGTTCTCCTTCTAGTTTGGTTAGTTCGGGCTTGAGATGCTCTGCTAGCAGGGTTTGTAAGGTGTTATCCGTCCAGCGATGAATGTTAACGAACGCGACAAAGTTTTTCTTAGCAGAGGAAAGAGGGAAATAAATGGGACGTTTTTCATACATTTTGACGTGAACGTCTTTGAAGAAGGATTCTCTCAACCATTTCCGCAGGGGTTTATTGGCAGCTATTTTTTCCCCGTGTTTGTCCCAAGCTTCTTTAATAACTTGACTGGCAGAATGTTCTAAGCTGTCTTGTTCTGAGTATGCGGAAAGATAGAGAATGCCGTTGGGTAGAATTACCTCACCCCCAGCCCCTCTCCTTAGAGGAGAGGGGAGCAAGGAAGAAGAATCAGAAGAGGAGTTGTCCCCCTTCGCCCTTTGGGAGAAGGGGTTAGGGGATGAGGGTTCAAACCTACCCAACGCCACCCCAATGGCATAAGAAACATAATCCGTAGGTAAAGAATCTTCGTAAACAGGTTCGTATTCAGGTAAAGGTTTACCCGCAGGACGATCGACTGCTTGTTGCGCCCACTCTTGAGCATAATTCCAGGGCAAGGGGGCTGGTTGGCGGAATTCTACTGAAGTTTCCCTAGCTGCTTCGTGTTCGCTAAAAGCGCGATCGAGCCTGTCAAAGATTTCATCGGCTGATTCTATGGGAAATAAAGGAAGACGTTTTATGTCGCCAACTTGAAAGTGAACTGTAGGATTAAGAGCCTGTAAAACTTCTTGTGCTAAATTTGTATTCATCAAACAAGTAGCTTCTGCTGTATTTTCTGGAAATACCGACTGCCCCATAACATCAAATACGCTACGAAATCTATGAATTCTTGAGCTAAAGCGAGAACCAATGGCTGCAACAGCTACACCATCATCAAAATAATATTTTTCGTTTTTTCCAGCAGTTGAAATTGGTTTTCCATTTCTCTCCATCAATTTTATAGATAGTAAATTTGGTTGCCAAAGTAAAACTTCAGAAAGTGGTTCAAACCAAACTTTGCCAGCAGCACCTTTAATATAGGGAACCCATTTTTCATCGGGAAAATATTCTAAAGGTTTTTTCGATGGACAAATTAATAGTTCGGTCTGGTTAATTTCCCAAGGCTTTCTGAGAAAACGAGTATTATTAGCCGTTGCCATACCTTGTTTAACATCGCTTTCATCTTCTAGTTTTGGTGTTTCTGCATAGCTATGAAGAAAATCATCATCCCACCAGTAAATAAGCGGTTGACCTTCAATAACTTCTAAATGACTGGGAATAAAGTTATATTTTGGCTCTCCTAGTAAAAGACTTACTTGCTTGCCGATAGGACTTCTACGATCGATACCTTCTAAATCTAAATCGCTCGTTTTAATCCCAATGCTTATTTCTTCTGTCGGTTTATTGTTACTAAAAATAGTCATTGCTGTAGTAACAACTTCTCCCGAAATTTCTTCAAATGCGCCAATTTCGAGATCGCCGATCGCTCTCAAATCTTTATTTCGTAATAAATACTGCCTGATAGCAGCATAATTTTTAATAAACATCCAACCACGCATCGTAATCATGGCTGACAAACCATAAGGGCAAGTTAGCTGTAATCCACGTTCTAAGAATGCTGCGTATAAATCTGCTTTACTGTTGGGATAATTACTGTCTATGTAGTCAGCATCTTGTAAACTAGATGTCCCCAAATACGGAGGATTTGCTACACAGAGATGATATTTATTTTCCTTAACTATCTCAATAAACCTAACTCCTGCTGCTAACTGTTCCCCTCGCAACCGTAACCCCAAATCGTCTCCACTGGTACATTTAGCTAAGAACTTACCCAACTGGGTCAAAATTGACTCTTTTGTTTCATCAAAAGACAACAGCATTTGAGTTGGAGGATATCCTGTAAATAAATCCCCTTGAACAGATTCAGTTTTAACAATTTGCCGTTCGTATTCAGCGATCGCAGTTTCTATTGCTTCATCAATTTTGAGCAACGAACCCAAATGATCCGCACCGTGTAAAGCCTGAATAATCTTGGCAATTAAATCTGCGGGAATGCCTGTAGCTTGATATATCGCTAGCTGTAACTCGTTCACCTCTGGGCTTTCTATGGGTAAAGAAGATAAACCTAGATTAGAAGCAACCAAGTTCATCCAGCGCGGATGGGCATCGGGACAATAGGACTTAGCTTTTAAAAACAATGCTGCTGCTGCGATTTGTACTGCCCTAGAATCTAGATCGACTCCGTGTAAGTTATTTTCAATAATCGATTCAGCTATCTCTGTATCCTTCCAAGTCTCTCCCCGATGTTCCGCTTCTTCTTTGTAAAAAGAGAATAGTAGAGAAAAGGCTATTACTAAGAAATGACCCGAACCGACCGCTGGGTCGATTAGCTTTAAGTCCCGAATACTCTTGGGTGCAGCTTCTATAGTTTCAGGTAATAAAGGCTGAGATACCCAATATTTCCACTGCTGTTCTTCTTCCCCATTAATGGGCATCATCTCTTCTGGACTGACTTCTTCCGCTTTCCGTTTTTCCCGCCACTCTTGGCGACGTTCTTCTAAAGCATCCAATACTCCATTTGCTTTAACTTCGGGTGTCCAACCATTCTTGGCACAGATTGCTAACCACTGCTGATTTAAACTATTTTGCAGCAACCATTCCACCATATAGCGTTCGGTGAAAATTTGAGTTTTAGCAGCAATTTCATGATGCTCGATCTTACCCCGATTGTTAATCTTTTCATCTAAGGCTTTGCGGTCTGGATCGTTCCAAAATTGATATACCCAACCCAGAGTAGTATCATCTTTCCAAGCAGACTCTAATTCTGGGTCGTTTAAAGCTTCAATAGTTGTTCGTAAGGTATTAGAAGGAATAGGTAGTAACTCGGTAATGCCCACCCTGCCAAACAAACCAGGTAAATCTAATCCCCATTCATCGTAAAGAAGTTCTAATAAACCTGCAATACAAGCTTTAACCACATCCGAACCATAGCCAAAGGGAGGACAACCAAAATATTGTAGTAAATTAGTTCCCCCACTACCATTGTTATCAGTCAGGTATTGCAGAATACGACTGGGAACATCCCCTTTACAGCTAGGTTGATATTTTCCTGCATCAAGTTCAAAAATCCCCAACTTCTGTGACATGAATTTGTCGGAAATTCCTGAAAGATTGAGTTCGAGTAACTGTTTTAACTCCGTATCCGTAATAGCAATATCAACGTATTTTTCATAGAGAGTAGGTAAAATACTATCTCCCAGTCCTTTAAGAACCACAGCAAAAGTAGTACCATACTGATGTCGATCGATAGTCCTACCTTGAAAATAAATCTGTCCCCCAATCAACCGTTCGGCTAACGCATTTTTTACCTGTTTTTCTAGTTCTTCGCAGCGACTTTGCTCTTCAAAAAAGAGTCTTTGTTTATCGGGGGTCATTGATTGCGCGCGAGAACCGTAGCGTTTAATAATATTTTGAGAGCGTGCTAATTCTCGTACTCGATCTGGCAGAGTTTCTAACGAACCGATAACCCAAAAAATCCTCTCCTTGTAATTATCTGCTGCACTTTGTCGAATCCAAACCTCGTCTGCTTTCTCTTCTTTCTTGGTAAGATAGCGAAAATCAACTGTAATCACATCGAGATCGGTGGTTTTTTGAAGCCTTTTATCTTGAAAGGCGCGATCATCACTATAAAAAGCAGACCAGCGAAATGATTTTCCTTTATAGCGGGGATTATCTACAGTACCCAGTAACTCTTTCAGCTTATCACTGACAATTTCACTAATTTGCTGATTGGTAACGCCGTAATCTTCACGCTCTCGCTGCCATTCCTGTCCCGCAGAACTTTGAATTTTATAGCCCAGTTTCTCTGAGTAGGAAATTAACCCTAAATTACGCAATTTATCTAATGTTTGCTGAATTTCTGGTTCGGTGTTGCCCATACCCATTCGTTGATAGAGGCATTTGCCGATTAGTTCCGTTGTAGTAGCCTGTTGTTCTTGAATTAACTCCAATAGAGCAACCACTTTGGCTACTTTGATGGCAACTTCATCATTGGTAACTTCTCGATGGGCAAATAAACGAGTCAGAGTATTCTGCATATCTGCATCCAAAGACGAACCTTGAATATCATAAATTCTGTCTAAAGTGATTAATTCTCCTACCTCCTTTTCTGCTAAATTTTGTTCTCTAAACAAGTCTCCTAGTAACTGCAACAAACCGCGAATGGCGTAGTCATCTCCCTTAACCCTTGCAGAACGAACCCTTAAACTAGAAGCAATCTGCATCAGCAGGTCAATATATCCAGGCAATAAGGGGTAAACTTCTAAAAAATCTTCTTCAGTAATAGATTCGCAACCGTAACTGTAAAGCTTAAGGTCACTACGATTTTGCTGAAAGAGCGATCGCAATTCTGCTTCTTTACTGGGAGCTTTTTTTAAGAGCCGTTTGTGAACTACATCGCGGATATTAGCGGGGTCGAGGTGAACCCGTAAATGAGGCGGAAAACGGTCTTTTAATTTGCCAATATTGCTTTCATCGTCATTATCTTCTAGTTTTTGCTGTCCAGTTGCCAACAACCAGACTTTTCCTTTTAATTTCTGCCCTAAATCTGCCACAAATGACTGTAATTTGAGCATTCGAGTATCATTTTGGTAGATATATTGACTGACTTCATCAACCACTACAAATAAAGTTTTTTTGGGAGCGCGATGTTTTAACATAGCAGCGATCGCACTAACAGTTTCCGACACCGAAGACCCACTATTTGCATCTGAAGCCACATGGCTGTCATACCAACTCATTGGGTCTATATATTTGTCTGGTTCGAGCTTGTACATTACCTGGGAAAAATCTTCATCGGCTAATTTAT
This sequence comes from Xenococcaceae cyanobacterium MO_188.B32, assembly GCA_030065635.1. GTDB lineage: Bacteria > Cyanobacteriota > Cyanobacteriia > Cyanobacteriales > Xenococcaceae > JASJDJ01. Next base: position 13,913 of record JASJDJ010000129.1, read on the forward strand.
CTTGTCTGACTTCCGACCACGATTTATTTAAGGCTTCTCCCGCACAGCGTAAAAAATCTTCCCATTTTCCATCTAGTTCTAACTTCAGTTCAAAATCTGCTACATAATTAATCGGACAATAACCCAGTCTTTTCTGTATTTCGCGCTTAACTGCGGAGTGAATTTGCTCTCCTTCTCTAGCAACCGAACCAATATCAAACACTACTGCTATCGGGTCAATTGATGAGCGAAGCTTATGCCATGCTTCTCTAAATTCATCTTTTCGCGGTGAATCATCCCGTTCCAATAATGCTTCGGCTAAAGGACGATGATTTGGTAATTCCAGGTTATCTAGGGAAAGCCCTAATAATTTGGCAAAACTAGACTTACCAGAACCATAAAAGCCCGAAATCCACACCGCAGGTAATGCCGAACCTGATTTTTTAGCCAATTCTTTAGAGAGCGATCGCTCGTTAATGCTTTAGAACAATTAACTCTACGTCAAGATTTAAAGTTTTTGTCTTGTTTGACTTGGAAAGAAATAATCCAAGAAAGAGGGATATTTCGACAAGATAAAGCCTGGTGCCCTCAATGTTTTGAAGCTAGGCGACAAGAGGGAAATCCAATTTATGAGCCTTTATTATGGTCATTTAGGGATGTTAATTTCTGCCCTCAACATAATTGTCGATTAATCGATCGCTGTCCCGATTGTGGTTCTGCTCAAAAAGCGATCGCCAATAATTCTCGCTTGGGTTTTTGTTCTCGGTGTAAGAGTTGGTTAGGGAATCCGTCAGAACAAAGAATTAATGGTATTGAAGATAATCTCATCAATATAAAAGGAATTGGCGGTCTAATTGCCATTACTCCGAGCTTAATTCTTCCGCCTAATCTTCCTGATTTAATGAAAAAACTGCAACTGATTCACTTTTCTTTTGAAAGAGTGGTTAATCAAGATTTAACTCAGTTCATTGTACTAGGCAAGATTATGGAACAACTGAAAATAACTTTGAATCAGCATAAAGATAAACCGTTGAACTTGATTAAATTGCTAATTCCCGTCTGCGATCGCGCTCAGATATCGATCGCGCAATTATTAAGTCAAGATGTTCGAGCTGTGAGTACAATTTTATTCAGCAATTTAAAAATTAATTTTCGAGTAGCACCATAATAACCGTTATCTCATTGAATTTGTTGGTCTACCGCTACCCGAACTAAGACTAGCCAATAATACTTAACGAGGCACTTACCATTGCCAAGGACTTGAGCGAACTTGCTCTGTCGTAAGAGTCTTTGAGAGTTTTTCCATCTATGGCTACTACACAAGCATCCAGATAAATTCCAGTCAGTTGACTTGTCGATGGGAAAAGCTCATATTTTCTATCCTGAAAGTTCCCTAGATAAAACCACAGTTGCTCTGCTGCTTGATATCGATCCCATTGACATGGTCAGAGGAGCAAGAAAGCTTTCTGGAACGAGATTTTCCTTAAGACAATATGTGAATGACCGACCTTATGTTGCCTCATCATTTATGAGCGTTGCCATCTCCAAGGCATTTTCCACTGCCATGAATGGTACGTGTAAGACCAAGCCTGAATTGGTAGAAACCCAAATACCCTTGGAAGCCAAAATCTCCGTACTCTCTGCACCAAAAGGTGGAGAAACACTGATCCACAAAATGTTTGAGCCACTAGGTTATCAAGTTAAGCTCCAACGCCATATTTTAGACGAGCAGTTTACAGATTGGGGAGATAGTAAATATTTCACCTTGGAATTATCCCAGACAATAACAATTAAAGAATTACTTTCTCATTTGTACGTGCTCATTCCTGCTTTAGATAACGACAAGCACTACTTCATTAGTCAAAATGAAATAGACAAACTCTTAGAAAAAGGTAAAAACTGGCTCTCAACTCACCCTGAAAAAGAGCAAATCACCAGACGCTATCTGTTAAATCTCAACTCTCTTTCCCGACTTGCTCTAGAAAGATTGAATGAAGGAGAGGAAAAAGAAAACCTGGAAAAAGAAGAAAATCCAGAACAAAAACACAGGAAAGAAACACTACACCAAAAACGATTAGCTCTAGTTTTGGAGCAACTAAAACAGACTGGAGCAGAAAAAGTAATTGACCTTGGTTGTGGTGAAGGTAAGCTATTACGAATGCTGTTAAAAGAAAAACAATTTAAAAAGATTGTTGGTATGGATATTTCTTATGATGAATTATCTAAAGCCAAGGATAGATTGCATTGGGAAGAACTAGCACCCAAACAAAAAGAACGAATTGAACTTTTTCAAAGTGCTTTAACCTACAAAGACAAAAGACTGGAAGGATATCCCAAAACTATTATTTTGACTACCCCAAATAGGGAATACAACATCATGTTTGAGAACATGAAAACAGGTAGTATGAGACATACAGACCATAGATTTGAATGGACAAGAAAGGAATTTGAATCTTGGGCAAAAGGAGTAGCAACCAGAAATAACTATCAAGTAAAGTTTCTACCTGTAGGAGAAGTAGAAGAACGGGTTGGCGCACCCGCACAAATGGGAATTTTTACTTATGGAAATTAAAATACCTGAGTTATCCTTGGTACTGATGATAGGTGCGTCAGGTTCGGGTAAGAGTACCTTTGCCAGTAAGCATTTTGGTAAGCATGAAGTAGTCTCTTCCGATGTTTGTAGAGGGATTATCTCCAATGATGAAAACGCTCAAAGTGCCACAAAAGATGCCTTTGAACTCTTACACTACATCATTGGCAAGCGTTTAAAAAATGGACTCCTAACTGTGGTAGATGCTACTAATGTCCAGAGTTCAGCCCGCAAACAATTAATCCAACTAGCCAGAGAATACCATACCTTACCAGTAGCCATTGTTCTCGATGTACCACAACAAGTTTGTGAAGAGAGAAATGCCCAACGTCCTGACAGAAATTTTGGTAATTATGTTATTCGGCAGCAACAACAACAACTGAAGCGTTCTCTTAAAGGACTAAAAAGAGAAGGGTTTAGAAAAATATATATACTGAAATCCCCTGAAGAAGTTGATAGTGTAACAGCGATTATTCGCGAAAAACTCTACAACGATAAAAAAGATATTTCAGGACCTTTCGATATTATTGGCGATATTCATGGTTGCTACGGGGAAACGGTTGAACTTCTGCAAAAACTTGGATACTTCATCACTGAGGTAGAAGATGATAGTACAAACTTTGGTCTTACAGTTTCCCATCCCGAAAATAGACAAGTTATTTTTCTCGGAGACTTAGTCGATAGAGGTCCTAATTCACCCGCCGTTTTAAAACTAGTTATGAGTATGGTTAGTAGTGGAATCGCTTTTTGTGTTCCTGGAAACCATGAAATGAAATTACAAAAAAAACTCAATGGGAAAAATGTCAGTATCAATCATGGACTGGCTGAAACTTTAGCAAAACTGGAAAAAGAAACCCCAGAATTTATCGCTGAAGTTAAGGAATTTCTCTACAGTTTGATTAGTCACTATGTATTTGACGGTGGAAAGTTAGTAGTAGCCCATGCAGGATTGAAAGAGGAAATGCAAGGAAGAGGTTCGGCTGCTGTTAGGGCATTCTGTTTGTACGGAGAAACTACGGGAGAAATAGATGAATTCGGTTTACCAGTGCGCTACAATTGGGCTTCTGAGTACAGAGGCAAAGCAAAAGTCGTTTACGGACATACACCAGTTCCCGAAGCTGAATGGTTGAATAAAACCATTGATATAGATACAGGTTGTGTCTTTGGAGGTAAATTAACCGCCTTACGCTATCCCGAATCAGAACTAGTTTCTGTTGCTGCTAAAAAAGTTTACTGCGAACCTGTAAAACCCCTGCAACCAAACCAGAAAAGTGATTTAACCCATCAACAGGAATACGATGATTTACTGAATATCGAAGATGTTATTGGTAAACGCATCATTCAAACCAGACTAAGAAATAATATTACCATCCGAGAGGAAAACTCCATTGCAGCCTTGGAAGTAATGAGCCGATTTGCCATTAATCCTAAATGGTTAATTTACTTGCCTCCTACCATGTCTCCTTGCGCTACCAGTGATTTACCCGATTTTCTCGAACATCCCAAGCAAGCTATCAATTACTATCAAAAAAGAGGGATTGAACAAATTATCTGCGAAGAAAAACACATGGGTTCTCGCGCTGTTCTAGTTATCTGTAAAGATGAAGATACGGTATTAAAACGGTTTGGTATTGCTAATGAAGGAATAGGCGTTTGTTATACGAGAACGGGCAGAAACTTTTTTACGAATCCAGCAATTGCAAGAGAATTTTTAGATAGGGTAGTTACAGCCCTAAGCAAGTCCCAATTTTGGTCACAGCATCAAACCGACTGGGTTTGTCTGGATGCAGAATTGATGCCTTGGTCTACCAAAGCGCAATCTTTACTCAAAGACCAATATGCAGCAGTGGGAACATCTGCCCAAAATTCTCTGACAGAAGTGGAGTTGGCATTGCAAAAAACTATTGATAGGGGTATTGATGGAGCGAAAAATATCCTAGAAAAGTTTAGTTACAAGAAAACAGCAATTTCCAAATATATAAAAGTCTATAGGTATTACTGTTGGTCAGTTAACTCGGTTGAAGATTATAAATTAGCTCCTTTTCATATTCTGGCAACTGAAGGTGCAGTTCATGTAGATAAAAATCATGAGTGGCACATGGAAAACATTAAGCAGATTTGTCAGGCAGACGAGAAGATATTTAAAGTAACACCATACAAGATAGTTAAGACGAAAGAGCGAGACAGTATCCAAGCAGCAATTGATTGGTGGTTAGACCTGACCGACAAAGGTGGTGAGGGAATGGTCATCAAACCTTACGACTTTACTGCCTATGGTAAAGGAGGATTGCTACAACCAGCCATAAAATGCCGAGGTAGGGAATATCTCCGCATTATTTATGGTCCAGAATACGATTTACCCGACACGATGGAAAGACTTAAGCACAGAGGACTTTCTCGCAAACGTTCTTTAGCAATTAGGGAGTTTGCTCTGGGAATTGAGGCCTTAGAAAGATTTGTCAGAAAAGAGCCATTGAGGAGAGTCCATGAAAGTGTTTTTGGTGTACTAGCCTCTTCTAGTGAAGAGGTTGACCCCAGATTATAGGATGATACAATTTTTTGTCTAAATCCTACTATTGTCTATGTAAATGAGTGAGCAACGCCATTTGACATAAAACCCAGAAGCAGGGCAAAGCCTACAATCTATAACAAACAATAGCCAATTAATGGTTTTACAAGCACCCATCCTAAAACACTGCTTAAGATAGCTCACGACTCAATATTACCAATTAAACAAACAACCCAAGCCGTTGATTTACAAAGCTTTAAGCTTGAATTCAAGTATCTCCCCAAAAGATAAAATTGCTCAATCAATTGCTACGTGATTGTTACGGCCATTTTCTTTTTCCAAAACTTCCTCACATTCAGAGGTGCTTGTTTTTAATCAGTCTGAATCACTGTCCAAGAAGATAGTGGTGGAAAATCCCCATCTATCTCTCTCAAGGAATATCGTAACCATAGTGTTCCCCTCGAACCCACATGGTCAACCCAATAAGGTAAAGTCATGTTTCCCCCATCATCTTTAACGGGACTTTGACAATTTTACCTATCAAAAAGGGGTGAAAGCCTTGCCAGACGCCGAATTTACCTCGAAGAGGTAAATTCGCCTGAAACCCAGATATATTAAGGATTTAGCTATTT
>JASJDJ010000019.1 GCA_030065635.1 Xenococcaceae cyanobacterium MO_188.B32
CATTGGCTCAGAGAAACTGATTCAGTATGCTACTATTGGCGATACGACGAATGTTACCAGTCGAATCTGCAATGTCGCTCGGGCTGGGGAGATCTTGGTATCTCAAAGCACCTGCGAGCGGCTCAAGGTTCCGAGTCTGCCCTTGCAAAAAATGCCTTTGGTTCGAGTCAAAGGTAAGGAACAGCCCTTACAACTCTATAGCCTCCTCTGGAGGCGTTGCAGAATAGGGTAGTCTCTGCAAACTGGTGCAGATGAAAATCCAGTGATTGTCTGGTAAATAACGAGGTTGTAAAGTCTCAAAAAATTTTTCTCTATAGTTGCTACTAAAGTCCTACATCTAAAGCATTTTGTTTGAGCCGATCTAAACTCACATACTTTAATGCCGATTCTTCTGTTGCTGGTAAAATTATCGGAGGAGCCACCCCTGCATCCAAAGCTTCTCGCCAACGACTGGCACACAAACACCAGCGATCGCCGGGCTTCAAACCGGGAAAATTAAACATTGGTGCTGGCGTACTCAAATCATTACCCCTAGACTTGGTGAATTCCAAAAATTCTGCGGTCATTTCTGCACAGACGACATGAACTCCTCTATCATTAGAGTCAGTTTCACATTTGCCATTGCGGTACCATCCTGTCATGGGAGAACCACAACAAATTTCCAGTTCTGTACCGAGAACATTACGTGCATTTGCCATAAGTATATAGATTTTAAGTAAAAATGATATTTTTTGTAGTTGTCACTAATTTATTTATTACTTTAGTTAATATTTATCTAGCTGTAAAGATAATGCAGTTGACACGACAACTCAAAAGAACTACTAATACTCTAATTAAGTGTGAAAAAAGAATTCATTCAGTTTTATCTCTAGCCCCTCAATTTATTTTGCCAGGACAAAAAAATATTGATAATCTGCGTCAGGGGTATCAATTATTACAGTTGCAGTTACAAAAAATACGGCAACTTTTATGGTTATTGAGTTTAATCTATCGTTTTGGGCGGAGAGCCTTTTAACATTTATCAGTTATCAGTTAAAAATCCAACGACTTTAGCGTAGCCATTGGATTTTTACTGCGACCAATCTACTGTTTTTAAGATTGCATGGCTGCTATAGTTTTAGCGCGATCGAGCTTAAATACTAATACTCCCAAGGGTGGTAGACACAAATCCAAAGAGTAAGGCAAATTATGGAAAGACCATTCATCTGTCCATTTACCACCTAAATTACCCATATTACTACCGCCGTACTGTTTACCGTCGCTATTAAATAGTTCTGTATAAAATCCTGCTTCGGGTACACCGATACGATAGTGACTATGAGGCTGAGGTGTAAAGTTACAAACTACTACCACAAAATCGTTGGGTTCTTTACTACGGCGGAGGAAAGAGACGACACTGTGAGTGTTATCGCTACAATCAATCCAGTCAAAGCCTGGTTCTTCAAAATCTCTGTCATAAAGTGCTGGTTCGCTTTTATAGAGTTTATTAAGATCGGCAAAAAACCGTTTTAGTTCTTGATGGCGATCGTACTGTAATAAATGCCACTCCAGATCTGCCCACACATTCCACTCACTCCATTGAGCAAATTCCATGCTCATAAACATAGTTTTCTTGCCTGGATGGGTAAACATATAGGCAAATAAACAGCGAACATTGCCAAATTTTTGCCATTCATCCCCTGGCATTTTACCGATCATATTGCTCTTTCCGTGAACCACCTCATCATGAGAAAGCGCCAACATATAGTTTTCGCTGTGATGATACCACATACTAAAGGTGATGTTATTTTGATGGAATTGGCGGAACCAAGGATCGATATTGAAATAGTCCAACATATCGTGCATCCAGCCCATATTCCACTTGAGATTAAAGCCTAAACCCCCTGTATAGGTAGGCCAAGAAACCATGGGCCAATCCGTAGATTCTTCCGCGATCGACAGTATTCCAGGAAAATAACTAAACAAGATACTATTCACCTGACGGAGGAAATTCGCTGCTTCGATATTTTCTCTGCCACCATAATCGTTAGCAATCCATTCTCCATCTTTGCGACAATAATCGAGATAGAGCATAGAAGCCACTGCATCTACCCTAATCCCATCAATATGATATTTATCAAACCAGAAGAGGGCATTAGCTACCAAAAAGTTTCTGACTTCATTACGATTGTAGTTAAATACTAATGTACCCCATTCTTTATGTTCGCCCTTGCGGGGGTCTGCGTGTTCATAGAGATGAGTACCATCGAAGAAAGCCAAGCCGTGACCATCTTTAGGGAAGTGACCGGGAACCCAATCCACAATTACACCAATACCATTTTGATGGCATTTATCGACAAAATACATTAAGTCTTCGGGATTGCCGTAGCGGGAAGTCGCTGCATAATAACCCGTAACTTGATAACCCCAAGAACCATCGAAGGGATGTTCGGCGACGGGTAGTAATTCAATATGGGTATAACCTAATTCTTTGACGTAAGGGATTAGTTTTTCTGCCAGTTCGTAGTAACTTAAAAAGCGGGCTTCGGGTTTCCATTCAGAAACTCGAACAGGTTCGGACTCCCCAGAAAGTAAACGGGTTTTCTCTTCGGAAGAAGCGTGTAGCCAAGAGCCGATATGCATTTCATAAACAGAAATAGGCTTACTTAAAGGATCGCTATGACGGCGTTCTTCCATCCATCGATCGTCTTGCCACTCATAGTTGTCTAGATCTGCTACGATCGAGGCTGTTTTTGGTCTGACTTCCTGTTGAAATCCGTAAGGGTCGGATTTTTCATAAATATGACCTTCCCAATTTTTCACTTCATACTTGTATTTTGCTCCTGCTTTGAGTTCGGGAATAAATAATTCCCAAATCCCATTGCCCCGTTTCCGCATTTGGTTTTCTCTACCGTCCCAGTTATTAAAATCGCCGAGAAGCGAGACATTACGGGCATTGGGAGCCCATACCGCAAAATATACTCCTTGAACTCCATCAATCTTGGTAGGATGAGCCCCTAATTTTTCGTAAATACGATGATGATTTCCTTCTGCGAATAAGTGAATATCAAAATCTGTTAGTTGAGAAGAACTAAAAGCATAAGGGTCGTGAATAACTTTTTCTCGTTCTCCTTCTCTTACTCGCAATTGATAGTTAACTAATTTTGGTGTTTCAATAGTACAAACAAAAAAGTTTGGATGATGTAACGATTGCATAGAGTATTCTGTCCGCTCTTCTGGACAAACTACCCAGGCTGCATCGGCTTTAGGAAGATAAGCCCGTACTACCCAGCTTTTAACTTTGCCATTTTGCTCTAGAGGGTGACAACCAAGAATTTCAAAGGGGTTGTGATGGAGATTATTGATGATCTGATTTACTTGTTCTGGTGCAAGAATTGATGACATTAAACTACCGATTATGGATTATTTAAAAAGATAAAATTGGTGACTAGCTGATTTTTGTTAAAGATTTATACATAACTTTAACTATTTTTTACACCTAAAGTTCAACAATTATCGATCGCCCATTAGTAATTATCTCTAAAAAGGTGTCACAGTCTTAATAAATTTACGGATTCCTAGTAGAAAAATTATTTCTCTTACCTGGGGGGTTAACTGAGGAGGGAAAGGCTTCTGACCTATTTGAGCTTGTAGTTCGGTATATTCACTGGCTGTTAAAGGTTTACCATCGATCGGCGATCGCCCTTCTAAAATTATTTCCGTACGTAATATTTCTTCTGGTATATCTTCTGGAGGCGGTAAAGTATGACTAGGTGGAGCAATTAATAGCCACAATATAGTAGAGCCTAAAATTTGTAATTTATTTTTCATATTTTTTAGTTTATGTCTTCTCTAGAAAAACGTTTAGAAGTATTTCGTAAGTTACCTTTAAGAGCGCAACTAGCAACCATACTTTCTAGTAAAGCCAATTCTGTTTTAAGCCACGACGAGAGTGGAATAAGCCGAACCAAGTTCGGCATTTCCTCTCGTCAAAATCGAGATTATATTGCTAGCTTAGAACGAATTCATCAAGAATGTGTGGCTGCTGCTACTCCTCAAGAAAAAAAGATTTATCAGCAGAGTGCCGTACGTTTACAAGATTTAAATTAAAAAACCCTTAGCGAGCCAGTGATGACTAACAAATAACCATTAATAAACCAAGACAATTCTCTATCCAATAATCAGGTTTCAGCGAAAAAATCCAAATTCGTGACAGGATATCGATAAAATCACTAAAAAGCTTGTTAAAAAAAATTAATAATCATGCCTAATCGCCTTGCTCTTGCTCAGAGTCTTTATCTACGTAAACATCAAAATAATCCTATTGATTGGTGGTCTTGGGGCGAAGAAGCTCTAGAAGAAGCAAAAACAGAAGATAAGCCAATTTTTCTTTCTATTGGTTATTCTAGCTGCCACTGGTGTACGGTGATGGAAGGAGAAGCTTTTGCCGATGACGCGATCGCCGAGTTTATGAATGCCAATTTCATTCCCATTAAGGTAGATAGAGAAGAAAGACCAGACCTCGATAGCATCTATATGCAGGCATTACAGATGATGACTGGGCAAGGAGGTTGGCCCCTCAACATTTTTCTGACTCCAGATGAGTTAATTCCTTTCTACGGAGGAACTTATTTTCCCGTTCAACCCCGCTACGGTCGTCCGGGTTTCTTACAAATACTAGAAGCAGTACGCAGATTTTACGATGTAGAAAAAGAAAAGCTCCAAACTTTCACCCAAGAAATTGCTAATAATCTCCAACAGTCAACTATTCTACCGACAGTAGCAACTGATTCCTTAAATCCAGAACTACTACATCGAGGGATGGAAATCAATACCGCCGTCATCAGCCCTAGAGATTTAGCTGGTCCTAGTTTTCCCATGATTCCCTATGCTTCTCTTGCCCTACGAGGGACGAGGTTCGATCGCCAGTCTAATTACGACGGCTCTACATTATCTCGTCAACGAGGAGAAGATTTAGTTAAGGGAGGAATCTTCGATCATGTGGGGGGAGGTTTTCATCGCTATACCGTAGATTCGACTTGGACTGTACCTCACTTTGAAAAAATGCTCTATGATAATGGTCAAATTTTAGAGTATTTGGCTAATTTATGGAGTAATGGCGTAAAAGAACCAGCTATTCAACGAGCAGTAAGAAAAACAGTAGATTGGCTTAGGCGAGAAATGACCGCACCATCAGGCTACTTTTATGCTGCTCAAGATGCAGATAGTTTTAGTCATTCAACCGCAGAAGAGCCTGAAGAAGGTTTATTTTATGTTTGGAATTACGCAGAATTAGAACAATCATTGACCTCTGAAGAATTAGCGCAACTGCAAGCAGTATTTACTGTTACCCCCTCAGGCAATTTCGAGGGTAATAATGTTCTACAACGTTTACATGAAGGAGAATTATCCGCTAGCCTGGAGCAAATTTTGGCAAAACTGTTTGCTCTACGTTATGGTCAAATGCCAACGGAAATAGATACTTTTCCTCCCGCTATAGATAATCGATCGGCGAAAACAGGTAATTGGTCTGGTCGTATTCCTCCAGTTACTGATACTAAAATGATTACTGCGTGGAATAGTTTAGTTATTTCTGGATTAGCCAGAGCCTATAGTGTATTTGGTGAAGAATCTTATTTAATTCTGGCCAAGAATGCAGCTAACTTTATTTTGCAACAACAATGGTTAGATGGACGCTTTTATCGCTTAAATTATGATGGGCAACCCGCAGTACAGGCTCAGGCTGAAGATTATGCTTTATTTATTAAGGCTTTACTCGATTTACAAGCTGCTGTGCCGAGGGAAAATCAATGGCTAGAAACAGCAGTCCGCATTCAACAGGAATTTGATGACTTACTCTGGAGTATAGAAATGGGCGGATATTATAACAATGCTGTTGATACTGGTAAAGATTTATTAGTCAGAGAAAGAGATTATAGTGATAATGCTGTTCCTTCTGCTAATGGAGTGGCGATCGCTAATTTAGTTCGTTTGGCTTTATTAACCGAAAATTTGGACTATCTCGAACGAGGGGAACGAGCTTTGCAAGCCTTTGCTAGCGTTCTCGATCGCTCTCCTCAAGCTTGCCCTAGTCTTTTTGCTGCCTTAGATTGGTTTATTTATGGTAATTCGGTTCAAACTAGATCACAACAGTTGTTATCTCTAGTTTCTCAATATTTACCTACCACTGTTTACCGTTTAGCCACAGATTTACCCGAGGAAGCTACAGGCTTAGTTTGTCAGGCTTCGTCTTGCCTCGAACCAGCCCAAAGTTCAGAACAGTTATTACAACAAATTAAAGAGGTGAGTTGTTAGGCAAGTGTTACCCAGATTATAGTAATTTGGGGGTATTGCTTATTTTGAGTAAGACTCGAGCGAGAAAAATTAAGTGGAGCCGAGCAGAGTTGAACTGCTGTCCAGACTGGATATTGACTATCTGCTCGTTCACAGGCATAGCCTTTCTAATCCTCAGGCGGGAACCATCACTTATCCCTGATGGTGGGATACTCTGGTGAAGTCTTAGCTAGTTAGCCAACCAGAGGTACCTAACTAGAGCATCCGTTGGGGGTTGGTCTCTAATCCTTAACGGAGTCAAATTAGAGACGAGCAAGTCAGAGTTTTGACTTAGGCTAATACAACCTTACGCTCAAATTTTACGATTTTATTCGCAGTTACATTGTTTTTGAGTCTTGATTTGCGAGAGGTGACTCACTCTCGACCCGAATCACAGATTAGCTTTCACCAACCTGTCGAAACCGTTACGGCCCCGCGTATTTATCGTTCTTTCCCTATATTATAACGTAGTGAAGTAGCAAGTAGCGAGTAGCAAGTAGGAAGTTTTTCCTTTAAAAATCACTAATCACCAATCCCCAATTAACTGCTAGTCTATTTCGATCGAAGTGGGAGTAGAGTCTTTAGGTATACTGGTTGTCGAACCCGAAGATTTACGATAGGCAGCATAAACGCGGTCGCGCCAAGCAAAAAATGGGTCGTAAATGATATTATCAGCAAGTCCAGGTATGCCTTTTCCTTTCAGTTGTTCGGGGATATCTAGATAACTACCTTCGGGGAATTTTAAAATAATACTCAATCCAGCTACTGCTAAGTCTGCCAAAGTAGGAGTATCCCCCACGAGATAGGGACGATTTTGTAAAATCAAACTGAGAGCTTCTAAATCTTGCTGTAAACATTTATTGGCTTCTTTAACTGCATCACCACCCAAACCGACTCCAGTCCCCAATACATCTAATAATTCGCCAGGAATAGCACCGACTATATTTTTAACTAGATCGGGAACTTCTTTGGGTAGGACAGAGGTACGGAAGTTTTGATATTGATTTAAAGCACCAATAAAAGCTTTACGTCCTTTTAAACCGATAGAAGCGTCTGCCCATTCTTCGATTAATAGGCATTGTCCTCTGGCGACGGGATCTTCAGGAATAATGGGGCGTTCGGGGTACTTACGTTCCAAATAAAAAGCAATTTCGGTAGAATCTGCCACATAAGTATTGCCATCTTTAAGTACTGGCACTTGGCGATGACCAGACTTTTGCATCAATTCTATTTGTCCAACGCCAGGAGTAACTTCAATTTTGCGATACTCTAGCCCTTTATAGTCTAAAATTAAGCGTACTTTTTCCGAGTATTGGGACAGTTCAAATTGATATAACTCCAGCATTGAATTTTTTTTTCCTCGATCGACGTTAACGATGGTTAATGTAGCGTGTTTTGATCATTTTATCCATCTGCTTTAGGAAAGGTTTTAATTACGAATAAGAATAATTGCCGAAAAATTAGATTTACTCAATAAAGAATTTTGAATATTTAAGTAATTGTCCCCACCAATCTTCTAAGAGCGTATAAAAAACTGGAACTATAATCAGACTCAGCAAACTAGAAGTAATTAAACCACCAATAATTGTTACTGCCATTGGCTGACGTAATTCTGCCCCTGCACCCCAACCTAGAGCGATAGGCATCATACCTAAAATAGTAGAAACAGTGGTCATTAAAATTGGTCGTAGACGCACCATTCCTGCCTCTAAAATCGCTTCGCTACGATTTAAACCCGATCGACGTAACTTGTTGGTATAGTCCATTAATAACAGGGCATTTTTATCTAATAACCCCAGAAGAAAAATAACCCCAATTAAAGAAATCATGCCAAAATCGCTTTGAGTTATTAACAGGGCTAATACTGCCCCAACCAAAGACAAAGGTAAACATAAACCTACTACCATTGGTTCTAATAATCTACCGAAGGGTAAGATTAACAGTCCCAACATACAAGTAACCGATAAACCTAAAGTACCAGCAAAATCCCCTAAAACACCACTACTTAGAGCAGAATCTCCTGATAATTCTATTTTTACTCCTTCAGGGATCATCGATCGAGCTATGGCTACTACTTCTGCTGTCCCATCGCCGATGGCTTTACCTTCACTGAGATTGGCATTAAGATAGACTACTCTTTCTCCCTCAAGATGTTCTATTTTGTTAGGAATATCTCCACTATTTTCTGAGCCTGTAATAGTAACATCGACAAATCCCGGTAATTGTCGAACGCGGGCTTTTAAAGCTCGAACTGTCTCGTTTAAGCTGCTTAAGTCTTCTCCTACTAAAGCTATTTGTAAATTTTGCTTGCTTTCTATCTCTACAAAAGGAATATCTTCAACGCTAATCTCTACATCGGGTATATTGGCTAAAGCAGTGCGTAATTGTTTTTGGACTTGGGCAGTGCTAAAAGATCGATCGCTTTTTAGTTTGACATAAAATTTGCCTTTATTTGGTTCGCCTTTAATCCCAACAATGTTATAGCTAGATTCTATTTCTGGTTCAGATAATATTATCGATTCGATTTGTTCTCCTACTCGAAGGGTTCTTCTCAGTAATATTTTTTCGGGCGATCGAGCTAGTTTACTCAACCAGGAGAAGTTTTGATTTTCTTGTCGTTCTGGGCTTATATTTTCAGTCGAATTTGCTAATAATTTGGGTAAAGGCGTTGTATAAACTACGTTGAATTCTCCCCTGTCTAATTGCGGAATAAAACCTTTAGGAACATAAGGAATTAAAGCTATACCCACGATCAAACTAGTTAAGGCTATGCCTAAAACAATTGGGCGATGAAATAAAGACCATCTCAATAATTTACGGTAGTAGCGAGATAATAGAGCGAAAATACGCTCTTTTTTACTGTATACTTCTGTTAGATTGGGTTCTTTCTGACCTTTTTTCTGGTTTCTCCTCAACCAATAAACCGCTAAAACGGGAGACAGGGTACGAGCAACCAATAAAGAAGTAATTACCGCAGCAGAAACAGTCAAACCAAAGGGTTTAAAAAACTGTCCTACATTACTGTTCATCAAAGCGATCGGTAGAAAAACAGCCACAATAGTTAGAGTAGAGACGGATACAGTAAAGCCAATTTCACGGGTAGCAAGTATTACTGCTTGTTTTGGTGGATGTCCGGCATCAAGATAGCGAACGATATTTTCTACTTCGACGATCGCATCATCGACAATAATCCCAATGGTTAATGCTAAGGCAAGCAAGGTAATTGTCTCTAAATTAAATCCTGCTACTGCCATGACAATAAAAGTACCCAAAAGAGAGATAGGAATGGCTAAAGCAGTAATCAGAGTGGCAGTAAAGCTGCGTAAAAAGCCAAAAATAACAATAATAGCCAGTAAAATTGCCAACCATAAAGCATCGATCGTTGCTTGTGTCGCTTCGCGGATATAATCAGCTTGGGTTTGAGCTAAACTTATTTGTACTTCTGGTAGTTTTTCTTGCCAAGTTTGAATAGATGAGGCTACTTGCTGAACTACTTCTAAAGTATTAGCCTTACTTTGTTTAACTATTTCAATGGCTACAGCATTTTGCTTATTGAAACTAACTAAAGTCGGAAAATTGTTTTCTGGTTCTTTACCGAAAGAAGAAGAATCTCCCAAAAGATTAACTTTTAACACTCCCTCTAATTTAGTCAGAGAAGGAATTATTTGCTCTTTGGCAATCTGGGTTAACTCAGCTAAAGTTTTACGATCGCTAGTTAGAGTATAACTAACAGCGGTAGATTCATTTAAATTAAAAGGAATAATCTCAAAGGTGGTTTCTGGAGGAATAGACAGTTGTTTGATTTTTTGTCGGGTATCTTCCGTTGCTGATTCTAGATTTACACCTGGATTGAATATGGCGGTAACTATAGTTTGTTCTGGATAGGTAGAAGAAATTAACTTATCTAGTCCTGCTAAAGATTGTAAGGGTTTCTCTAGTGGTAAAGTAAGTTCTGCTTCCGTTGCCAAGACTGTTTCTAGAGGTGCTTGGGCTTTGACTAACACCACAGGAAAAGTAATATCAGGAAAAAGAGCATATTTAAGCGAAGCGAAGGCAAATATTCCTGCCACGACTATAGCTAACCAAAAACCCACAGTCAAACGGGGATGGGAAATAGCTAATTTAGACAGATTAAAATGCTCTCGTAAAGATTCTAACTTACGAAATTCTATCATAGACAGAAACCAGAATAGCTCGAGCTTCTGTTATCTTACCAATGGACAATTAATAATAAGTTAGCACTAAGCCTAAAATCCTGAATTCCCGAACTTCTATTAACTATTGCCAATTGGTAAATAGGGGTTGTTTGGATTTACGTGCTTTAACCAACTTAGACAATTCTACTTGAGTACCTTCTCGATTCCAAACAACGCGATCGAACACCTCATGTAAAATACATAAACCCCTACCATGTTCTGCATCTTCTGGAGGTAAATGTTCTGCTATAGTTTGATGACAATTGCATTCAGGAGTAAAACCAGAACCTTCATCAGAAATTACCCAACAATATTCCGTTGGTGTAATGGTAAACTGAACGATGACTGTTTTAGTGGGATCGAGCTTATTACCGTGTTTAGCAGCGTTAACTAAAGCCTCTTGCAAACCTAGTCTAACTTCTGGTCTCCATTCAGGAGGGATATGTACTAAAAGCAGATCGAGAATTGGACAAAGATAAAGAGTGGAAGCAAAGCTCATTGTACTCCATTTGCTTTTATTCCAAGGAATGGGAATGGCAATCACGGCGATACCTCTAGCTTTCGTTCCAGTAAGTCTGCATTAAAGAATGCCAAGCTTACTTCAATTTCCGACTTCGATTTATTGAGGGATGCCATTAATTTTAGTTTGTCTGTTATATAAGTTGGTGACAAAGCAGATAATTGTCTTGGTAAATTTGACCGAGAGAAATGACGAGTTTGCTTCGCCATATCCAATCGAGATTTTGACGGCAATATCACTTTGGGCATTCCCCTAAATTAATTGCTTCTAATGCTTATCTTTTCTAAATCAGACTAGTTGATGGATGGTAACGATTTGTTAATATCCCGTTTAATTTCATCCATAAAATGAGTATACTTGCTTTCTGATTGGGTCTAACCTAGGTTAATTTACTTCTATTATACTAAAATTTCTTTCTAGAGTATATAGATATCAAAATCATTCTAATCGGTTCAGCAAAACGCAACACTCAACGTGGGTAGTTTGAGGGAAAAAATCAACTGGTTGTACTAGAGAAATATAGTAATTTCTCGATCGACAGAGTAACTTAAGATCCCTCGCTAAAGTGGCAGGTTTACAACTGATATAAACAATACGATCGGGTTTAAGAGCAATTAGAGTATCGATAACTGTGCGATCGCATCCTTTGCGGGGAGGGTCTAATAAGATAATGTCTGGTGTAACTTCTAATTGCTGCAAATATTTTTCTACTGCTCCTGCGATAAAAGTAACATTATTAATGTTGTTAATCTCTGCGTTACGTTGAGCTTGTTCTATAGAAGATGATTGTAATTCAATGCCAATAACTTGTTGTACTTTCCTGGCTAAAGGTAAAGTAAAAGTACCGATACCACAGTAAGCATCGACTATTATTTCTTGACCCTGTAAGTCTAGTGTGTCTTCAATTTTTGTGAGTAATAATTCTGCTGCTTCCGTATTAACTTGAAAGAAAGTATCGGTACGAATATGTAACTCTATTCCCGCAAATTTTTCTCTTACATATCCTTTTCCTGCAATGGTGCGAGTTTCTCGACCAAAAATAACATTAGTTTTTGCCTGATTGAGATTTAAACATACTCCTACTAATTGAGGATAGGTTTGCAACCAAGTTTGTGCTTGTGCTTCTATTCCCTCTAATTGCCAATTAGTTGTCACCAGAGTAAGTAACATTTCTCCTGTTCGTTTACCAATACGTAAAGAAAGATGGCGCAATTTTCCTTGATGTCTTTTTTCCGAGTAAATTGACCAACCTCTCTGCTGAATATCTTGTTTTACTTCAGCTAAAAGAGGATTTAAACGCTCATCTTGAACGGGACATTGATTGAGATTAATAAGTTGATGACTACCCTGACGATAATAGCCAGCTTGTACTTGTCCCGTAGTAGACCTAGCTAAAGGATAAGTAGATTTATTACGATAATTGAGGGGATCGCGAGTATATAAAATTGGTTCTACTTTTATTTCTGTAAAACCACCAAGGCGTTGTAGTGCTTGAATTACCTGTTGACGTTTAGCCACACACTGATGCTCATAATTAACATGTTGCCACTGACACCCCCCACATTT
Source organism: Xenococcaceae cyanobacterium MO_188.B32 (assembly GCA_030065635.1). Lineage (GTDB taxonomy): Bacteria > Cyanobacteriota > Cyanobacteriia > Cyanobacteriales > Xenococcaceae > JASJDJ01. The sequence goes on from JASJDJ010000019.1 coordinate 12,595, forward strand.
ATCTGCCACAATGCAACGAGGACGGATACGATAAATAGAAGGTATTAATAGTTGCTGGACTTTACCCCGAGCATATTTAGATTTTACCTGAGTTAGGCGTACCTTAGCGCGATCGCCTGTCACTGTATCGGGGACAAAGACAACTCTCCCCTCAAATTTTCCTACTCCATCTCCCGTACTACTTAAGTCAGTTATTTCTAGTTCTACTAAGCTTCCCTGCTGCCAATTTTTGCTCATTAATTAAAACAGGCGATCGCGCCTTTAGTCAATACACTCTTCAATTATCTCAGTAGACTATTGGTTTAATGGAGCGAATACAGTAAGATAACGATCGCCTCAAGAATCATAGAGATAAATAAGAAATGGAAAATCAACCCTTAGTGGGTATTATTATGGGTAGCGATTCCGATTTACCGACCATGGAAAGTGCGATCGCCATATGTGAAGAATTTGGTGTAGCTCATGAAGTTGCGATCGTTTCTGCTCATCGTACTCCCGAAAGAATGGTAGAATACGCCAAAATTGCCCATCAAAGAGGAATCAAAGTTATTATTGCTGGTGCTGGTGGTGCAGCCCATCTGCCAGGGATGGTAGCTTCTCTAACTCCTCTACCTGTCATTGGTGTACCTGTGGCTACTCGTCATTTACAAGGGCTTGATTCTCTCTATTCGATCGTGCAAATGCCTAAAGGAATTCCTGTGGCTACCGTAGCCATTGGCAATGCTCAAAATGCTGGCTTATTAGCTATTCAAATTTTGGCGACTACAGATGCAGCCCTGCAAACTAAGATACAAGAATATCGCCAGAATTTATTACAAATGGTGTTAGATAAACAAAGTAACTTAGAGAAATCAGGACACAAAGAATATCTCAAAAAACATGATTAGATTTGGTAGTAATCAAAATAATAAACCAGAAGATAAATGGCGATGGCAACTAGATGATTTTGCCAGAGATCATCAACAACAACTAGCAGCCTTAGCTTGGGGATTACAGCAAGAATGGGTCGAACTAAATAATATTTTAGGTATCGATCTCAAGCCTAAACCTCATTTTGTTGCCTGTAGTCGAGAAGCGATCGAGAAACTTAATTACAATACCAATAAACAATTACAAGAAATACTAGGACTAATAGATGGATACAAGCCAGAAGAAGAAGTTTTAATTATTGCTATTGGGGAAGGACAAATTAAATTAATTCATTTTCAAGCAGAACCTAAGCCATCAATTTGTTTTCGAGAAGCAGGAGAAAATATTGACGCTTTAATTACATCTTTAGAAGCAAGTTTGGCAGCTAAGTTCATAACATAACTCCGAACTCGGAATTCCGAACTCCGAACTCCTAATTAATATCCCTTTGTTCTACTTCTTCTTTAATAGCAGCTAAAGTCGCTTTAAGAATATCTTCATAAATATCAAAAAAGATACTTTTGCTGATAATTGAACCAGGTTCAACGTTGACTTGATGAGTCATTAACACCTGATTTGGTGGTGCACTAGGATAAGGAGAAACTGCTTCTAACTTCCACGTTCCATCCAGACTCTCTAAATCTCCGTCCACAACTTTAAAATTAATTTGCTGAGGATAATTTTCTTGTACTGCTATCCGCACACGGCTTTTTTTGTTAAACAAAAAAACTTTAACCTTATTGGTTTGTTCAAAGACTTTGCGAGCGCCATTTTCTTCTAATAATTCACTGTTGGTAACTTTCGGTAAAAACTCTTCAAAGTTATCGTAGTCTGTTAATACTTGCCACACAGTGTCCATAGAAGCAGTTACCAACACTCGACCAGTATATTCTCCGTTTTCTCCTTGTAGACTTACTTGGCCATTCCGTAGAGCAGCCCTTTCTAGTACTGGTAATCTATCTACTGGGCCATCAAACAATTTAGCGTGAGCATTGGGCATCAGTGTCACCGTTGCGCTCAGGGCGATCGCCGTTAAACAACTATTAAATAACCAATAAAATCTTTTGCGCTGTATTTGTCTAGACATTTTTATATTACTTAATAATAATGATTGTTTATTTTATCAACCGATTTTTAATCTAGACATAAATATTGTTAATTAAGTTTCAATATTAGAGTTACTAGAGACTAGTTTGAGTAGAACATTGCATTTCTTTTAATTCCTCGATTCTTTTTTCAGTTTTTTGAATTTCCTGAAAATAATACAAAAATTTTGCATCAGTACGAGGATCGTGATTTTGAATTTGCTTAGTGCAATACAGTTTATATTTTTCACACACTACTAATTCTAGAGACGCGATCGCATTTTCAATTAAAGTAGAAGTACGAGACAAATCCGCTTGAGTTGCTTCATTGAGATATAATAACGGACTTACTTTCGCCATCGTTGTTTCAGGAAAATTTAAACTGCAATTGTGTAGTTCTGTCAATAAAGGATTCTCATCTTCTCTTCTGTTTTGTTTAATAACCGCTTCTGATTCAAGTATTTTTTGCCACAAAAATCGATAGTGAGGCAAACTAAACAATAAATCTTTGTCTTCCAAATTTTTGATTATTGCTTCTCTGTATCGAGGACAATGAATATAAATACGGAGTAATAGACCTTCGGTCTGTTCTAGTAGTTCGGTTTCTCGATTAACAGCAATGGGAATATGGGAGTGATTATTCTTGGGAGAAAGAGATAGGGAATTAAGTTCATCAAGCTCGGATGTCTGAGAGGACAAATTAGTTGCAGAAGGTAATTTTGTGTTGGTCTCTCCTGCTACGAGAGATGCATTTGATTGGGAAATAGGGTAGGATTTTGCTAGATTATCTTTAGAAGCAGTAAAAGAGCGATTTTTCAGTTTTTTGCTATATTTACGTACTTTTATCCTATTTTTTGGCGATAGTTGAGATTTGAGATTTTCTGCATTTAGCTTGATTAATTCAGCATCCCCCTGACTCAGTAATTCAGCACAATAACCAAGATAGTAACTACGTTGATTAGCATCTTGGAGTCGGTTGAGTAGCTTAACCATTCCTGTAGCTATTCTATCTAGTCCATCTGGTGTTTTGAGAGTATAATTAGCTAATAATTGCTGAATCTGCCAATCTAACCATAACGGCGAATTATCTAGAGACTGTCGATACAATTCAATTGCGTTGTTACTACTATGTAGATACTCATCGGCATCTTTACCATCAGGGAGATTGAGTATTCGCAGTTGTACTACTCCAGAATAGACTAAATCTTCAATTTCTTTAATGGCTCGTTCGGTGGCTTTTGTCCCTGCGCTGTCGGCATCAAAATTAAGAATAACTTGTTTAGAAGGAGTATAACGAATTAATTGCTTAAGTTGGTGAGCAGTAAAAGCAGTACCTAAAGATGCTACAACGTTTTTTATACCTACAGTATGAAGAGCGATCGCATCAAAATATCCTTCTACAACTATAGCTCTATCTTCTTTACTTATACTATTACGAGCGCGATCGAGGGCATAAAGAGTTTTACTTTTATCAAATAAGGGTGTTTCTGGAGAATTAAGATATTTGGGTGAGGACACGCCACCTGGGGTCTCCCCAGGTGCTTGAGATGTCCGTTGTTCTTCTGAGCTTATTGTCCTACTGCCAAAACCAATTAGTCTACCTTGACTATCCGCTATCGGAATCATAACGCGGTCGCGAAATACATCATAAAACCCATTCCCTGACTTACGCTTTTTAATTAATCCCGCTTGTTCGACTAAATTAACAGGATAGCGTTTTTGCTCTACCAAATAACGATATAAAGTTTCCCAGCCACAGGGAGCATAACCTAGTTGAAATTGAGATATTGTAGATTCATCTAAACCTCTGGTCGAGCGAAGATAGGTTATAGCATTTTCTCCTTGGGGTTGTCGTAGTGTGTGTTCGTAAAAATTAGCAGCAACAGCGACAATTTCGTACAATTGTTCTTTAAGAGATATTTGACGCTGAATTTCTTGTCTTTGTTGGGGTTCAAGAGTTTTAATGGGAATTTGATAACGCCTAGCTAAGTCTAGAACAACTTCGGCGAAAGATTGTTGACCAATCTCCATCAAAAATTTAAAAGTATTTCCCCCTGCACCACAACCAAAACAGTAGTAGAGTTGTTTTTGAGAGCTAACGCTAAAACTAGGTGTTTTTTCGTTGTGAAAGGGACATAAACCAAGATAGTCCTTTCCCCTTTGACGTAAAACCACATACTCAGAGATGACTTCGACAATATCAACTCCTTGTCTTACTTCTTCAATAGTATCTGGATGAATAGGAGGAATCTCCACGGTTTAATCGGCTTGTGAATAAGATAAGGTAGTACAAAATTTAACACAAAGAGATTCTGTTGAGCTTGAAAATAAAGTCAAGAAATAATTAAAATAGACAAAAGAAAACAATCCCGCATCAAAATGTAGTTTTAATAATAAGTGGTCAAAGGTTTAAAGTCGAAGATCACAAATGTTCAAAAATCAATATTTTATACTTGTGATTGGGTTTTATACTAGGGAAAACCTTGAAAAGTAATTGGGCTTAGCCCGCTGCTTCTCTTAGAGCAATATCCATTAACCAACAATAAAGTTTAAGCTATGCCCACGAAAATTAACTTACAAACTTTCTCTCAACAGCAAAGCAAAACTAAAATGTTGTCTTTGTATGGAGGTATTCATCAGCTACCATTTAACTAAATTATCTATACATCCAGGACAATCACATTACTTCATACATTTATGGAAGGGGAATGGAAAAAATTTTAATTATTGTTAACGCTGAAGTTAGCACACAAGGGAAACTAATCTCTGCTTCACCAGTTACAGAAAGAATGGTTGCTGCCATTAGAAGAGGGATAGCTACCTACTCATCCGAACCAGTTGCGATTGAAGTTGTTTCTGCTGGTTCTTTATGGTCGAAAGGAACAAAATTTGTAGCAGGAGAATCTCGAACAATTTATTGTCCCTTGACAATTCAACTACCCGATTATTTTGATTTCCCCGCTAAAGATATCTTTTCTGCTTGTAAAGACATTACTAGCAGACGGCATTGGATCGAACATAATTTAGGCTACAAAACCAGTTTTGGCGATCATTGGCTTGGTAATCTTTGGTTGCCAGTTATCTTGACTGAAAAAGGTTTGTTATATGCTGAAGTGATTGGAGAAGGAGCAATGCCCAACTCTTACGAACAGCCTGTTATTCTATCAAGCCGTCATCGTCAATCTCTTCATCATCTTGCTCGTAATTTGCTCGGTTCGTTATCGGTCATCCCTGGAGTATATTTAATTCAATTCAGTTTACACAATAGTGAAATTGTCTTCGATCGACTTTGGCCTTTTCCTGCTGCCCCTGCTTTGGCTAGTCTGAGATCTCAAGACCCGGATTTGTTTACTTGTCATTGGCAATGCTTGATAAATGAACCCATTACTGAATTAACTTACTTAGAACAAACTATGTCTATGTAACCAATTGAATCTCTTTGCCCTGAAGGGTAAAGATTATAGCTATTAGCTATTAGCTGTCAGACGTATCTATCCTTAACAAAATCGAGTAAGAAAGGGGAAAAAGCACGGGCGTATGCAATACGCCCTCATAGTGCTTTTTATATTAAATTTAGGCGATCGCTTTGAACAGATCGATACCCTAATCGTAGGGTGATTTGAATCATTAAGTTCGATTGATTTACTCAATACAATTAGAAAAGTGCAAGGTACTTCGTCTTGTAAAGACAAAGTACTTTGCACTAAGTCACCTTTATACCGTCGTCGTAGGGCAGTGTAAAGGTGACTGGTATTCCCCAGTTAATTTGTTCAAGGTCAAGCAAGATTATTTATGTCTAAATCTCGTTCTTTTGCTATTCAACCCAAACCTCTAGGAATGGTTTTGCGAGAAGCTGACTTAGTTTCTATTCCTCAACTTCAGTTAGCCTTACAAAGTCAAACAGATTATCCTCATTTGCGTTTGGGAGAGATTTTAGCTCTGCGAGGTTGGCTCAAACCAGAAACTGCTGATTTTTTGGCTCAAGATTGGTTGCAGCTCGTACAACAGAAAACTAGAAAACCTTTGGGTTACTACTTACAAAAGTCGGCACTACTAGACGAAAAACACATCAAAGCTATATTAGAAGAACAAAAAGCTACAGGAATTCGCTTTGGTACTGTTGCTGTTCTTCAAGGATTACTCAAGTCAACCACACTTGATTTCTTTTTAATGTATTTATTTCCCAAAGAAGTTGGTGTATCATCCTTTGTTGGTAAATATCAAATTAATGCTCGACAATATCAGCAATCTCCTCAAAGAATTGGGGTTCTCAAAAACTTTAAGCAAAACACCGAACGTCATTTCAGACTGAATCAACCTCAATTAGAAGAATTGGCAGAAACTGAAATCATCTGAATTGATTGACGTTCTATCTGCCAATAAATTGCGGACTACTGAGTCTATACAGAGTTAATTGTTGTTGAATTGAGAATTACTAAAGCTGCCACTGGAAGAAAAACTATTGGACTGAGAATTAAAACTATTATTCGGCTGAGTATTAAAGCCACTGTTTACATTGGGCTGATTATATCCTTGCGGTTGCAATTGATAGTTATTAGGAGTAAGTTGATAATACCTTTGTGTTTGTTGTTGATTACTCAAATTACTAGGCGGAAACCTTGTTGGTAATGTATTCCCAGGTTGATTTCCAACTATACCAGGGTTAACATTAAAATTTGTTGGTTGTTGATTTGTTGGTTGTTGATAGATTGGTTGTCCGTAAGCTGGTCTTGGGGTGACGGGAGTTGCATTTATACTATTGTTATAGGGGATAGGAGAAGGTGTAATAGAAGTGTTGTTTTCCCCCGTATTTACTCTAATTCCTGACGTAGAAAAGTTAGAGTTATTTTGAGAAGATAAGTTTCCGTCTGTAGTTTGTCTATTATTAGAAAAAGAATTTATAGGTGAAACAGAATTAACCGAACCCGAAGTAGAAGTATTATTTGGTCTAATTGTATTATTTAGTCGATCGCGGTCTGATAAATAAAGTCTACCAACAGGATTGGGAATTAATTCAAGGTTGGATGAGGTTGAGTTTTGTGTGGTAGGTGTAGTAGGAGTAGTAGGAGTATTAGGAGTATAGCTATTAAAGTTAGGCAGTTTAAAGATATTTCTCGTTGGGCTTGTAACCAGATTGTTCGTAGTATTTTTCTTTGGTATTAAAGGTTTAGGCACTCGATTTACGTTAGATTTTTGCTGTTCTTGAAAGCGATGATAGATTGTATTTCGATCGCCCATTTGAAAAGAATTTTTGGATTTTTTAGATTTGCTAGATTGACTTAGAGGTATAGTTTGATTTTGTTCTAATTCTTTTAAAAGTAAATCTAAATTATCTAATTCTGCACCAATAGCTAAATCTTCTGCCGATAATTGTGCTTGATTAATTGAATTTGACACATCATTAGTAGAGATATTGCTCTTTGTCTCTATTTCTGCCAAATTACTATTAAGCCAATCTGGATGTCGCCAATACTGATAGATAGCCAATCCGATGAGGGAAACAAGTCCCAAAGACCCCCAAAACATAGGTCTTCGGAATGGCTTTAGGCGAGCACTAAGATAGCGCATTGATGCGGGAGTATTTTTAAAATCGTTCATACTGCTAGGAGTATAAAGAACTAATGTCAACAGACTACGTTGGCTGAAATAATCTTAGCTTATTTTTATCTTACCTTTTATCTATTTTTGATTAAGAAATAAGAGTAATTTAACGAGTAGAAGTAAATAATAACAATCCAGCAGCACTCAAGCCTAAAAAATTAGGTAGCCAAGCAGCTAAAAAAGGTAATAATACTCCCCAAACCCCCAAAGAACTACAAATAAAAGCCAGTAAATAATAAGCAAAAATTAAGCCGATACAAATACCAAAACTAGTAGCTTTACCAGTATTTTGTGGCTTGATACCTATAGCTGCTCCAATTAACCCAAAGACAAGGCAAACAAAGGGCAAAGCTATCTTTTGTTGAATGCGGACTTTGAGTTTACGAATTTTTTTAGTTTTACCTCCTACTTCCAGAACCTTAAGATATTCTCGTGCTTGAATCAGACTCATTTCGTTATAGTCACGGTTTTGCCGAGCTACATCAATAGGAGTTCTAGGAAAAGCAATTTGTTGATGTTCAAAACGAACGATATTGCGATAAGAACCATCGGGGGTAATTAAATAAATAGTTCCCTGGAAAAAGTCCCAAGTATTGTCAGCAATATTCCAATTAGCAGATTGAGCGGTTATAATTTGGTCGACATTTTTTTGAGAGCGATCGAGAACGGTGATATTTTTCATCTGTTCGCCGTCGAATTCTTCGGCATAAAATAAACGGTTAAGTACTTCTCTTTTTTTGCCATCAGGAAATCTAACTGTCTTTTCCTCGGGAATGAGAATATTACTTTCTCGAAAAGTAGGTTTGCTTTCTTTGAGGGCTTTGTCTAAAGTAATCGCAGCTTGATAGTTGGCAGCAGGAGCAACAAAATTGTTAACAGTAAAAGTTACACCTACTACTACTAAACTGAAAATTACGCAAGGGAGAATGAGACGATAAGGATTAATGCCGATACTACGTAAAGCAATTAGTTCACTGTCGCTAGACAAACGACTATATGCCATTAAAGCTGCCAAAAGCATCGACATTGGGAAAGCAAACACGATAAATTCTGGCATTCTCAACCACAAAACTTTGAGGGCAACGCCCAAAAATAGTCCCGATTCAGTAACTTTGCGGACTAGCTCAAATAAAGTGCCGATAGATAACCCTAGAGAGGTAAAAATACCCATGCCAAAGATAAAGGGTAGAATTAACTCCTTGGCAATGTAAAGATCCATAACAGACAAGCCCAAGTTGGACAAGCCAAAAAGTTTATATTTGCCGATTTTCATCGCAACTATTAGGAATTTTTGCTCACAATAGGATATATATTATTCCTCATGGTAACGGAAACACTTATCTTGTAGATCTTGCCGAGTTTCTATTTCTTAATATTTTTTTTTGCGCTAAATTAAGCCAATTAGCCAAATAAATTTCTATAATTTATCGATCGTATCTCGATCGATATTGTTAGTTAGACTAGATTGATAATTCTTTGTAATGCTGCTTAATCATAGTCAATCAAGAAATCAATTCTCTTATTTTCCAACGAAGAACAAGAGCCAGAAACTACGTTTACTTTTTTTATCAGCTATGGCTGTATGTCTCTGGTTTGGTTATAAACAAGTTCAGAGTTATGTAGTACAACCAGAAGCATTATTTGTTTTGGGTGGACATGAAGAAAGAGAGTGCTTTGCTGCTCAATTAGCCAAAAAATATCCCCATTTGCCCATTTGGGTTTCCTCTGGTAGTCCAGAAGATTACGCTCAAAGAATTTTTGCCAAGGCTGGCATAAAAGGCGATCGCTTACACTTAGACTACCAAGCTAGCGATACCGTCACTAACTTTACCAGCCTAGTTGACCAACTAAAAGCTCAAGGAATAGATAGTGTATATTTAATTACTTCGGAAAACCATATGCCTCGCGCTCGTATAATTGGGGAAATCGTCTTTGGTAGTCGAGGAATTGTCCTCAAACCCGTATCCGTACCTTCCAATTCTCCTCCAGAATCTATGCAAAAGTCTTTGCGCGATGGAGCAAGAGCCATTTTATGGTTAACTACAGGACATACTGGGGCTAGTATTACTCGCTCTTTGCTGGAAATATTCTGATTAGAGAAAATGGTGGTTTATAAAGAATAGATATTTGGTGAGTTAAGTTAGTGCAACCTAATGTAGTAATTCACTAAAAAATTCTCATGTCCATCCCTTTCGATCCTACTGCTGCCCAAAAACGTATTGACCAATTTTGGTCGCTTTCTGCTAGCTTTGGTATGGAACGTAATGCCTACCATAACTACCTTAACGAAATTGTTAGCGATCGCTATGCTTTGATTAAAGGCTTACAATTACTACGGGATGAACTGCAATTAGCTGCTGCTAGTCAAACAGATATTAAGGCTTGTGGGGCAGATTTAAGCTTGCCTAGTGTAGTCACGACTTTAGGTTATACCAACTGTGGCGATCGCATTCATCAGGGGGAAGCGACTAAACGTTATCGGGACGTAGTAGCGTCGCGCTTTGCCACTCTCTCAGAAATTGGCGAACTCAAATTAGAAGCTTTTTTCCCAGCAGGGGGCGGTACCGACAATGGCTCTACCCTAGCCCATGTAACCGTTGCCCATCAACTAGATGAGCCATTACGACAACAAATATACAATGGTAATTCTCAATCGATGGCATTGGTAGCAATTGACTTAAAAACTCATGTAGGGCGTTTAGAAGAAGGAGGACAGCGAATTTATGGCAAAACCCGCGAATCTCCTTGGCGGGAACCCCGCGCAGCTTGTGGCGCGATCGCTGGTGCGCTAAATAATTACCATCCTCACAACTTAATTCATCGTCGCATTCGGGGGGATTTAGGAGAACGAAACTTTCAATATCTTTCCAATCAGCAAATTTTTACCGAAGAAGGTATAGATATTACTATGGCAGTTGCTGCTGCCATTGTCGCTATTCGAGGTGTAAGGAATACAGCGATGGCTTTAACCCAAGAGATGGATGAACGAGGACTAGCCCATCTTACTGCCAGTGTAACAGTTAATCGTCCCTCAAGAGATGACTTGGTAATTTATTTGGCTAGGGCAACAGTGTTTGGAGGGAAAGTGAGGATTCAAAGTCTGGGAACAAAAGCTGAACAATACGGTGGCAAGCTAATTAAGTATGCTGGTGAACAAAGGCTACAACTAACTTACGCTCGTCAGGATACGGATAATTTAGCGATCGAAGAAATTCCCTATACGGTTAAGTCTTCAGGCGTGTAGTAAACTTTTTGCGTTCATGTCGATCGAGATCTAGCTTTTGATTATTAACTACTATTTTTGATATCGATAAATAAGGAAGGGAGTTCTGCCAGAAAAATTAACTCTTCTGTTATTTGCTCCTACTCCTAGTACCGCATTTCTGACATTATTCCTAGTGTTAAATCTTCTTGGTACCTCACGATATCTTCTCACATACACTAAGGAATTACCCGAGTAATAGAGCGCGCTAGAAGTACCCAAAGTAAAGGGAACACTAGCATCACCCACTGAATGAACTATTTCTCCTGGGTGATAGGAAATTGTTGTTCTCTTAGACTTAGATGCACCGTTGATACCGTAGTTAATTGTTGCGGATACGTTGGATTTTGTATTACAGATATGTTCTAGGTTGGTTACCTTACCAAAAGTGTCGATCATAAAACAGGATGGTTGAGGTTGTGCCTTGGTTACTTCAACTGCCAAAAAATTCATCATGATGGCAGAAGTAATTACAGCGAAACTGTTCCGAGAAAATAAGAATACTTGAGCTAATCTATTCATTACTGTTGCTCCATAACCAAATAAGTTAGACAAGCAGCTATTTGCTATGGTTTAAGCTACTTTATCTATGTTTAATAAAATTACCTACACTCAAATCGTAGTAAAGCCCGGTCTACAATCTGTAAAATTCCCAGTATTTTTTAATTGATATATCTGGTTTGTGAACTTATTTCCCAGTCTTTTTCTGGGATTAATTTCACTACAATTACAAGTAAGTCTGGATAATCAAAAAAAGTCGAGCAGTTAACCATGGTACGCCTAAAACCTTGGCAATGGCTAGTTTTAGCAACACCGATCGCGTCTATTATTATCTTCTTTTTAATCGCTGCGGGGACACAGATTCATCAGTGGGAAATTAATTGGATTTGGGGAGTATTTATCTTTGTCTTTGGTGGTTGGCGTTGGTTATTGGCAAAGTGGACAAAAACAGAGATTGCCCAAATAGAAGCCACCATAGATGAAATCACTCATGAATTAGAATCTTCAGATAACCAAATTGAACTTCTTCCAGGAGATGAAGCGGGAAAACAGGTAGAAACTGCTTTACAAAATATTTTACAAACATCTCAAAGCGATCCCATTATTTGGGAGGACTGGCAAACTTTTTGGGGTAGATGTCAGGAGTTAGTGGTAGAAGTGGCTCATGCTTACCATCCAGAAGTCAAACGTCCTTTATTAAATATCTATATTCCCCAGGCTTACGGACTAATTAGAGGGACAGTAGATGATATGGATCGTTGGATAAGTAAACTATCTCCAGCACTCAACCAAGTTACGATTGGACAAGCTTATGAAGCCTATGAAGTTTATCAAAAACTAGAACCATCAGCCCGCAAATTATTTAAAGTTTGGAATTGGGCACAGTGGGTCATTAATCCTGCTGTAGCGATCGCCAAAACCACTAGTCAAAGTTATACTAGTAAAGCTAATCAACAGCTACTAGCTAATTTAAACCAACTGTTTCGGGAAGCAGCTTTAAGAAATTTATGTCGTCAGGCGATCGCTCTTTATAGTGGTAATACTCTACCACCTTCTTTCACCACTACTACGGCAACTTTACCTCAAGCCAAAACTCAAACTCTCAGAGATATTATCACCCAAGCAGAATCTACTGAAGAAGTCGAACAAAAACCCGTTAATATTCTTTTGGTAGGGCGTACTGGGGCAGGAAAAAGTAGCCTGATTAATACTCTTTTTCGGCAAGATTTAGCAGAAGTTGATGTTTTACCCAGTACAGATCGCATCCAAAGCTATCATTATTCCACAGCAGGAGAAGAGAAACTGAATCTCTGGGATACTCCTGGTTACGAACAAGTTAACCGCGAAGATTTGCGAGAATTAGTCCTAGATTATGCTGCTAAGGCGGATTTACTATTATTGGTAACTCCTGCCCTCGATCCCGCTTTACAGATGGATGTGGACTTTCTCAAAGATATTCGGATAGAAGTAGAAGATTTACCCACTATTGCTATTGTCACTCAAGTCGATCGTCTGCGCCCTATTCGGGAATGGAATCCTCCCTATGATTGGCAAAATGGCGAAACCCCAAAAGAAAAATCGATTCGAGAAGCAACAAAGTATCGGGCTGAATTTTTAGGGGATTATTGTAGTTTAATTTTGCCATTAGTTACCGAAGACAAACAAAAAGATCGTAACGCCTGGGGAATCGAATCTTTATCTATGGCACTATTAGATAATATTACGGGGGCTAAACAATATAGAATAGCACGTTTCTTACGCGATCGCGAAGCCCGTATCCTTACTGCTGCTAAGATTATCGATCGCTATACTTTCCAGATGACTACTACTCAAGGAGTAACGGCTTTACTTAAAAGTCCCGTACTGCAATTTCTCTCAACCATGACAACGGGTAATACTGCCTTAGCTTATGCTCTAGCACAACAAATTCCTGTAGAACAGTTGCCTGTAGTGATTGGTAAATTACAAATGGCATACGACTTATTTATGTTACTAAGTAAAGACCCTAATCTGCTTAACTTTGATTTATTATCTTTGTGGTCGCTTTTGCTGAATAATGATACTCCACCCGATCGCAACGCCTGGGCATTTGGCAATACTTTAGTAGAATATTGGACTCAAAATTTAGCAGAAAAGCAGTTAGAAAAACGGTTTGAATATTATTTACGGCACGGACTATTGTTGAATTAGAAGGTTGGTCTATTAGAATTCCTGTGGTTAAAGAAATTGGCATAGAGAATTATGAATTACTATCTGGATATTTTGATTATTATGCTTTGCTAAAAGCAAGAGAACTTAATCCGAATCTGCCAGATAGGATTAGAGTATTTGTTGTTAATAAAAACAATCAAAATTCTGTCATAAAGCAATTGGAAGCAATAGATAATCTAGAAAAAATAACTAGACAATCTCAAGACAAAAAATCTATTCAAAAAACTGAAAATGTTGAACTTGCGAACCTGTCTGCTCAAATCAAAGATTCCGATCAGTTAATAATCGATCATCTTAATTCTTTAAAAGCTGAGATATTAAATGATATTGACTCTAAAATACCAAAACCTTTACCATTACTGTATGCTTTTAATCAAATTTCAGACGATCGAGTCTGCGAACTAGTTCTAAAAAAAATGTCCTTTTTGGGAAAAAAGAAAGCAAAAAAAATAGTTGATAGACTTAGAGATCGTAAGAAAAAGGATAAAACTGAATTTAAAACTTTTCAAAATGTTTTAGATGCATTGGGCAAAGGTTATATTTCCAAAGATAAGCTCCTAGAAGTTATTGATAACTGGAATTAATTTAGTTTTATTTTCAAAAAAGATGAGTAATTATTTATGGTTTGGCAGATTAGATTGCTGACTCAAGTTAGCGCGATCGTGGGGTTCGAGGAGATTATCGAGATCGGGTCCTAAAGGAATTATACCCCCTGGATTGAGGGGAAACAGATTACCATAATAGTCTTGTTTAACACTCTCTAAGTCACAAGTATCCGCAACCCCAGGTAATTGGTATAAATCTCTGAGATATGCTCCTAAATTAGGATAGTCTTGAATTCGGCGACGATTACACTTGAACAGACTATAGTAAACAATATCGAAGCGAAACAAAGTAGTAAATAGGCGTACATCTGCCAAGGTTACTGTATCGCCACACAAATATCGGTTTGCTTCTAGTACCTTGTCAATTTCGTCAAGAGTAGCAAAAAGTTCAGTGCAAGCTTGTTCATAAGCTGCTTGAGTTTGGGCAAAACCACAACGGTATACGCCGTTATTGACAGTAGTGTAGATTTGATCGTTCCAGCGATCGATTTGTGGTTTTAATGATTCAGGATATAAATCCAGATGGGGATTTTTAGCCAATTCATTAAACTGAGAGTTGAGCATGACAATAATCTCGGCACTCTCATTATTAACTATAGTTTTAGTCTGACTATCCCATAAAACAGGTACTGTAGAGCGTCCGTTGTAGCCTGATTGAGCTAACTGATATAGTTCTGGTAGTGTACGACAGTTTTCTTCGGGAGTGTCAAAAACCCAGATCCCCTCATCTCCAGAAGGAGAGACAACAGAGACTGAAATAACATCTTCTAATCCTTTGAGTGTCCTTACCACTAGAGTACGATGCGCCCAAGGACATCCTAACCCTACATAAAGACGATAACGCCCTGAAGTTGGTGGATAAAGGTTATCTTTTTCTGTGCCGACAAAATTTCTAAACTGACTGGCTGGGCGAACATATGCCCCTGAAGAATTTTTAGGTGCCAGTTTGGACATCATTATTTTCCACTGGGTTGTCCAAACAAATTTGCCTAATCTGATAATAAAGGAAGCAGGAAGAGATTTACCTTTACTTTTGTTTTGGGAAATATTTTTGGTTTGGATGGGATCGGAAGAAGATGAGGACATAGGAAAAAAAGAGCGATCGCCAAGCACAGAACTAACTATCTTTCTATTTTTGCACAGGGTTAAGAAACAAAGCTCGCTACTCGTGAGTGTATTACTTGTTCATGGAGATTATCATCACTAGAACTAATTTTCAGTTGTTTGTGAAAAAGTAGAAAAACCTATTTATAGAAAAGCTGGGTCACACAACCGTATATAAATATCCCGTTTCTCGTCCAAAAAGGCTCTTCGACCATGCATAATCCTAGTATTATCGACCATTAAAATATCGCCTTTTTTCCAGCTAATTTCTGCCGTTATTTTTTCAGCAATTTCATTTAGCTCAGACATAATTTCATCGTCAATCTCTGAACCATCTTCAAAGGATACGATCTTTGGGGACATGCTCTTCGCTGGAAGTAAGCTATTAATATAGACCATCAGACTGAAACAGGTTAACAATCGATTCTTGATTGAGATCGAAAATACTCACATTGTCAGCATTGATAACTTGTTGGCCAACTGTTTCTGACAAAGGCTGTGTATGGATTTGTGTAACTATTTTCATTATTATCTTTAATCTATAACTTGGACAAGTACTCTTGAAAACTATTGAGAACATACTTTTAGGTACTTCCCAAATATTGTAATTTGGTTGTGGCGATGCAGAATTGCTTTAAAGAGTAATCGTTAGCTAAGCAAATCTGGTTCTTGATTCACAATCATGTCATAAAGAGGCTGAAAACTCAACCAGCCAATGGGTGCAGAGCCAATCTGACTATAGGTCAAACGAGCTATTTCAGGTTCAATCAGTACTGGGTTTCCCGCTGCTTCTGCCAGGAGTTGGGCTTGGCAGGAGCGCTCCATAGTGATAAACCACCAAGCAGCTTCGTCTACTGAATTGCCAACGGTTAGCAATCCGTGGTTACGGAGTATAATTGCCTTTTTTTTCTCAAGAGTGGTAGCAATGCGCTTGCCTTCTTCAATGTTGAGTACCACTCCAGTATAGTCATCGAACAAGACATGGTCTTCATAGAAAGCACAAGCATCCTGAGTAAGTGGGTCAAGTAAGCGTCCTAGAGTTGACCAAGTTTTGCCATAAAGTGAATGGGCATGGGCAACCGCATTCACATCGGGTCTGGTTTGGTGGAGCTGGAAATGGATAGCGAAAGCAGCCGTATTTACAGGTTTGTTCCCTTTCACCACTTCCCCCTTATGGTTGATTAGCTCTGTCGGCGGGAAGCCCCACACCGTAATCTTCGATTCGGTGTGTGGATGAAAGCCGACGCAGGGTTTATCGGTCATGGGTTTACACTTTTGAAACAAAAACTTTGTATAGCAAGGGTTCTAGACGTTGTATAATGCTTTTGTTCCGACGTGAGGTGAGAATAGCCTCATCGGACAAATGTACCTAGAAAAGAAAATAGACATGGGTTGTGAACCAGAATTCTTGGGTTTATCCTTGGGAACGTAAAAGTCTATTGGGATACCAAGTGCGTAGTAGTTTTTCATAATCTCTACAAAAACAGGGGCTGGGCGTGTACCTCTGTATAAAACGCGGTAGTGGGAAAGACAACCGAGTACCACGAACGAAGTCTCTCTCTTTCAATCTGAAGGACTGGAGAAGCCCAGACTGTACCGCTTGCGGTCAGTGTGGGTTACGTCACTAGTAGGTCTGATACTCGAATATGACCAAAGTACATCCCTAAAGGGTTAACCCAGAAATGATCGGAAAATTCAGGGTCACGGACGGTTATGTGTCCGGCAAGTCCTTCATCGAACCCGTAGCGAGCGAACAGACGGAATGCAGCGGCTAAACGCTGTTGGCGGTGACATCGCTCATCTTCTACGCTCTCAAATGTAGGTATTGTGGGAAAGTTTAATTTTGGCACTGATTCATCTCAACTAAAAAATGAGCTAATTTAAATAGTCAATTAGTATCCCAGAATAATATACCAAGTATTACATTAGCAATTAAGATTTTAGTCCGTCTCCAGAAAATCGTCCTTAAGTTAGATTAAACCTGCTTGCTGAAAAATTTGTTGCGGAGTAATTTCTAATTCAGGAAATAAATCATCATCTATAGCTGCTTTTCCTTTGAGAGTTTTCGGTAATTTATCGGGATAAAAAATAGTAATGCTTTGGGCTTTGGTATCTATCAGCCACACTCTAGATACCCCTGCTTGAAGATAATCGACCGATTTCTCCGCTAAATCTCCAAATGTTTGTCCAGGGGAAATAATTTCTATAACTAACTCTGGTGCGACTGGGCAGGCTTCATCTAACATCCAATCTGCGCTCAATCTTGCGAAAGAAATATAAGTTATATCTGGTACGGGAACCCAATCTATTTCATTTCTCTTAAGAGTTAGTGCCCACTCTGGTTCTACTCTACCTCTATTTTTTGCCCAGGCATCCAATAATAGCAATAAAGTTTTTTGCAGCCTAGAGTGAAAAAATTTAGGAGACATTTTAGGAATGGCTTTACCATTTACAAGTTCGCAAGGGCGATCGCCTTCTGGAAGATTGAAGAATTCTTGCAGGGTTAAATTCTTGGTTGATGTCAGCATACTTTTAAGTCGATACCTATCAATATCGTATCAATTGCTTAACGCTTAATGGCGATCGCCCAGTTCTTTTGTTCTTTGGCTAGTTTTATCTCTGGATATCAGTTGTTTACTACAGGTCGTCTCAATATATAGTCAACTAGTAGCCAAAAATAATATATCGAGTATTCCATGAGCAATTGGGATTTTAGTCCGCCTCCAGAATCAGATTTAGGCGATCGCGAAGTACCCTTAGATGGTACTCATCTTCAGCACAAACCTATCGCCTTACTAGTTACTGGTAGTATTGCAGCGATGAAAGCTCCCCTTCTTGCCCGCGCTTTGCGTCGTCAGGGGGCGGATGTGGTTGCTTTTGCCTCCCCAGAAGCTTTACGCTACACTACCATCGATACTTTGGAATGGAGTACTACTAATCCTGTAGTTACCAAGCTAACTGCTGCTGCGGAACATTTGAGTGATGATAATCCCTTTGCTGCTTATCTCGTTGCCCCTGCTACCTATAACACTATCAACAAAATGGCTTTAGGGATCGCCGACGGGGTAATTACTTCTGCTTTAGGATCGGCAATTGGACGAATGGAGAGAGGAAAAACCCAAATTTTAGTCGTACCTACTATGCACGGTAGTTTACATAATTCGATTTTGACTGAATCCCTCAATAAGTTACAAACCATGGGAGTGCATATCGTACCACCTCGCATAGATTACGGAAAAAATAATCTTCCTGACGAAAAAGAGATTGTAGCTGAAGTTTCCCGTGTTGTCAGTCGATCGCCATTAAAAGGAGTTTACATTATGGTAACGGGAGGAGCTACGCCCGTACCCATTGATAATGTTCGCCGTATTACTAATCGCTTTACGGGTAAATTGGGCATTGAAATTGCCCATGAATTGTATCTTCGTGGAGCAAATATTTGTTTAATTCATGGACAAGGCAGATATTTGCCTCCTAGCTATCTTCCCCACCAAATTATTAGTACCTACCAAGAATATCGCACCAAAGTAAGCGAGGAATTACAACAACATCCCTATCGTGTTGGTATTTTTTCTGCTGCTGTGGCTGACTATCAACCAGAACAAATTTTTCCTGGCAAAATTCCTAGTGGTGGGGTATTGAAAACTATTAATTTAATTCCTACTCCCAAAGTCATTCAAGAAGTCAAAAATAATTTTCCTGAATTATATATGGTGACTTTTAAATATCAAGAAAATATCAGTCATGAAGAGTTAATTAATATAGCTCAAGCCAGATTAAAACAAGGCTACCCTCTAGTTGTGGCTAATAGAGGAGAAGAACGAGGCATTCATGGCGAACAAGTTGCTTATTTTGTTACCAAAAAAGATAACCCACAACAAGTTATCAGCAAAAAACAAATCGCGATCGAGTTATCTAATTACTTAGAAAAAACCATTAATAATTAAATACTCATTACTTTTGCGTAGCGATACTAAACTATCTTTTCATCGATAGAAACCAAAAAACAACCATGAATACGCCAACTATAATCTTTTTGCTGTTTCATGATGTAAACAGCTTGCACTAATTCTCCTCTTTCATCCATTAAGACAACTATCTGGGCAGGATAATAATCGATAGTTGTAAACCCGCGAAACATGACCGATCTGGGACGATAAACTGCTGGATAACTTTCTTTTACCATGGTCATAAAATTATCTGGCGTTCCAAACTGTTCTTGGATCGCTTCACTGGCAATTGCAAAAGCTTCTACAGCATCATCTCTTTGAAAAGCATTAATCTGCTTTTCGATTATTTTGCGAATTGCTACTTTATCGTTTTCCGTAATGTACATAGCTTTAACCCAAATACTCTTAATAAATTTAGCAGTTTAATGTAAAAAATTTTTTAAAGAAATATTCAAGGAAAAATGAATTAATAAAAATCTTGCTTAAAATTTTAATTCTCTGACTTTTTAAACAAATGACACATGAGAAAAACTCTATAGTTATAAAAGCTGAATCTCACGAACCCTAATATCTTTTTTTTACTTTTAATTCTGACAATTAACTTTAACCTTTAACTGCACCTGCTGTTAATCCTTGGACTATTCGGCGTTGAAATAACAGTACCAAAATAACTAGAGGTAAAGTTCCTAAAATTGTAGCAGCAGCGATCGGTCCATAGGGAATGTCAAAAAGCGTTGCACCTCCTAATTGTGCTGTAGCTACAGGAATAGTTTTCATCGTATCTCTTGTGATAAAAGTAAGAGCAAAAATATACTCATTCCAAGCAAAAATAAAAGTCAAAATTCCTGTTGTCACTAAGGCTGGTAAAGTCATTGGTAGAACAATTCTAAGTAACATAGGAATTATTTTATATCCATCGATTTTAGCTGCATCTTCTAAATCTTTAGGTAGTTGCTGGAAAAAACTTCGCATCACTAAAATAGTTAGAGGCAGATTAATAGCAGTATAAGGAATAATTAAAGCAAGATAATTGTTGCCCAAACCAATAGCTTTAACTATTTCTAATAAGCCTAAAAATAATAAAACATAGGGGAATAAAGTAACTATTAAAATCCCTGCTAAAATAATATTTTCCCCAGGCAATTTTAATCTAGTTAAAGCATAAGCTGCTGGAGAACCAAGAGTCAAGCATAACAGGGTAGAAATAATGGCAACTAAGGCACTATTTAAAATATAAAGAATAAAAGGGCGACGTGCAAATAATTCTAAATAATGACTAAAAGTAAAGCGGGTAGGAAAATAAACTGTAGGAATGGCAGAAATATCTGCATTGACTTTCAGCGAGGTCAGAACTTGCCAAAGAATAGGTGCTAAAAAAAAGCTAACTATAAGTACTAAACTAATCCAGAGAATAATTTGTTTGGTATTTATAGCCGATTTTTCTTTAGTGCGATCGCGCAATGTTGCCATAATATTTTTAGGTATTAGGGATTAATTATTCGACCATCAAGCTAACTTACTCTCAATCTTTTTAAGAACAAAGAAGTAATAGCTACTGCTGCTATTAATAACAAAAATGTAACTACCACTAAAGCTGCACCATAACCAAAATCTAAATAGCGCATCACTGTGGAATATATATAAATAGAAACAGTTTCTGTTGCTCCTGCTGGCCCTCCTCCAGTCATAACTTGTACCAAATCAAAAACACCAAATGCTTGGGCAAATCTGAATAATAAAGCAATCAAAATTTGGGGCATTAATAGGGGGAGAGTAATCTGTGAAAAACTTTGCCAGGGATTAGCTCCATCCATAGCATGAGCTTCATATAAATCTTGAGGAATAGATTGTAACCCAGCCAATAAAATAATACTAATAAAGGGGGTCGTTTTCCAGACATCAGCAATAATTAAAGCTGTCATTGCCAAAGCAGGAGAACCAAGCCAATTAATCCCTATGTCGATTACTCCTAGACGCTGTAAAATGTCATTAACCACACCATATTGGTCGTTAAAAATCCACGCCCAAGCTAGCCCCATAACTGCGGTCGGTAATGCCCAAGGAATAATCGCAATCGTTCTTACAACTCCTCTACCACGAAAAGATTGATTTAAAACTAGAGCAATACCTAAACCAAGAATTAATTCGAGAACGACACTAATAATAGTAAAGATAGCAGTATTCCCCATACTTTGCCAGAAACGCCCATCGCCTAGCATCCGTAAGTAATTAGTTAAGCCTGAAAACTCTGGTTGTAATTGAGTTCCTAAATTTTCAGTAAATAAACTCAACCAAAAAGCACGGGCGATGGGATAAATAAAAACTAAAGCCAAAACCAACAAAGCAGGAATTAATAGTAACCATCCTATTAATTTTTCTCTTCCATCCAAACTGTCATTACTCATAAAACAAATTTATTACTTATTACTTGCTACTTGCTACTTGCTACTTGCTACTTACTCCTCAATAGTCTTCTCGTCTCTTCTGCTGCTGCCTTCATAGCTGCTTCTGGACTCATTCTGTCTGTAAGTGCTGCACTTAAATAACGTTGTAAAATATCAGAAGCCTGAGCATATTGAGCGATCGGCGGACGTAAAGCGGAATTTTGAACTACAGATAATAATTTAGGATAATAATTGTACTTAGCAACTATTTCGGGATCGTTAAACAGAGATGTACGACTGGGTACATAACCAGTAGCTAAAATATATTCTCGTTGTGAATTCTCACTGCTAAAAAATTCAATCACTTGCCAAGCTGCATCTGGATGTTTAGTGCTTTTAGAAATACCTAATCCCCATCCTCCCTGGGTAGCACCACTATCTTGACCCACAGCATGAACCATTGGTTTAATACTATATTTACCGGCAATGGGAGAATTTAAAGCTGAACTATATACGTAAGGCCAATTTCGCAGAAAAACTGCTTTTCCATTTTGAAATAGACGACGGGTTTCATCTTCTGCGTATGTAGTCACACCAGGGGGAGCAATTTTTTGCTCGATAGTAGTACGCAAAAATTCCACTGCTTTAATTGCTTCTGGTTTATCTAAGCCAACTTCTAAGGTTTCTGCATCTACCCAAAACGCGCCATGACCTTCAAGTATCTCGACAAACATGGCAGCTAAACCTTCGTACTGCTTACCTTGCCACACATAACCCCATTCGGCCAATCCTTGTTGTTGTAAATCCTGAGAAATTTGAATTAATTTGTCAAAAGTTTCGGGAGGTTGGTATCCAGCTTGGGCTAATAAATCCTGGCGATAGTAAAGCATACCGGCATCAGAACGAAAAGGAATACGATATAGTTTTCCCTGATACATTCCCCCTTGAATATCTCCAGTTAAAAATTTATCCTTCTCTTGCTCGGATAAACGATCGGATAAATCTAATAACCATCCTGCTGCTGCAAATTTGGGAGTCCAGACAATATCCATATAAACTAAGTCATAAGGAGAATTGCCTAACAAAAAAGAAGCAGTATATAAATCTTCTACTTGATTGCTATCGCTAGGTGCTTCAATGACTTCCAGATTAATATGCGGATATTTTTGATTAAATTTGTTGACTAGGGGTTGCCATTGCTGAGCTTCATCAGCCCTCATCAGCGTTTTAATTTGAACTGGTTGCTGAGAAAATACTGGTAGGAGCGAAAATGGCAGGAGAGACAAAAATAGCCCAATAAAAAGCAAAAAACTATATATTTTTGCTTTTTGGGCAGTAAATCTAGTTATCTTAATTAAAAAATTAGTAAGACTCATTGCTATCCCCTACCAAAAATAGAGTAATTACCAAAATAATAGTTTACTTGTATGGAAGTTACGTCGTTAAGACAAAATAAGCAACTCTTTAGTCATCTTCAGAGACTAAGTATAAATAACTACGTTAAAATAAGAAGAAAAAAAACTTCGGTATTTACACTAATGTGTCAAAAGACTGGAAATAGTAATATTTTATCGTGGCAAAAGTTAATTAACTCTTACTAGCTACGATATTCTTAAATTTTATTTAATTTGTATTTCCTCTTGCTCCACAACCCTACTTTGCAGAAAAAAGGTAGGGTTTTTTGTTTTTTTAATGATTATTGTCTTTAATTTTGTCAAGTTTTCCACTAAGATTGAAAGATATTTTTGTCCAGTGGGGATAAACATTATCGCCAAAAAATGGGCTATACTGTACCATTGACCAGATCGAACTAGAGTTGAGGAGAAAGCCATTCCCGAACAGCTAAACCTGACAGTTAGTTTAAGAGGCACTCGTGAAGTCAGGAAAAATTATCAAATATTTCGTCTTACCGGATTACTAGATGCCTTTTCTGAACCTACTTTCCGTAAAGTACTTGGAACCTGTATTGATGATGGACCCAAAAACATAGTCTTAGTTCTCTCTCAAATTGACTTTATTGATAGTTCTGGTTTGGGAGCTTTAGTACAACTCGTTAAAAAAGCGCAAACTGCTGGAGGTAGCTTGCAGATAGTTACTAATGCTCGCGTAACTCAGACTGTTAAATTAGTTCGTTTAGAGAAATTTCTTTCTCTCCAGCCTTCTGTAGAAGCTGCGCTGGAAAACATTAAACAATAGCGTCATAGACGTGAATTTACCGAAAAAAGACCAAAAGCAAGCCGATGAAAAGTTGAGTTGTTCTATCCAATCTATGGCCAGAGTTAGGTTTCAAGCTAATTCTAGAGATAATAAGGCAAATTCTTATATAGAACAGCTATCACCAACGGCTTTGGCCTACTTAGGAGACGTAGTCTATGAATTATATGTTCGTACTTACTATCTACTACCACCCAAAAAAATAGTTGATTATCATAATCAAGTTGTCAATAAAGTAAGAGCAGAAGCTCAAGCAGATTGTTTGCAAATTCTCACTCCTTATTTAACTGGCGCAGAAAAAGAAATGTTGCGTCGTGGACGTAATGCTGCTGGGGGAAAACCCCGACGCTTATCGCCAAAAATCTATCAACAGGCAACTAGTTTAGAAACTCTAATCGGTTATCTTTATTTGACTAATCCTCGGCGATTAGATGAACTATTAGGAAAATTAAATTTTTCACTCCTAAGTAACAAGTAATAACTACTATCGTAAATCAAGAGATACTTTCAAACTGTTAAGCTTAATTTACTATGAAAGATTCTCATCCGTCTTTTAGAAGTAAAAAAGGACGAAAAAACGAGCGGCATCCGCACAAAAGAATCAAAAAAGTTTCTTTGGCTGCTGCTGCTTCATCAGAACAACCATCATTTGTTGCCGACGAGCGGGAAAAAGAAGATGAAGACCTAATTTATGGTCGACATTCTGTAATTGAAGCTCTCAAAGGCAAGCGACAAATCAATCGCCTTTGGATTACTAACAAGTTACGCTATACTCCCCAGTTTTATTCTTTGCTGCAAACAGCCAAAAAAAATGGCACGGTTATTGACGAAGTGGGAGTTCATCGTCTCGATTTACTTACTTCAGGGGGCAATCATCAAGGTATTGCAGCCCAAACTGCTCCCTATTCTTACTGGGAATTATCTGAGTTGATCGAACAAGCTAAAGCAAAAACTAAATCTCCCGTAATTGTTATCGCTGATGGGATCGAAGATCCCCATAATTTGGGTGCGATTATTCGTACCGCAGAAGCCTTGGGGATGCAAGGTTTGGTAATTCCCCAGAGAAGGGCAGTAGGAGTTACTTCTACAGTTATGAAAGTAGCTGCAGGAGCTTTAGAGCATTTTCCCATTGCCAGAGTAGTAAATCTGAGCCAGGCGATCGAAGAACTGAAAAAAGCCGAATTTTGGATTTATGGAACTACGGCTACCAGTAGTAAACTATTACACACAATTAATTTTCAGGGTGCGATAGGATTGGTAGTAGGTTCGGAGGGAAAAGGCTTAGGTTTGTTAACTCAAAAATGTTGCGACGAACTGGTTTCGATTCCCCTTTTAGGAAAAACCCCGAGTCTCAATGCTTCTGTTGCTACCGCGATCGCTTTGTATGAAATTAGTCGTCAAAGGCAATTAAAGTCGGTAGAACTAGTCTAGGCTATCAAAACAAGCATTTACCTATTTACCTATAAGTTATAGTCTGTCTCTTCTTTATAAAGAATAGTAGCTCGCCAGAGGGCTGCCAATTTCTCTCAGATCGTATAACATTTGTAATAAAAATAAAAAAAAGTAAAGAATTCACTTTAAGAAAAAAATTAGCTTAAATTTAGGAGCAAAAGGAAATAACCATGACAAAACTTTTAACTGGAATAGTTGATTCTCTAGGACTAGCATACTGGACTGAAATTACTACAGACAATCCCCGCTGTACTTACTATTTCGGTCCTTTTTTGAGTAAGCAAGAAGCACTCGCTGCCCAAAATGGCTACATTGAGGATTTAAAAGGAGAAGAAGCTCAGGGGATCGGGGTAGTGACTAAACGTTGCCAGCCCCAACAACTCACTATCTTTGATGAGAGTGATGATAGTTTGAAATTCAAACCAGTTCCTGCTTTTGGTACTCAATATTATTAAAGTTTCAGCGAGCGGATAAATGATTTAGTTTTTATCTGTGCTAGTTATTTCAGCAAAACTTTCTAACCATCGAGCGATATCTTCTAATACTTGTGTAGGAATCTCCCAGGGAAATAAGTGGGCTGTTTGGGGATAACATTTCCACTGAGAATACTTGAGTTTCCGAGCAGTTTCTTGACTGGCGATCGCCGTAATGTGACGGTCTTCTGCTCCAGCTAACACTAGAGAAGGAAGATTGAGGTTTTGGATATCTTCTAGGCGATTATATCCTTCGGCGATCGCTTTAGTTAGTGCCTTTTCGGCAGCCTTAGATGTTTTTAAATAGGCGGGGGTTCCTTCTTTGGCTAAATATTTATAAGCAGTTGCTGTTTGCTGATAAAGCAAGTAACGGAATAGCGATCGTTTACCAAACGTGTCTATATTCCATTGCCATCCTGGTTTCAAGTAATTAACGATCCCAGCGATCCCAGTATACCATAAGTCTTGCCATCTTACAGTCGGATGGCTACTGCGAGGATAAGCAGCAGAAGCAACTAAGATTACACCACTAAATCTTTGGGGGAATTTAAGAGCGAGTTCGAGAGCAAGAATCCCCCCTAAAGACCATCCTAGTAATAAGCATCTTTCTATTGCTAGTCGAGCGAGTAATTTTTCGAGATCGATTAGGTGATCTTCCATCCGAAAATTTCCTAAAGCAGGACTATTACCATAACCTCTAAGATCGGGGGCAATAGTTTGATATTTTTGCTGTAAATGGTTGGTAAATACAGACATGGTTTGACTAGAACCAGGATGACCGTGTAAACAGAGAATGGGAAATCCTTGCCCTTTAATATCAACGTTTAAGCTCATAGCTTTGGTAGTTACAGTAACCTTTTTTCTCTTTGAAGTGAGGATGCCAATAAAAAGATTGAGCAGATCGTTATCTTTCAATTTCCGAGGATTAAGTTAGGAAACTGAAGCGACCGCTCAACAAAAATTTTAGACAATAAGGATGTTGTCTAAGAGCAACTAGACGGCTGCTTGCTCTACATCAAACCCGATCTCTTCACTACTAGGTAATTCTAAGCAGTAACCCGCACCATATACTGTTTTGATATAGCGGGGATGACGGGGATCTGGCTCTAATTTGGTTCTTAAATGGCGAATATGTACCCGAATTGTTTCAATATCATCATCGGGATCGTAACCCCATACTTCTTTGAGAATTTCACTAGGAGCAACAGTTTGTCCGTGACGCTGTAATAAGCAGTGCAGTAGTTCAAATTCTAAATGGGTTAACTTAACTGTCCGTTCAAACCAAATTGCTTCAAACCTCTCTGGAATTAGCGTTAGAGGGCCGTAATTCAAAATTTCTGAATGCTTAGCTGCTTGCGGAATGCGATCGGTACGACGCAATAACGCTCTAACTCTAGCTAGCATTTCTTCTACTTCAAAGGGTTTAGTCAGGTAATCATCTGCACCTGCATTAAATCCTTCTACCTTATCTTGTGTTTGACCTAGAGCAGTCAACATCAATACAGGGATATCAGAGGTTCGATCGTCACGACGTAATCGCTGGCAAACCGTAAAACCATCGACTTTAGGGAGCATTAAGTCTAGCATGATTAGATCGGGTTGTAATTGTACAG
Organism: Xenococcaceae cyanobacterium MO_188.B32; assembly: GCA_030065635.1. Classification (GTDB taxonomy): domain Bacteria; phylum Cyanobacteriota; class Cyanobacteriia; order Cyanobacteriales; family Xenococcaceae; genus JASJDJ01. Next base: position 39,959 of record JASJDJ010000019.1, read on the forward strand.
CTAGAGCTTGACCTTTTATCCCGTCCTCTGCCTGATTGACATCATAGCCAGCCATTTCCAGGTTAATAGAGACTAGTTCGGAGATTGCGGGGTCATCGTCAATTACAAGTATTCGAGGCATGACTATATATATGTATGATTATTTTATTTTGTAAAATGTTAACTAAGAATTATCAATTAGACAGGAATTCCTGTATTGATTATAAGCAATAATGCCTATAGGGTTGGAGTTATCTGGGTATTCCTCATTAACAATCAGAATTTTTGACCCATAGGTTAAGTTAAAGTAGGAATCTTCACTTAAAGTAAAGTCTTATTATCATAACTTATGATAAAAAAATATTAACTAAATCATTATTTAAATAAGCATTTTTACTAGTATTTGAATTTTTAAATTTCTTTTGCCAGACTGGCCACTACAAAATGTTAATTGGTTTATATCCTAAATATAATAAACTTAATATAAATCAATTGATATACTACAGGTTTTAAAATTGGTCTCTTCGTCGATAGGGCTTGGTTTCCCTTAATTTCTGTAATAATTCTTAATAAAAATTTTCATTGAATCGGTTTAATCTAGCCAATTAGACAGATTTTCAATTTTTTGTAACGATTAATACATCGATAGTTAAACTTTAGAATCAGGGAAATTAGCATGAGCGTGAATTTAGCTACTATGCTGCGCGAGGGGACAAAAAAGTCCCATTCTATGGCAGAAAACGCAGGTTTTGTGAAGTGTTTCCTCAAAGGGGTAGTCGAAAAAAAATCTTATCGTAAATTAGTTATGAACTTCTACTTTGTCTATTCGGCAATGGAAGAGGAAATAGAAAAATTACGGGATCATCCAGTTATTTCCAAAATATATTTTCCCTTGTTACATCGCAAACAAAGTTTAGAAGAAGATTTACGTTTTTATTATGGTCATAACTGGCGTGAAGAAATTTCTATTTCAGAAGCAGGACAAGCTTATGTAGACCGTATTAGAGAAGTAGCTAATTCTGAGCCAGAGTTGTTAGTCGCTCATTCTTACACTCGCTACATAGGAGATCTATCGGGAGGGCAAATTCTCAAGAAGATTTCTCAAAGAGCAATGAATCTTAATGATGGCGAAGGTACGGCTTTCTATGAATTTCCAGAAATTACTGATGAGAAAGCTTTTAAAAACCAATATCGTCAGTCTTTAAATGAACTACCTATCGACATGTCAACTGCCGAAAAAATAGTTGATGAGGCTAATTCTGCTTTCAGTATGAATATGAAATTGTTCCAAGAGTTAGAAGGTAATTTGATTAAAGCGATCGGTCAAATGCTGTTTAATACTCTTACCCATCGCCGTGTTCGTGGTAGCACAGAGTTAGTAACTGCGGAATAAATAGTAAATGGTATTGGCTTTTTGACAAGTCGAGATTGCCTACTCAAGCGATCGAATATAACTAATAGTATCTCCAAAAATAACAACCCTGAAAGCTGGGTTGCGGTTACAAAATCGTTATCTAGCTTTTAGGGTTGTATGTTATCTATATCTATGCTTTAGGAAGATTTTGACTAGTGTAGGTATCTAACCCAAAAGCAGCAACTCGCTCGGCATGATCTGTTTCTTTACCTGTGAATAATTTGGCTAGACGATCAAAAGAATCTGCTCTAAGGTTACGTTCGTGGATAGGCTTAGTTTGTTCGCCTCTAAAATATGCTTGGGTACCGATTACAGCAGCAGCAACCCAACCAATTAATAAGACGGAAATTAATATAACCATTTTTCGTTAACTCCTTTAATTTAAAGTTTTATTTCTTTATATTAATATATGTAACAAAAGATTGCTTAGAGTATCAATCTATCCATTGGAGTATTTTCCTCCTATCTATGGGGTAAAAACCGAAACATAGTTGAACGGTGGGAAACTAATAGCTAAGGACAGTTAAATAAAAAAATGCAAGTATTTGAACTACATAAATTTGGTCTTGATGGTTTAATAAGGAGCGATCGCCCTATTCCTACTCCTGGTTATGGCGAAGTCTTAGTCAAATTAAAAGCTGCATCTCTCAACTATCGAGATTTATTAATTATCAAAGGATTATATAACCCTAATTTACCTTTACCTCTGATTCCTCTTTCTGATGGTGTAGGGGAAGTAGTAGAAATAGGAGAAAAAGTAACCAAAGTACAAACAGGCGATCGCGTAGCTGGTATTTTTATGCAAAACTGGTTGTCTGGTCATTTAACTCAAAAAGCTGCTAAATCTGCTTTAGGTGGAGAAATGAACGGAGTATTGGCAGAATATGTAGTTTTTCCTGAAGATGGCTTAGTCGCTATTCCTCCCCATTTAACCGATGAAGAAGCTGCTACTCTACCTTGTGCTGGAGTCACTGCCTGGAATGCTCTGATCGAAGGAGGGCTAAAACCAGGAGACACGGTACTTACTTTAGGAACTGGGGGAGTATCTTTATTTGCTCTTCAATTTGCTCAAATGGCTGGTGCCAGAATAATTGTTACTTCTAGCAGTGATGAGAAATTAGTCAAAGTAAAAGAATTAGGCGCGTTTGCTGGGATTAACTATAAAACTAACCCAGATTGGGAAAAAGAAGTGTTAGCACTTACTAATAAAGTAGGTGTCGATTATGTTGTGGAAGTAGGAGGTGCAGGGACGTTAGCTAAATCTCTTAAAGCCGTGCGCTTTGGTGGTAATATCAGCTTAATTGGAGTGTTAGCAGGAACTCAAGCACGAGTCAATCCTTTATTGGCAGTAATGAAAGGTGTCTCTATCCGGGGTATTTATGTGGGTTCAAAAGCGATGTTTGCAGCCATGAATAAAGCGATCGCCCATCATAAAATTCACCCCATAGTCGATCGAACTTTTCCCGTGACAGACATTTTTGCTGCTCTAAAATATCTAGAAAGTGGCTCTCATTTTGGCAAAATTAGCCTTATTTTTTAGTTAAGTAGTTTTCGATCGGGCAGATTATATTAATCGTAAATTAAGATAGCAACAATATAAAAAATTACTATGACTTCTTCTCCCATTGGTGTAGCTATAGTTGGTACGGGTTTTGGACAAAAAATACATCTTCCAGGTTTTCAGCATCATCCTCGTACGGAAGTAGTAGCTATATACAATCCCGACTTGGGTAAAGCTAAAGCGATCGCCGACTCTCATAATATTCTTTATGCTTACAATAAATTAGATAAAATTCTGGCTAACCCTAAAGTAGATGCTGTAAGTATCTCTACACCGCCATTTTTACACTACGAAATGGCAAAAGAAGTACTAGAAGCAGGAAAACATTTACTGCTAGAAAAACCGATGGCGATGAATGCCGGACAAGTCAGAGAATTATATCATTTAGCTAACGAAAAGAATTTAGTGGCGATCGCCGATTTTGAATTTCGCTTTGTACCTGCTTGGCAACTATTAGCAGAATATTTACAACAAGGATACGTTGGCAAAACAAGATTAATTAAAATCGATTGGATTGTAACTAGTCGCGCTAATCCAGAAAGACCGTGGAATTGGTATGCTCGTAAGGATATGGGTGGCGGTGCTTTAGGTGCAGTTGGTTCTCATGCTTTTGACTATATTAGTTGGTTATTTGGTTCGGTAAAAAGATTATGTGGTTATCTTAGTTGCGCTATCCCCGAACGTCCAGACCCCCAAGCAGGAAACCAATTAAAACCTGTTGATGCTGATGATACTTGTTTAATTATGCTAGAACTGGCTGACGGGACTCCCTGTCAGTTATCGATTAGTTCCGTTGCTTATGCTGGTAGGGGACACTGGGTAGAAATATATGGAGATAAGGGTACATTAGTTTTAGGGAGTGATAACCTCAAAGACTATGTTCATGGATTTAAATTATTGGCAGCCCCCGCAGGAAAACAATTAACCGAAGTAGAGATACCCAAACGTCTGGCTTTTCCTCAAGTATTTACCGATGGTAGATTAGCACCCTTTATCCGCACGATCGATCGCTTTGTCGAAGCTATTGATGCTGGAAAGTCTCTAGTTCCCTCTTTACAAGAAGGAGTTTATTCTCAATTGTTGATGGATTTAACTCATCAATCTAATCAATCTCAAGCTTGGGTTGATGTTCCAGATTTGAGCAATTATTTGACTACATAGTTTAGAACTATCTAATTATTGACTTTTTTTAAAAAAAAATATTTTATGATTTGGTAATTTTTTTAGTTGCCAATTTTTTTTTGCTTAAAACTTCTATCAGCGATCGCTATATTCCCAATCTAACAATATGACCAGAAAAATTGTCTGAGACTCTTGACTTTTTTTCAAGAAACGGTAACAATAAATACAGAAAATAAATCGTTCATCTCTAATAAAGAGACGGAAGTAGGGAAACTCCCGAAGGAACGCGCCTCATAATCGCAATAAACTATTGGAGGCGAATATAATGATACTTAATTATCGCGGTGTCAGCTACGAATATAATCCACCAGTAATTAAAACATCTGAAAAAAAAGTTGGAGGTAAATATCGCGGACTAGATTGGCGATTCCGTAACCTCAAACAAAATGTCGTGCTACAGCCACCCGCAAACTTAACTTATCGGGGTGTAGCTTATTCTAATCGCCCGACAGCAATTCAAGAAAAAGCACCAGCCAATGTTCGCGAGCAAGCTCGTTGGTTAATGCTTAACAAGAAAAAAGCAACTAATAATCGAGGAGCATCAATGTTACGTCGTTCTTCTCAAAAAGTTGGTTTAGTCTGAACTTCACCGTGATATTGTTTGATTTGGTAACCATAAGAGGGCTCTACCGAACTTACAGTGTTGAATTTGGGTAAAAGGCTTATCTGTAAATGGATTTAGGAAAAAATATACAAAATCCAACTATCAAGAACTAAAAGTCTTGCACAGCAAGACTTTTAATGACTAGTTTCTAACAGTTTTACATCGCAGGTTCGGTAGAGCTCATAAGAGTTGCCATTTTTTTGGCTAAAATTCTATATCTTTTTCTTTAAGTAATAACTAATAACTCTTTATTACTTATTACTTAAATTTATAACTTCTTTTACCGCAGAAGGAATTACAAATCCGTGATTTACTTTTTCAATAAGCGATCTCTGTTTTAAAGAAACTACTGCATCAATAATATCTTGAGTAGAAACCTCAGCCAAATTAGTTATTAGTTGCTGCAATTTAATTGGCATTTCTTGACTAGCTATCTCTACAATAACTCGGTCTTCTAAAACTGAAAGTCTATTAACCATTTGAGCGACAAAATCTGTCACACTATGAGGAAATAGAGTTGTTGCTAAAAATTCTCCTACATCTCCATCAAAAACCTCTTGCACTGTAGTAGCTGCTAACTTGAGCATCAGAGGATTACCTCGATATTGCTCAATTAAAGTAGTCCAATTTTGTTCTCCACACAATCCTTTTTCTTGTAATAGCGATCGAGCGTGTTCTTCTAAGCCATCTAATTTTAAAGAGCGTACGGGAGATGTTGCCCCCTCCAACAAAGCAACTGTGCCTACTTTTTCTCTACTAGTAAGCAAGAGCGAACTTTTAGAGGGTTCTTCTGCCAAGCGATAGAATAATTGACCATAATTTTGATAGTTTGGCAAATAAGTTCCTGCTAATTTTCCTGGACTTAAAATAGCTTCAACTCCATCAAAAACTAATAAACAACGACGCGCTTGTAACTGAGTAATTAACCAAAATATGCGTCTTTCTAAGGTTTTAAATTGACTGAGTTCCACCTCTGGCTGTAAGATTCGTGCCAAATCTGCTAATAATTCTTCTAGAGATGGCGCAGATGAAAGCGATCTCCAAATCAAATAATCAAATTGTTCTTGAATTTGTTTTGCCAATTTAACTGTTAATGCCGTTTTACCCACTCCTCCTATTCCTAATACAGCCACTAGACGACAGCGTTGGTTTACGATCCAGTCATTAAGAGTTGCCAATTCATTAGTGCGATTGTAAAAAACCGAAACATCTGGTGCAGCATCCCAATCAATATAATTATGACGATTAGCTGCTTCTTTAGACGGAGATGAGTTTATCGCCTGGTTATAAGAGTCAGCAAAAGCAGCTTGCAAATTAGCTTTTTCCCGATATTGGTTGATTAGATGCCTTTGTAGTTTAGTCAGTTTAACAGGTCCTCGACCTTGAATTTGAAATTTTTGATAAACTTCACTGAGACGTTTACGAACCGCATCCTCCTTAATGTGAAGTTGTCGAGCAATATTCGCGATCGATTCCCCTTGCATCGCTAAAGACAACGCCTCTAATTCCGCACTAGAGACGCGATGTTCCGTGGCGATTGTGTTGAGAAAACTTTGAGGAATCATCTAAAAACATTTGTTGTTGAGATTACACGTCTAGTGTAACTCCTTTTTGTGAGATATTTTGCCTCACTTATCTAAAAAATACCCAAAAATTTTCGTTTTCTTTACCTATAATACGCGAAATATAAAAAAAATCTTAAATCATCTGGTCATCCTCATATGTGCGAATTATATTGAGGTTAATCCTCATTTATGTGAGAAAAAACTCACGCGCTGTGAGGATTTAAGTGAGCCAATTAAAATACTTTTTTATTCTCACTAACTTTCACTGTATATCGAGTTATCGGTAACCAAATATGAATACTGACAAGCGTATTGCGCTAATTTCCGTCCACGGCGATCCTGCTATCGATATTGGTAAGGAGGAAGCAGGTGGACAAAATGTCTACGTTCGTCAAGTAGGCGAAGCTTTGGCAAGACAAGGGTGGCAAGTGGATATGTTTACCCGCAAAACCAAAGCAACGCAATCTACTATCGTTCAACACAGTCCCAACTGTCGTACTATTCGCCTCATAGCTGGAGAGCAAGATTTTATTCCCAGAGACAAATTATTTGATTATTTACCTGCGTTCGTTAGTCAACTACGTCAATTTCAGTTAGAAAACAACCTTCAATATTCTATAGTTCACACCAATTATTGGCTTTCCGCGTGGGTGGGTATGGAATTAAAGAAACATCAGTCCCTTCAACAAATCCATACTTATCATTCTTTAGGGGCAGTTAAATACGCTTCAACCGAACACATACCCCCCATTGCCAAAACCCGTTTGGCTGTAGAAAAAGAGTGTTTAGAAACAGCAGAATGTATTGTAGCGACTAGTCCTCAAGAAAAAGAACACATGAGAAAACTAGTCTCGCTTAAAGGTAATATTAAAATGATCCCTTGCGGGACAGATATTCAAAGATTTGGTTCTGTATCTCGTTCAGAAGCTCGACTGCGTTTGGGCATTCCCAGATCGAGTTTAGTCGTTCTTTATGTAGGAAGATTCGATCGACGTAAAGGAATAGAAACCTTAGTGAGAGCGGTTAGCCGTTCAATCTTCCCAGGGTTAGCAGATATTCGTCTGGTTATAGCTGGTGGTTCTCGCCCAGGACAAAGTGACGGTATTGAAAGAGCCAGAATTGAAACAATAGTAGATGAAGTAGGTTTACGAGAGTATACGACTTTTCCAGGGCAACTCGATCGCGATGAACTACCTTACTATTATGGTGCAGCTAACGTCTGTGTTGTACCTAGCCATTACGAACCTTTTGGCTTAGTCGCAATTGAAGCTATGGCATCGAGAATTCCGGTAATTGCCTCAGAAGTAGGAGGCTTAAAATTTACCGTTGTTCCCGAACAAACTGGTTTGTTATGTCCTCCCAAAGACGATTTAGCTTTTGCTACAGCGATCGATCGCATTTTATCTAGTCCAACCTGGGAACAAGAGTTAGGAGAAGCTGCCAGACAACGAGTAGAAACTATGTTTAGTTGGCAGGGAGTAGCTCAACAACTAAGTAAGTTGTATACTTCTATTGCTGCTGAATCTATTAAACAACCATCTTTATTGAGTGCTTAATAATTTCTGATTCTTACATAGCCAAGTATTTAATATAACTGTCGTTATAGAGCGTCTCTGAAAACAGATTAGGAGGCGCTCTCTGGGAGCATCTCAAATGTGCAAAAATATGGAAGTGAGAAATTATTCGCGAGGGCTTCGATTCTGTTGGCGCGAGTAATCCTCCTGAAATTAATAGTGATACAAAGGCGATAAATCTTGACAAGGCGCGATTAGTCATACTCTAGGTAAGATTATTTGTAACACATTCGCCAACATTGTCGGGCTTCTCGCGAATGATTTTCCAGGGTTACAATAAACCTGGTTAAATCTGGGCAGCTAAGGCTCCGCGGGCGGTTGAATGGTCGAATTTTCGTGTTTCCAGGTGTAAAATCCGCCCGCTCCGCGGGCGGGGGAAAGGGGGCTTCAACATAATTTGAG